>NZ_JBFODR010000031.1:0-171802 GCF_040908425.1 Aeromonas sp. R2-1
TGAATCGCCCCTACTTTCCTAGACACCTCAAGAGCCTCAAACTGAGGTCAATCAGGAGGTGTTATGAGCAAGCAGCAACGTTACACGGAAGAATTCAAACTGGCCGCCGTCAAGCAGGTGACTGAGCGCCATTACCCAGTGGCAGAGGTCGCTGAGCGACTTGGTGTTTCCAGCCACAGTCTTTACGCCTGGATCAGGCGCTACAGCCAGCCCGCCGTGCAGCAACAGCATGACTCCAGCCAGCAAGCCGAAATTCGGCGCCTCAAGGCTGAACTGCGCCGCGTCACCGATGAGCGAGATATCTTAAAAAAGGCCGCCGCGTACTTTGCCAAGCTGTCAGGGTAAGGTACGCCTTCATCCGGGTGCACGCGTCCACACATCCCATCCGCCGACTGTGTCGGATGATGAATGTCCACCCGAGCGGTTATTACGCCTGGCAGCACCAGCCTTTATCTGCCCGCGCACTTGAAGACCAACGCCTCCTGGGCCAGATCAAGCAATGTTGGCTAGAAAGCGGGGGCGTCTATGGCTATCGCAAGATCCGGGATGACCTGCGAGAGATGGGCGAGACCTGTGGGAAACACCGGGTGGCGCGATTAATGCGTCATGAAGGTTTGCGTTCACAAACCGGTTATCGTCGCCGTCCCGGTCATTATGGTGGCCGGCCAACGGTGGTTGCACCGAATCATCTTGAACGCCAGTTCGATGTGACTGAGCCAAATAAGGTCTGGGTAACGGACATCACTTATATTCGAACCCATGAAGGCTGGCTCTATCTGGCCGCGGTATTGGATTTGTTTTCACGACAAGTCATTGGTTGGTCAATGGGGCCACGGATCGACCGAGAGTTGGCCATCAGCGCGTTACTGATGGCAGTGTGGCGACGGCGACCCGAGCAGGAAGTGCTGGTTCATTCTGACCAAGGGAGCCAGTTTAGCAGCTATGACTGGCAGGATTTTTTGCGGGAGCACCGGCTCAAGGCCAGCATGAGCAGACGTGGCAATTGCCATGATAACGCGGTGGCGGAGAGTTTCTTCCAACTCCTCAAACGCGAGCGGATCCGACGTAAAACCTATGCAGATCGGGAGGAGGCCCGGCAGGATGTGTTCGATTACATTGAAATGTTTTACAACCCCAAGCGTCGGCACAGTTTCAACAATGGGCTATCGCCAGTAGAGTGTGAAAAGCAATATTTCGAACGGCTCAAAAGTGTCTAGAGAAGCCGGGGCGATTCATGGTATATCGTAGTTCCACTCCGAAATGCCAATTAGCTTTCGACCGGTGGCCTTTGCGCTCGAACCCGGGATGACGTTTGTTGAGTAGAGATAGCTACGATTAGCCACAGCGATTCCTTCAATGCATAACAGTGATTAAATAGAAGGCGGTACTAATCCGATAGCAGAGCCTTCCATATAACTCCGCTATACCCTGATAGTCACCACGAAAAAAATAAAATTGAATCAAAATGTTACAAACCAGTCCCAAACACTTATGAGTATTCGTTTGGCTTCCTCTTTTAACGTCATCATTAGCACTGCATAAAGAAAAACTTAAGGAGCCAGCGATAACAAGTGTCGGTGAGGCTACCGCCCCTGAGTTTCAGCCCCCAGTCCGCTGCTTTTCACCCGTGAGATAGCAACAATTGCTTCCATGGCACTCTCCCGAGAGATGGATTGTCGTTTGGCTATTTTAAGGGGCCGGATTGAGACATGGAAAGAGGATGTTGATAGAAATCTGAACTGGCTCAATCAATTAGTGAGCAACCGCTGCTTTCAGTGGGCTGTTGGGCTAGCAAATAGTAGGGAAATTCCCTTCACCCTAGCCCTCTTCCAAGGGGAGAGGGGACCTAGATGCGGGGAGCAGAACGAGGGAATAGAAAAGGGAGCCGGCTAGGGCTCCCTTGTTAGGGTCAGGGATGTGGGACCAAGTCAGGCCCAGGATCAGGATCAGGGGTGGCGGGTCGCGGCCTTCATCCCTTCCACAAACTCCTTGAGGCGGGTGAGCATATGCTCCGGGTTCTGGTGATGGGTCTCGATGATCTTCACCACGGCAGAGCCCGAGATGGCACCGGCGGCGCCAGCCTTGATGGCATCGCGCACCTGGGTTGGTTCGCTGATGCCAAAGCCGAGCAGGGCGGGGGGCGCCTTGAACTCGCGCAAGGAGTTGATGAGCCCCTCCACCGGCATGCCGGCCTTGGTCTCGGCGCCGGTGACGCCGGCGCGGCTCACCAGATAGGTGTAGCCTGAGCCCAGTTCAGCCACGGCTTTCAGGGTCTCTGCGTCGCCGTTGGGCGGGGCGATAAAGATACTGTCGATGCCGTACTTGTCGGCGGCGGCCTTGTAGGGCTCGCACATCTGCACCGGCACGTCCGCTACTAGCACGGAGTCCACGCCCGCCTGCTGACACTTCTCGTAGAAGCCGTCAATCTTGCGCACATAGACCAGGTTCGCGTAGACCAAGAGGCCAATGGGCAGCTCCGGATACTTGGCGCGGATCTTGGTGAGCAGACCGAAGCAGTCATCCGGGGTGGTGTGGCTCGCAAAGGCGCGCAGGGCCGCCCCCTGGATGGTGGGGCCGTCAGCCACCGGATCCGAGAAGGGAATGCCTAGTTCCAGGGCATCGGCGCCCCCTTCGACCAGGGCATCGACGATGGCGAGCGATAATTCCGGGGTAGGATCCCCCAGCATCACGAAGGGGACGAAGGCGCCCTGCTTGGCTTGTGCTAACCGGGAGAAGAGTTGTGCGTAGCGATTCATGACAGGATTCCTTCTTTTTCGAAGATGTCGGCGACGGTGAAGATGTCCTTGTCGCCACGGCCGGAGAGGTTGACGATCAGCACCTGCTCTTTCTCAGGCTCGCTGCGGGCGAGTTTCAGGGCATGGGCCAGGGCGTGGGAGGACTCCAGTGCCGGAATAATCCCCTCCGATTGGGCCAGTTCCTGGAACGCATCCAGCGCCTCTTTGTCTGTGATGGACACATATTCTGCCCGGCCGATGGCGGCCAGATGGGCGTGCTGGGGGCCGACGGAGGGGAAGTCGAGCCCCGCCGAGACGGAGTAGGACTCCTGGATCTGGCCCTGGCTGTCTTGCATCAGGTAGGAGTGCATGCCAAAGAAGACCCCCTTGCTGCCGTGACCGAGCGGCGCACCGTGCTCGCCGCTTTCGATGCCGTGACCACCCGGCTCGACCCCGATCAGGCGCACGGAAGGCTCATCGATAAAATCGGCGAACATGCCGATGGCATTCGACCCGCCGCCGACGCAGGCAATCACCGCATCGGGCAGCCGCTCCTCCTTCTCGAAGCACTGGGCCTTGGCCTCTTCCCCTATCATCTTCTGGAACTCCCGCACGATGGTGGGGAAGGGGTGGGGGCCTGCGGCGGTGCCGAGCAGGTAGTGGGCCGACTCGTAGTTTGCAGCCCAGTCCCGCAGCGCCTCGTTGCAGGCATCCTTCAGGGTGGATGAGCCTGAATGCACCGGTATTACTGTGGCGCCCATCAACTTCATGCGAAACACGTTCGGCTTCTGGCGCTCGCAATCCTTGGCACCCATGTAGACCCGGCATTTCAGGCCGAGCAGGGCGCAGGCCAGCGCAGTAGCCACACCGTGCTGACCGGCGCCGGTCTCGGCGATGATCTCGTGCTTGCCCATGCGCTTGGCGAGCAGGGCCTGACCCAGCACCTGGTTGGTCTTGTGGGCGCCGCCGTGCAGCAGATCTTCACGCTTGAGGTAGAGGCGGGTCTTGGTGCCCCTGGTCAAATTGCGGGTGAGGGTGAGCGGGGTCGGGCGACCGGCGTACTCGGTCAGGAGTGCCTGAAACTCGGCGACGAAGGCCGGATCATCCTTGGCATCGACGAAGGCCTTCTCCAGCTGGAGCAGGGCGGGGATGAGGATCTGGGGCACATACATGCCACCAAATTCACCAAAAAACGGATTGAGCAGGGTCATGGTTATCTTCCTTTACATTCTGCAATTGAGATCAGGTATGAGCCTTGGCGGGCTGAGGCGTATGGCTGCGGCACATACATGTCATCGACGAAATTCACCGAAAAACGGGTTGAGCAGGGTCATACATTATTCCTTGTGCTTATGGGCAAACGCAGTTCATTAATTCGTTGAATGAGTCACGGGGGCGCTCACAGTTGGCGCAGGGCGCCAAAGGCAGCCGCCAGCTTGTGGGCATCCTTCCTGCCCGGGGCACTCTCCACCCCGGAGTTGAAATCAAGGCCGAGGCAGCCCACTTGCGCGGCCTCGAGGGCGTTGTCGGGGTTGAGGCCCCCCGCCAGCATCAGCCTGGCTTTATCGAGATGGGCCAGCAGGGTCCAGTCGAACGCCTGGCCGGTGCCGCCGCTCTGGCTGCCGACTTTGGTATCCAGCAGCAGGCGATCCGCCGGGTAGTCGAGGGCGGGCAGGGGCTCGCCACTTGTGACTCCAACCGCTTTCCAGATCTGGCAGCCCGCCGGCAGCAGGGGGCGCAGGGTCTCGATATAGGCGGCGTCTTCGTCCCCGTGCAGTTGCACGGCGGCGAGCCCCAGCGCATCCACCGTCTTGGCGATGGTGGCGGGCTGGGCATTGCGAAACACCCCGACGTAAGAGAGCGGCGCACCCGCCATCACGGCGCGGGCGGCGGGAATGTCCACATAGCGCGGGCTTTTCGCCACAAAGATGAGGCCGCCGAACACGGCTCCCGCCTGATGGGCGGCGGCGGCGTCCTCGGGACGGGTCAGGCCGCACACCTTGTTCTGGCCGAGCACGAGCTTGCGCACCGCGGCTTCCAGATCCGGCTCCGCCATCAGGGAAGAGCCCACCAGGAAGCCCTTGGCGTGGTGGCGCAGGGCCGCCACCTGGGCGCGGTGGTTGATGCCGGATTCGCTGATCACCACCCGATCCCCCGGGATCCTGGCCGCCAACTGCTGAGTGCGGGCAAGATCGACGCTCAAATCCCGCAGATCCCGGTTGTTGATGCCAATCACCGGGGCGCCGAGGTCGATGGCGCGGGTCAGCTCCTCCTCGTTGCTCACCTCGGTGAGCACCCCGAGGCCCAATTCTTTTGCGACCGCAAACAGGGCGCGATACCCCTCGTCGGTGAGCACCGAGAGCATCAAGAGGATGGCGTCCGCCTGATAGTGGCGGGCCAGATAGACCTGATAGGGGTCAATCATGAAGTCCTTGCAGAGCACCGGCTGCTGGACGCGGCCCCGTACCCGGGGCAGGAAGGCGAAATCCCCCTGGAAGAACTTCTCGTCCGTCAGCACCGAGATGGCGGTGGCGTAGTGGCCATAGATGTCGGCGATGGCCTCCGGGCTGAAGTCATTCCGGATCAAGCCCTTGGAGGGGGAGGCCTTCTTGCACTCCAGAATGAAGCGGGTGGAGCCTTGGCGCAGATCCCCCTCGAAATCCCGATCGCTCGGGGTCAGCGCGTCCTGGAAGCTCGCCAGGGGCTGGCTCTCCTTGCGGGCGGCGACCCACTCCTGCTTGGCCGCCACGATCTTGCCGAGAATGGTCTGGCTGATGGAGGCCATGTTCAGAAAGGCGTGGGGAGCAATGACATCTGACATCTCGTTATCCTTGCGAAGCTGGCTGTTGCCCGTCGGGCGTTCTGGGTGAGTGCCCCTGGGGCACGCTGTGGTGGTAGCTGACATCATGCCTCCTGATGGCTCAGGGTAGCGAGATCCCGGGCGAGGAGGGCGGCCTGGCCGCTTGCCAGCACCGCCAGCACCCGGGCGGCGGCCTGCCGAAAGTCCGGGGCCTCGCCCGCCATGACCAGGAGCGGCGCCACGTTGGCGGCGATGGCGGCGTTGTGGGCCGGGCTGCCGCGCCCTTCCAGGATGGCGGCGGTGATGGCGCGGTTCTCCTCGGGCTCACCGCCCTGGATGGCGCTGACCGGGTAGGTGTCGAGGCCAAAGTCCGCCGGGGTGAGCAAGTACTCGCGAATTTCGCCGTCGCGGATCTCCGCCACCTGGGTCGGGCCGTGGATGGCAATCTCGTCGAGACCGGCGCCGTGCACCACCATACCGGTTTTCAGGCCGAGTGCCAGCAGGGTTTCGGCGATGGGGCGCACCAGCTCGGGGGCATAGACCCCCATCAGCTGGAAGCTGGGGCGAGCGGGGTTGATGAGCGGCCCCAGCACGTTGAACAGGGTGCGGGTCTTGAGGGCCTGGCGCACCGGCATGGCGTGGCGCACCCCGGCGTGGTACTGGGGGGCGAACAGGAAGCAGACCCCGAGCTCGTCCAGGCAGCGGCGGGCCTGGGCCGGGCTCATGTCGAGCTTGATGCCCATTTTATCGAGCAGATCGCTCGACCCCGACTTGCTCGAGACCGAGCGGTTGCCGTGCTTGGCCACTTTCAGGCCGCAGGCGGCGGCCACCAGGGCCGAGGTGGTGGAGACGTTGATGGTGTTGAGGCCGTCCCCTCCGGTGCCGACGATGTCGCAGAAGGCATAGTCCGGGCGCGGGAAGTCGCGGGCTTCGGCCAAGAGCGCTTCGGCGGCGCCGGCGATCTCCTCCGGGGTCTCCCCCTTGATCTTGAGGGCGGTCAAAAGGCTCGCGAGCACGATGGGATCCACTTCACCACGAACCACCTGGCCGAAGGCATCGCGGGCGGCGTCGCGGGTGAGAGACTGACCCTGATAGAGGGTGTTGAGATGTTGATGCATGGTCTCTTCCTTACCGCACGTGGCTTTCTGGACGGGTGACATGGGCGAGGGCCTGGGTGAGCAGACGGGCCCCTTCGCTGGTCATGATGGATTCCGGGTGGAACTGGAAGCCCAGCACCCGCTCGTCACGCTGCTCGATGGCCATGGGCATGCCCTGATAGTGGGCAATCACCTGCAACTCTTGTGGCACATAGGTGGCCACCAGGGAGTGGTAGCGGGCCACCGGCAAGGGGCTCGGCAGCCCCGCGAAGGCGCCATGGCCGTTGTGCTCGATGAGGGAGCGCTTGCCGTGGACGATTTCCCCCGCCGCCCCGACGGTGCCGCCGTAGGCTTCGCACAGGGCCTGATGACCGAGGCAGATGCCGAGGATGGGCACCCGGCCACGGGCCAGCTTGATGAGATCGATGAGGCAGCCCGCCTCATGGGGTGCGCCCGGCCCCGGGGAGAGCACCAGCACGGCGTCCCCTTCGCAGGCGTCAATCTCCTGCATGATGCGGCTAGCCGGCAGGCTGTTGCGGTAGATGCGCACCGGGTAGCCCAGGGTGCGGAACTGGTCGACGAGGTTGTAGGTAAACGAGTCGAAGTTGTCGAGCAGGAAGATATTAGTCATGGGACTGCTCCTTCGAAGTGCGGAACTGGTCGGCCAAAGCGTTGTAAGTGAACGAGTCGACGTTGTCGAGCAGGAAGATGTTAGTCATGGCTCACGTCCCTGTGTTGTTCCTGCTGGGCGCTGAGGGCCTGCAGGGAGGTGCCATGGCTGGCAGCGATGGCGGCCAGCACGGCCGCCGCCTTGGCGCGGGTCTCGTCCGCCTCGGCCTGGGGTTTGGAGTCATAGACCACCCCGGCGCCGGCCTGGACATGGGCGACCCCCTCTTTCACGAAGGCGGAGCGGATGACGATGCAGGTGTCCATCTCCCCTGCGCCGTTCAGGTAACCCACGGCGCCGCCGTAGCTGCCGCGACGCTTGCCTTCCACCATGCGGATAAGCTCGCTGGCGCGCAGCTTGGGGGCACCGGTCAGGGTGCCCATGTTCATGCAGGCCTGGTAGGCGTGCAGGGCGTCAAGGTCGGCGCGAAGGGTGCCCACCACCCGGGAGACCAGGTGCATGACGTGGCTGTAGCGATCCACTTTCAGCAGATCCTTGACGTAGCGGGTGCCGGGGGCGGAGATGCGGGCGATGTCGTTGCGGCCCAGATCCACCAGCATCAGGTGCTCGGCCACCTCTTTCTCGTCCTGGCGCAGTTCCAGCTCGATGCGGCCGTCCAGATCCAGGTTGATGCTGCCGTCCGGGTTGAGGCCACGGCGGCGGGTGCCGGCGATGGGGTACATCTCCACCTGGCGGCTGTTGGCGCAGAACTTGACCGCGCTCTCGGGGGAGGCGCCAAACAGGGTGAAGCCCTCGTCCTGCACGTAGAACATGTAGGGGCTGGGGTTGGTCTGCTTGAGGCGGCGATAGGCGGCGACGGGATCCGGGCAGGGGAGGGAGAAGCTGCGGGACGGCACCACCTGGAAGATGTCACCACGGCGGATGAAGCCCTTGAGCTTCTCGACCTCGGCACAGAACTGCTTGTCCCCCTTGTCGACGGCCAGGGCGCCGGTCAGCGGCGCCGTGCCCTGTGGCGCAGGCAGCGGCTGCTGACAGGCCTGTTTGAAGGATTCGAGGCGAGCGGTCAGGCGGGCGTAGCGCGCGTCCAGCTGCTCATCCTCTTCGCCGCCGAACAGGCAGGCCAGCAACTGGGTGCTCTGCTTGATGTGGTCGATGGTGATCAGGGTCTCGGCCACATAGAAGCAGTAGTCGGGGCAGTCGTTGCTCCCCTCTGGCACCTCGGGCAAGTCTTCAAAGGAGGCGATGAGGTCGTAGGCGAAGCTGCCCGCCATGAAGAGGGCCTCTTTGCCCTGCTGGCATTGCAGCTCCCGCTGCAGGGTGCGCAGCACGTCCAGCACGCTGCTGCCCTTGAGGCGGCTGTCTTCGTCAAGCTCCCGATCGGACGCCGGGAAGTCGAGGTGCAGCTCGTCCACCACCCGGGTCTGGGTGATGACGGCGGGCAGGCGCTGCTCCAGCAGGCGCAGCAGGGCGGCGCCGTTGTCGCCGAGGGGGCGCACCTGCACGGCGCGGCCGCGGCACTCGATGCGCAGGCAGGCGTCCACCAGCAGCAGGCTCTGGGTGCCGGCCTTGGAGTCGATCTCCACCGATTCGAGCAGCAGGTTGTTGGGTCTGTCCTGGCAGAGTCGGGTATAGAGTGCCAGGGGGTCTGTCACATAGGGGGCATTGAGCCGGATGGTATCGAATTCGCCCAGGGGCAAACGGGTCTTGTTGCCTGTCATAATGCCTTCCCTTGCATGTGTTGTGTGTCACCGATGGTCATGGCGCTGTCTCTCTTGAAAATGGGTCGGGTTCGGGTCACGTCAGCGAGTTCGCCATCGCCATCGCCATGTCAGTGTGCTTCTCTGAATTGTCGGTTTCATCACAGGTCCATTTGCCGGATAATAAAAAAGCCCGCTGGGGTCAGCGGGCTTTTTCTTTGGGTTCTTAACTTGCTGTCAGATTACAGGTACAGCAACGACCACACGCCCGCATGTCAGGGAGTGTGCCACCACCAGATGGTCAGGATGGAAGTCGCTTGCATGAGATTGAGTCCTGTAAAAAGATGTTTGCAATGAAGTGCCTACAGAAAACGATAAAGCCGCGGCCAAGTCAAGTCGCTTTTTTGCCGGCCTTTTCCAGGCAGGTCCCAAACAAGAGCGAAACACGCCGATGAGATTCGATCTTCATTGCCACACCACCGCCTCGGACGGGGTGCTGAGCCCCGCCGACCTGGTGCGCCGCGCCGCCGAAAAAGGGGTGGAGGTGTTAGCGGTCACTGACCACGATACCCTCGACGGGCTTGAGGAGGTGCGCCAGACCATCTCGGCTGACCAGCTGCCACTGCGCCTGGTGAGCGGGGTGGAGATCTCCACCGGGTGGGAGCATCACGAGATCCACATCGTGGCCCTCGGGGTGGACGAGAAAAATCCCCAGTTGCTCGCCTTTCTGGCAGGGCAGCGGGCTCGCCGGGAGGCGCGCGCCGAGGAGATCGGGCGTCGTCTGGAGAAGTGCCTCATCCCGGGCACCTATGAAGAGGCCAAGCTGCTTGCCGGTGACGCCGCCGTGACCCGGGCCCACTTTGCCCGGGTGCTGGTGGCGCGCGGGGTGGCCGACAATATGCAGAAGGTGTTCAAGAAGTACCTGAGCCGGGGCAACAAGGGCTATGTGCCCGCCGAGTGGCCCGGGATGGGAGAGGCTATCGAGGCCATCCACGCCGCAGGCGGGCTGGCGGTGCTGGCTCACCCGAGCCGTTACAATCTCACCGCCAAGTGGATCAAACGGTTGTTGGTGGCCTTCAAGGCCGTCGGGGGGGATGCCATGGAGGTCTCCCTGCCCCAGCAGAGCCCCCAGGAGCGGGCGAATCTCGGCCAGTGGGCCAGGGAGCACGATCTCTATATTTCGGTGGGGTCCGATTTTCACTTCCCCTCCAACTGGACCGAGCTTGGCCGCCACCTCTGGCTCCCCAAGGAGGGGATGCCGCTGTGGCTGGGTCACCCCGGTCATTTCGGGCTCACCCCCGAGGAGCATGCGGGCCTGCTGGCCAGCCGCTGACCCCCCGGGCCGGCATCTTTGATGCAGGCGAGTCTGCGTCAAACAGGTTAAGGTAGTGTCATGGGCCAAGGGGCCCTTGACCATGAAGCGGGCAACGAGCGTGCCCCCTATCGCGAGAAGAGCATATGAGTCAGCATTTTTACGTACATCCCGACAATCCCCAGGTTCGCCTCATCAGCCAGGCGGTGCAGATCCTGCAAAACGGCGGCGTCATCGTCTATCCCACCGACTCCGGCTACGCCCTGGGCTGCCAGATGGGCAACAAGGATGCCCTGGAGCGCATCTGCCGCATCCGTCGCATCGAGCCGAACCACGACTTCACCCTGGTGTGCCGGGATCTCTCGGAGATCTCCACCTATGCCAAGGTGGACAACACCGCCTTCCGGCTGGTCAAGAACAACACCCCCGGACCCTACACCTTCATCTTCAAGGCCACCAAGGAGGTGCCGCGTCGCCTCATGAACGAGAAGAAGAAGACCATCGGCATCCGGGTCCCGGCCAACAACATCGCGCTGGCCTTGCTCGAGGCCCTCGGTGAGCCGCTGCTCTCCACCACCCTGATCCTGCCGGGCTCCGAGATGGCGGAGTTCGACCCCGAGGAGATTGCCGACAAGCTCGGCAAGCAGCTGGATCTGGTGGTCAACGGCGGGTATCTGGGCGAGCAGCCCACCACTGTGGTGGACTTCTCCGACGACGAGCCCGTGCTGCGTCGCCGCGGTGCCGGGGATCCGACGCCGTTTGAGTGATCTTGCCGACCCCGTGCCCGCGCTGACAACCCCCGCGGGCACGACGGGGGAGGCTTCCCTTCCCCCGCCCATCGCCACCGTGCTGGGGCAGCCCTACCATGAGCTGCCCCAGGACTTGTTCATCCCCCCCGATGCGCTGGAGGTGTTTCTCGACACCTTCGAGGGGCCGCTGGATCTCTTGCTCTACCTCATCCGGCGCCAGCAGCTCGACATCCTCAACCTGCCCATCCTGCAGATCACCGCCCAGTACATGGAGTACGTGGATCTGATGCAGGGGCTCAACCTCGAGCTGGCGGCGGAATACCTGCTGATGGCGGCCTGGCTCGCGGAGATAAAGTCCCGCCTGCTGCTGCCCAAGGCCCCGGAGCTGGAAGACGAGGAGGAGGGGGAAGATCCCCGCGTCACCCTCATTCGTCGCCTGCAGGAGTACGAGCGCTACAAGCTGGGGGCGGAGCGGGTCAATGCCCTGCCGAGGGTGGAGCGGGAGATCTTCGTCGCCGCCGCCATGGCGCCGGATTTTGGTGCCTTGAAGCCATTGGCGCCCGATGTTTCTCTGGTTGAACTCGCCCTTTACATGCAAAGTGTGGTAAAACGCGCGACTCATTTTGAACATCACCAGATCCGCCGCGAGCAGATCCCGACTCGGGTACGGATGGCGGAGATCCTCGCCATGCTCTCCCTGGGCCAGACCCTGCGCCTGGAGCAGGTGCTGCGGGCCGAGGAGGGGCGCATGGGGGTGCTGGTGACCTTCCTGGCCCTGCTGGAGCTGTGCAAGGAGCAATTGATCTGGATCTTGCAGGCGGAGCCCCTGGGCCCCATCCATTTTGCCCTGGCCAGTCAGGGGAAGGGGGAGGAGCATGAGCATCTACACTGAGCGAGGGGCGGCCCCAGGGGCGCGGACCCGGGAGGTCCACCGTGGCGCTGCCTGCTGAACGATTGAAGACCCTGATCGAGGCGGCGATCTTCGTGGCGGGGCGTCCCCTCACGGTGAGCGAAATCAAGGGCAGCGTGCTCTCGGACTACCCGGTCACCGGCCGCTATGTCCAGCTGCTGCTGGCAGAGCTCAGACAGGATTACAGCGAGCGGGGGGTCGAGCTCAAAGAAGTGGCCTCCGGCTGGCGTTTCCAGGCCCGCCAGGAGTATGCCGAGGAGCTGTCGCGCCTGTGGAGCGAGCGGGCTCCCCGTTATTCCCGCGCCGTGATGGAGACGCTGACGCTGATTGCCTATCGTCAACCCATCACCCGGGCGGAGATAGAAGCCATCCGCGGGGTGGCGGTGTCGAGCCAGATCGTCAACACCCTCAAGGAGCGTGGCTGGGTGCGCAGCATCGGCCACAAGGAGGTGGCGGGTCGCCCCGAGCTGCTCGCCACCACCCGTGAATTTCTGGACTATTTCAACCTGCAGAGTCTGGAGCAGCTCCCCGAGCTGGATCCCGAGCTGCAGGCCCCCTTGTCGCTCATGCCGGGCGAGGGCGGTGACGGTCAGCCTCTGGCAGGCCGTGCTGAGCATGAACATGGTGGGGAGGCCAACGGGGCCGTCCCACAAGAGCCAAGGTTGTCCGCGATGTCGGCGGGCAGCGATCAACAATCAGGTAAACCCGATGAGTGAAAAACTGCAAAAAGTATTGGCCCGCGCGGGTCAAGGCTCCCGTCGTGAGATGGAGGCCCTGATCACCGCAGGTCGGGTCAGCGTGGATGGCAAGGTCGCCACGCTGGGGGATCGCGTCGAAGTGAACGCCGTGATCCGGGTGGATGGCCACCAGGTCAAGACCCGCGCCGCAGAGGAAGTGATCTGCCGCGTGCTGGCCTACCACAAGCCCGAAGGGGAGATGTGTACCCGCCACGATCCGGAAGGACGTCCCACCGTGTTTGATCGTCTGCCCAAGATGGATGGCGCCCGCTGGATAGCGGTCGGCCGCCTCGACGTCAACACCTCCGGTCTCTTGCTGTTCACCACCGACGGCGAGCTGGCGAACCGCCTGATGCACCCGAGCCACGAAGTGGAGCGGGAATACGCGGTGCGGGTCTTTGGCGAGATCACCGAAGCCATGTTGCAGCGCCTGCGCAAGGGCGTGCAGCTGGAAGACGGCATGGCCAAGTTCAACAAGATCAAGCCGGCCGGTGGCGAGGGGCTGAACCAGTGGTTCAACGTCACCCTGACCGAGGGCCGCAACCGGGAAGTGCGCCGCCTGTGGGAATCCCAGGAAGTGCAGGTGAGCCGCCTGATGCGTATCCGCTACGGCGACGTCAAGCTGGATCGCGGCATCCCCCGCGGCGGCTGGCAGGAGCTGAAACTCCCCGAGGTGAACTACCTACGCGGCCTGGTCAACCTGCCCAACGAGACCGAATCCAAGGTCGATCTGCAGCAGGATGGCAAGAGCACCCGCCACAAGCAGGCCGCCCAGATCCGTCGCGCCGTGAAGCGCCACAAGGAGATGCAGGGCAAGGAGCCGCGCGCCCGTGCCACCACCGCCCGTCGCAAGCCGACCTCCTCCACCCGCAATTCCGGCACCGGCAGCAAGTAAGTCGCCGCCACGGGCCGCTCGCCCCCGACACGCCACAAGCCCGCACCCCAAGGTGCGGGCTTTTTTGTTTTCTGCTCCTGCCGGGTTCCTTGAGACTGAATCGCCCAGGGGAGAGAAAGGGCCAGACAAGCTCCTCCCCCTTTTGAAGGGGGAGGCTGGGAGGGGGTGAGTAGTTGTTATGCTGACAGGGGTCATAGTCGGAGGAATACTGTCATGAACGAGAAGCCAGTTCGTGTTTTCAACCGCGAGGCCACGCTGGATAAACGGCGTGAACAACGAAACAATCCAACAGAGCCTGAACGGCGATTGTGGCAGGCGCTTCGGGCTGGGCAACTCGGAGTCAAGTTTCGCCGTCAGCAAGGTATAGGCCCATACATTGCGGATTTTTACTGCCCCGGGCGGTTGTTGGTCATTGAGGTTGATGGCGACAGCCATTTTGACATGCGGGGTCTGCGTCATGACAAGCGACGGGATGCCTACATGGCGGCCCTGTCGCTGACGGTACTGAGATTTAGCAACAGGGAGGTGATGGAAAATCTACCCGGGGTGGTTGTCTCTATTCGGGCATGGCTTGATCGCGTCTGACCCCACCCCAGCCCTCCCCTTGCCAGGGGAGGGGGCCAGAGTGCCCTCTGTACGGGCTGGAAAGCGTCATACACTTCCCTTTTTTGAAGGGGAGGTGGTTGCAGACGGGGATGTGCATCAGGATGGTTGCCCTGTCGGGACGGGCTTGTTAGCCTTTCGCGCACAAAGACAGGAGAAACCAATGAGCAAGGTACTGGATGAGCTGCTGGCGTTGCTGGCGCTCGAAAAGATCGAGGAGGGCCTGTTTCGGGGCCAGAGCCAGGATCTCGGGTTGCGATCCGTGTTTGGCGGACAGGTGATGGGGCAGGCCTTGTCAGCCGCCAAGCAGACGGTGGCAAGCGACCGCCAGGTCCACAGTTTCCACTCCTACTTCCTGCGCCCCGGGGATGCCAACAAGCCCATCGTCTACGACGTGGAGAACATCCGCGACGGCCAGACCGTCTCCACCCGCCGGGTCAAGGCCATCCAGAATGGCAAGCCCATCTTCTACCTCAACGCCTCCTTCCAGGTGGAGGCCGAGGGCTTCGAGCATCAGACGAAGATGCCGGCCGGCATCACGCCCCCCGAGCAGCTCAAGAGCGAGCTGGAGCTGGTGCGTCCCTACGAGCAGATGATCCCGGCGGCCCTGCGGGACAAGATCCTGTGCGAGAAGCCCATCGAAATTCGCCCCGTGACCCTGGTGGACCCCATCCGCCCGGATGTTCACGAGCCCCTTCGCTACACCTGGTTCAAGGCCAATGGCCCGGTGCCGGACGATCAGCGGGTCCACAACTACCTGCTGGCCTATGCCTCCGACTTCCACTTCCTGTTCGCCGCCCTGCAGCCCCACGGGGTCTCCTACTGGGAGCCGGACATGCAGGTGGCCACCATCGATCACTCCATGTGGTTCCACCGGGAGTTCCGGCTGGACGACTGGCTGCTCTACGTGGTGGACAGCCCGAGCGCCAGCGGCGGTCGGGGTCTGGTGCGCGGCCAGTTCTTCACCCGGGATGGGGTATTGGTGGCGAGCACCATGCAGGAAGGGGTGATCCGTCGCCGGGGCTGAGACGCCCTCTTGCACCAATAAAAAACGGGAGCCGATGGCTCCCGTTTTTTATTGCCTGCGCTATCAGGCTGCGTCCTGCTCGGTGCTGAGTGCTGGCTCGCCCCGGGCGAAACGATCGGCCCACAGGGCGATGACGCCGTCACCGGTGACGTTGCAGGCGGTGCCGAAGCTGTCCTGGGCCAGGTAGAGGGCGATCATCAGGGCGATGGAGGCCTCACCGAAGCCGAGCATGGAAGTGAGCAGGCCGAGCGCGGACATGACACCGCCACCCGGTGCGCCCGGCGCGGCAATCATGATGACGCCCAGCATCATGATGAAGGGCACCATGGTGCCGTAGCCCGGAATGGCCAGGTGTTCGGAGAGGAACATCACCGCCGTGGCGCAGGTCACCAGGGTGATGGTGGAGCCGCACAGGTGGATGGTGGCGCACAGGGGCACGGTGAAGTTGGCGATGCCGTCGCTCACGCCGTTGCGCTTGCTGGCTTGCAGGGCCACCGGAATGGTGGCGGCGCTGGACATGGTGCCAAGGGCGGTGAAGTAGGCGGGCAGCATGTTCTTGATGAGCATGACGGGGGAGCGCCCCTGAGCGAGGCCGGTGCCGACGAACAGGACGCAGAGCCAGATCCAGTGCATGACGATGGCCATCACCAGCACCACTCCGAAGGTCTTGAGGGTGGCGAAGACGGTGCCTTCCACCGTCATCTCGACGAAGACGCCGGCGATGTAGAAGGGGAGCAGGGGAATGATCACGCGTGCCAGCAGGCGGTCGATGATGTCACGGCCCTGATCGGCGACCCGGCGCAGGTCGGTGGCCTGGGTGGCGCTGATGCCGATGCCGAACACGAAGGCGGCGGCCAAGGCCGACATCACCCCGAACAGGGGCGGGATCTCGAGATTGATGTAGGAAGCGAGCTTGGTGGCAGCCTCGGCGGTGGGCTCGGCGGCCGTGGTCAGGTGCGGGATCAGGTGGCTCGCCACGGTGAAGGCGAACAGGCCCGCCAGTATGGTGGAGCAGTAGGAGAGCCCCACCGTCTTGCCCAGCAGCTTGCCGGAGTTCTTCGGCAGGCTGGCGATGCCGCTCATGATGAAGAAGAGGATGATGAGCGGGATGGTGAAGGTGATGAGCTGGCCTATCACCGTCTTGGCGGTGAACAGCACGCGGGCGACCCATTCGGGGGCATAGAGACCGAGCAGCAGGCCGGCGAGGATACCGGCAACCAGATTGAGAACGAGTTTCATGGGGGAATCCAGGTGTTGGTGTCTGATTTGTTATTTAATTTTGATTTTAATGCCGCTTTTTAACACAAACACCGCATCTTGTCTGCTTTATGGTGGTTAACTCAGGGTTAAATATTGTTAACGGGCTGAATGCCGTGAGGTGTCACTGCCCTCGGGGGCTTTCGCGGATCAGCGCCGCACCAGCAAGGCGTGCAGCCAGGGGCCGTTCACTTCATCTTCCCCCACCCAGCCATGGTGCAGGGTGAAGGGGAGGGGAGCGATCAGGCGTCGCAGCCCCGCCTCGTCGAGCCGGGTCTGCAGGGGATATTCCCCCGACCGTGGCTGCGGTTCGCCCATCCCGTGGGGGAAGGAGGCGTAGAGAGGGCCCCCGGCCTTGAGGAGGGTGGCCAGATGACCGAGCGCCGGGGCTATCTCGTGTTCGGGCAGACAGGGGAGGGAGCCGCTGGCCCAGATGCCGTCATAGGGAACGACGCTTCGCATCTGCTCGAAGCGGCAGACTCGCACCGGCTGGCCGCACAGGCGCGAGGCGGCGGCGGCCTGCGCTCGGCTCGCATCGAAGGCGGTCACGGTGAGGCCTTGCTGGCGAAAGAGGCGCAGATCCTCTCCTGCCCCGCAACCGGCCTCCAGCAGATGACGGCCGCTGCCCAGCAGGGCCAGGAAGGGGGCATGGGCGCCTGCCACGAGGGCGGGGCGAGGGGCGGCGTCGTGCGCCGGCGCGGGGGCGTGTGGCAAGGGTGTCGGGCTCATCGTGGTGGGGGGCGTTACTCTAGCAGGTTTGCCCCCGGCTGTTGAGCATTGGCGGGGGCGGCGCGTCTTGCAGACTCAGGGGTGGCGGCGAAGGGTGGGGCTCGCGATGAGGGTGAACAGGGTATCGAGGAGAAAGTCCGACTCCTCAATCAGATCGATGCGATCCGGGAAGTGCAGCCAGTTGATGATGTAGCCGTCCAGGGTGCAGTGGAGCAGGGTGGCGGCGCGGCGCAGATCCAGCCCCTCGGGCAGTTGGCCGCGACGCACGGCATTGGCCAGGGTGATCTCCAGATCCCGGAAGAAATTCATGGATTGCAGGTGCATGTGCTCGCGCATGACGGCGGCCTCTCCCTCCATGGATTCCAGATTGAACATGATGGTGAACATCTGCTGGTGGGCGGGCTCGGTGCTGATCTTGAGCATCACCTCCTTGAGAAAGCTGCGCAGCTTGCCCAGGGGATCCGCCTCCGCCTCGTCGACGCAGGCATCGAGCTGGTGGGAGAGGGGGGCACACAGCTCCTCCCACAGGGTGACGAACAGCTCTTCTTTATTCTTGAAGTGCCAGTAGATGGCGCCCCGGGTGAGGTCCGTCGCCTTGGCGATATCGGTCAGGCTGGTGCGTGCCAGCCCCTGTTGGCAGAAGAGATCCAGGGCCGTGCTCATGATGTTGCAGCGGGTTTGCTGCGCCTCTTCTTTGGTGCGTCTGGCCATTGACTCCGGTCCTGTTTAAAAGTGAAAAAAGTTTCTTACATACATTCATGAATGTATGTATATTGCCTCATCTTCGCCGTTTTACCAACAGGGGCCTTATAAACCCTGTGGTTTTGTCACTTCTTTTTGATTGAAACAGAGGTTCAGAGTCTTGATGCATAAACATATTCTCGCACGTTCGGTCGGCCTTGCCTTGCTGGCAAGCGGCCTGCTGGCTGGCTGTGGTGACAAGGACGGGGCCCAGCAGGCCATGGGGGAGATGCCTCCCGCCGCCGTGGACGTGGTCACCCTCCATACGGCCCCCCTGCAACTGTTGTCCGAGCTTACCGGCCGCACCGCCCCCCTGCGGGTGGCCGAGGTGCGTCCCCAGGTGAACGGCATCATCCTCAAGCGCCTGTTCACCGAGGGGAGCGACGTCAAGGCCGGTCAACTGCTCTATCAGATTGATCCCGCCGTCTATCAGGCCGAAGTGGCTTCCGCCAAGGCCAACCTCGCCAAGGCCGAGGCCAACGAGCGCAGCGCCCGCCTCAAGGCCCAGCGCTACGCCGAGCTGGTGAAGGTGAAAGCCATCAGCAGCCAGGAGTATGACGACGCCGACGCGGCCTGGAAACAGCAGCTGGCCGAGATCGGGGCCGCCAAGGCCGCATTGCAGACCGCCAACATCAACCTGGCCTACACCCGCATCACTGCCCCCATCAGCGGCCGCATCGGCAAGTCGGCGGTGACCGAGGGTGCCTTGGTGACCGCCCAGCAGGCGGACAGCCTCACCTCCATCTCCCAGCTCGATCCCATGTACGTGGACGTGCGCCAGTCCACCGCCGACCTGCTGCGGCTCAAGCGCCTGGTGGCCGAGGGCAAGCTGACCCAGGGGGAAAAGGACGGGGCCGGTGTCAGCTTCCAGCTGGAAGATGGCAGCCAGTATGGCGAGAAAGGGGCCCTCCAGTTCTCCGACGTGACCGTGGACGAGGCGACCGGCATGGTGACCCTGCGGGTGATCGTGCCCAACCCGGATCAACTGCTGCTGCCCGGCATGTTCATGCGCGCCACCTTGCAGGAGGGCGAGCGCCCGCAAGGCCTGCTGGTGCCCCAGACTGCCGTGACCCGCACCCCCAAGGGCGGTGCCACCGTCATGGTGGTGACGGCGGACAACAAGGTGGAACTGCGTGAAGTGCAGGTCGGCCGCATGTCCGGCGACAGCTGGGTGGTGGAGTCCGGTCTCAAGGCTGGCGAGAAGGTGATCGTCGCCGGTCTGCAGAAAGTCAAACCCGGGGTTGTGGTGGCGCCCACTGAACGTGCCGGCAACAGCGCACAACAGACCCCGGCAACCAAGCAGTAGGATGGAGTAGTCGCCTCATGGCACGTTTTTTCATAGATAGACCCATTTCCGCCTGGGTGATCGCCCTGGTGATCATGCTGGCCGGGGCCATGGCCATCATCGGCCTGCCGGTGGCCCAGTACCCGACCATCGCCCCGCCGGCGGTTGGCATCTCCGCCAGCTACCCGGGGGCCTCCGCCAAGACGGTGGAAGACTCGGTGACCCAGATCATCGAGCAGAACATGACCGGGCTGGATCACCTGCTCTACATGTCGGCGCAATCCGACTCGTCAGGGAACGTCAGCGTGACCCTCACCTTCAAGCCGGGTACGGATCCCGACATCGCCCAGGTGCAGGTGCAAAACAAGCTGCAACAGGCCATGTCGCTCCTGCCCCAAGAGGTGCAGCAACAGGGCGTGCGGGTCCAGAAGACCTCCAGCAGCTTCCTGATGGTGGCCGCCTTCATCTCCACCGATGGCGCCATGACCAACGATGACCTGGCGGACTATGTGGTAGCCAACATCAAGGAGCCCCTGAGCCGTCTGGACGGGGTCGGTGACATCACCTTGTTCGGCAGCCAGTACTCCATGCGCGTCTGGCTCGATCCCCACAAGCTCAACCGGGTGCAGATGACCCCGGCCGACATTCAGGCCGCCATCAAGGCCCAGAACGCCCAGGTTGCCTTCGGCAAGCTGGGGGGGACCCCTGCGGTGAGCGATCAGCAATTTACCGCCACCATCATGGGCCAGACCCGGCTCTCCACCGTGGAGGAGTTCAACAACATCCTGCTGCGGGTGAACCAGGACGGCTCCAAGGTCCAGCTCAAGGACGTGGCCCGGGTCGAGCTTGCCGGTGAAAACTACGACGCGACCGCGCTCTACAACGGCCAGGCCACCGCCGCCGTCGCCATCAAACTGGCGACCGGTGCCAACGCCCTGGACACCGCCGAGCACGTGCGGACCAAGCTGGGTGAACTCTCCGAGTACTTCCCGGCCAACATGGAGATCGTTTATCCCTACGACACCACGCCGTTCGTGAAGATCTCCATCGAGGAGGTGGTGCAGACCCTGATCGAGGCGATCTTCCTGGTGTTCTGCGTCATGTATCTGTTCTTGCAGAACTTCCGGGCAACCCTGATTCCGACCATCGCGGTGCCAGTGGTCCTGCTCGGCACCTTCGGGGTGATGGCGGCCTTCGGCTTCTCCATCAACACCCTGACCATGTTCGGTCTGGTGCTCGCCATCGGCCTCTTGGTGGATGACGCCATCGTGGTGGTGGAGAACGTGGAGCGTCTGATGAGCGAGGAGGATCTCTCCCCCCTCGAGGCGACCCGCAAGTCCATGACCCAGATCACCGGCGCCCTGGTGGGCATCGCCCTGGTGCTGTCGGCGGTGTTCGTGCCCATGGCCTTCTTCGGTGGCTCTACCGGTGCCATCTATCGCCAGTTCTCACTCACCATCGTCTCGGCCATGGTGCTCTCGGTGCTGGTGGCCCTGATCCTGACCCCGGCCCTGTGCGCCACCCTGCTCAAACCCATGAAGCACGGTGAATTCGGCGCCCAGCGCGGTTTCTTCGGCTGGTTCAACCGCTTCTTCGACACCAACGCCAACCGTTACCAGAACGGCGTGCGCAAGGTGATCAAGCAGGGCACCCGCTATGGCATCATCTATCTGGCCATGCTGGCGGTGCTGGCGGTGCTCTTCATGCGCATGCCCACCTCCTTCCTGCCGGAAGAGGATCAGGGGGTCATCATGTCCATGGTGCAGCTCCCGGTGGGGGCGACCAAGGAGCGGACCGAGGTGGTGCTCGGGGAGATGCGCGACTACTTCCTCGAGAACGAGAAGGAGAACGTGGACTCCGTGCTGACGGTGGCGGGCTTCAGCTTCGCCGGTAGCGGTCAGAACAGCGGCATGGCCTTCATCAAGCTCAAGGACTGGAGTGAGCGCAAGGGAGAAGAGCGCAGCGCCAATGCCATCATCGGCCGCGCCATGGGGTTCCTGTTCAGCATCAAGGAAGCCCAGGTCTTCGCCTTCAACCTGCCCCCCATTCCGGAACTCGGCACGGCCACCGGCTTCGACTTCTTCCTGCAGGACCGCGGCGGTCTGGGTCACGAGAAGCTGATGCAGGCGCGCAACCAGTTGCTCGGCATGGCGTCGCAGGATCCCAACCTGGTACGGGTACGCCCGAACGGGATGGAAGACACGCCCCAGCTCGACATCAAGATCGATTACGAGAAGGCGCTGGCCCAGGGGCTCTCCATCACCGACATCAACAACACCCTGTCGGCGGCCTGGGGCTCCTCCTATGTGAACGACTTCGTCGACAGAGGCCGGGTCAAGAAGGTCTATCTGCAGGCGGATGCCCCTTTCCGGATGAACCCGGAAGATCTGAAGCTGTGGTACGTGCGCAACAGCGCGGGCCAGATGGTGCCCTTCTCCGCCTTTGCCAGCACGGAGTGGAGCTTCGGCTCGCCCCGTCTTGAGCGCTACAACGGTGTCTCCGCCATGGAGATCGTCGGTGAGGCGGCCCCTGGCAAGAGTACGGGTGACGCCATGGCGGCCATCGAGGAGATGGTGAAACAGTTGCCGGAAGGGATCGGTATCGAGTGGACCGGCCTCTCCTTCCAGGAGCGTCAGGCAGGCTCCCAGGCGCCGGCCCTGTACGCCATCTCGCTCCTGGTGGTCTTCCTCTGTCTGGCGGCCCTCTACGAGAGCTGGAGCATTCCGTTCTCGGTCATGCTGGTGGTGCCGCTCGGGGTGCTGGGGGCCATTTTGGCCGCGACCCTGCGCGGGCTTGAGAATGACGTCTACTTCCAGGTGGGCCTGCTCACCACGATCGGGCTGTCGGCCAAGAACGCCATCCTCATCGTCGAGTTCGCCAAGGAGCTGCACGACAAGGGGATGAGGCTCGGGGATGCGGTGGTGGAGGCCTCGCGTCAGCGTCTGCGCCCCATCCTGATGACCTCGCTCGCCTTCATCCTGGGGGTACTGCCCCTGGTGATCAGCACCGGGGCGGGCGCCAGCAGCCGAAACGCCATCGGGACCGGCGTGATGGGGGGGATGATCAGTGCCACCGTACTCGCCATCTTCTTCGTGCCGCTGTTCTTCGTGCTGGTGATGCGCTATTTCACCGAACGCAAGCATGCCGGGGAAGAGAGTGTTCACACCAAGGAGATCAACCATGACTAAGACCCTGATCGCCCTTGGCGTGACCCTGATGCTGGGGGGCTGCTCCATGGCCCCCGACTACCAGCGCCCCGAGCTGCCCCAAGGCGCCTCCTGGCAAGCTGACCTGGCCGCCGGGGAACTTGCCCCCTGGCGCCAGCAGTTCCAGGACCCGGCCCTTCAGACGCTGATCGGCACCGCCCTTGAGAGCAACCGGGATCTGCGCCTGGCAGCCCTCAACGTCGAGGCCTACGAGGCGAAATACCGTATCCAGCGGGCGGCCCAGTTGCCGACCCTGGCCGCCAGTGGCAGCGGCACCCGCCAGCAGGGATCCGACGATCTCAGTAGTACGGGGCAGGGCACCATCAGCAGCCAGTACGGCGCCAACATCGGCATCACCGCCTATGAGCTGGATCTGTTTGGCCGGATCCAGAGCCTGAAAGATCAGGCCCTTGAGACCTATCTGGCGCAAATCGAGACCCAGCGCAGCACCCAGATCGCCCTGGTGGCCTCGGTGGCCAATGCCTACTTCACCCTGCTGGCCGATCAGGAGTTGCTGGCCCTGAGCCAGGCGACCCTCGCCACCGAGCAGGAGAGCTATGCCCTCACCGAGCACAAATACCGCCTGGGCGCCGCCTCCGAGATGGAGCTGGCCCAGGGGCGCACGGCACTGGAAAACGCCAAGGTCAGCCAGGCGCAATACCAGCGTCTGGTGAAGCAGGACAGAAACGGTCTGGCCCTGCTGCTTGGCACCGATATCCCGGTGCTGGCGGCACAACCGGCCACCCTGGCAGAGGTGAAACTGGCGCCGATCCCGGTGGGGGCTCCCTCCAGCCTGTTGCAGCAACGCCCGGACATCCTGGCGGCGGAGCACAACCTGAAGGCGGCCAACGCGAATATCGGAGCGGCCCGTGCCGCCTTCTTCCCGACCATCTCGCTCACCGCGACGGCGGGCACCGCCAGCAACCAGCTGAACGGTCTGTTTGACGGCGGCACCGGCACCTGGACCTTCATGCCCCAGATCAATCTGCCCATCTTCGACGGCGGCAAGCGCGTTGCGGATCTGGACGTGGCCGAGGTGGGGACCAGGCAGGCGGTGGCGAGCTACGAGAAGAGCATCCAGACCGCCTTCAAGGAGGTCGCGGACACCCTCGGTGCCCAGGCGGACTACGCGCAGCAGCTGCAGGCGCAACAGGCGCTGGTGGATGCCAACCAGACCTACTTCAGGCTGGCGGAGGTGCGTTACGAGCAAGGGGTGGACAGCTACCTGACCCGCCTCGACGCCCAGCGCTCCCTGTTCAGCGCCAAGCAGGGGCTCATCAGCACCCGGCTCGCCCAGCTGAGTAACCAGGTCGCCCTCTACAAGGCCGTCGGTGGCGGCTGGCAGGCGCCGAAGGACGCAGAGCCGGCATCAGACAAACAGGGTTGACCCCTCGGGGTTGACGTAAAAAGCATCAGGGGCGAACCACTAGGTTCGCCCCGTTTTTTATCTGTCATGTCGAGAAGCCAAATCGAGGCTGGTGACAACGGCGCTCCCTGCCCGGGGCAGGGAGCGGGCAGGAGGAGCCCCAGGCTCATGGGCGCCGTCCTCGGCAGCCATCATGGCCCGCCTGGAGGTGACCACCTCATCGCCGTCATCCGTTGCGCCGGACCCAGGAGATGCCATTTATCGCATAAGCTGAGCAGTAATTATTCTTTCAAAGAATAAATGGTCGGCTCTTATAGTCAGTCACTCGCCCCTCATTCCAAGGATGTGAAATGAAACGACTCGTGCCCGCCACCCTGCTTGTTGCAGGACTGGCTCTCGCCCCGCTGGCCCAGGCGACCACCCTGCTCAACGCCTCCTATGACGTGATGCGCGATTTTTACAAGGAGTACAACGGAGCCTTCCTGAAGCACTGGCAGGCCGAAGGTGGGGAGCCACTGCAGATCAACATGTCCCACGGCGGATCGAGCAAGCAGGCGCGCGCCGTCATCGACGGCCTGCCCGCCGATGTCATCACCATGAACATGGCCACCGACATCAACGCCCTCGCCGAGCATGGGGGCCTGGTGCCCAAGGGGTGGGCGGATCGCCTGCCGGATCACAGCGCCCCCTTCACCTCGGCCACCGTGTTCATCGTGCGAAAGGGCAACCCCAAGGGGTTGAAGGATTGGCCTGATCTGCTCAAGGAGGGGGTACAGGTCATCGTGCCCAACCCCAAGACCTCGGGGAACGGCCGCTACACCTATCTGTCTGCCTGGGGGTATGTGCTGGAGCAGGGGGGCGATGAAGATGCGGCCAGGGCATTTGTCGGGAAGCTGTTCAAGCAGGTTCCCGTGCTCGACACCGGCGGCCGCGCCGCCACCACCACCTTCATCCAAAACCGCATAGGGGACGTGCTGGTCACGTTCGAAAACGAAGCCGAGATGATTGCCCGGGAGTTCGGTCGTGGCAGCTTCGAGGTGGTCTATCCGAGCGTCACCGCCGTGGCCGAGCTGCCGGTGTCAGTGGTGGACAAGGTGGTCGACAAGCAGGGTACCCGCAAGGAGGCCGAAGCCTATCTGGCCTATCTCTGGTCCGACGAAGGCCAACGCATCGCTGCCAGCAACTATCTACGCCCGCGCAACCCGGCGATCCTCGCCGAGTTTGCAGACCGTTTCCCGAACGCCACCTTCCTCGACGTGGTGAAGACCTTCGGCGCGTGGCCTGTGATCCAGCGCACTCACTTCAAGGAGGGCGGGGTGTTCGACCAGATCTATGCCCAGCGCTGAGGGGCCTCTGGATAACGATGCTCACCCAGGTGCAGCCGGGGCGTGGCTGCCTGGCTGCCCTCTCTGTCGGTGGGGCCAGGTTGGAGCGTCAGGCTCTGAAAGATGAACAGGACCGTCTCGGATGGTGGGGGAGGGTGTTCTGGCGCAGTCACTTCGGCGTCTTGGCCAGAGACCCGAGACAAACAGCACGAAGGGTTGGCCTCGCACTGAGGCCAACCCTTCGTCTGTCTGGTGCCGGTAATAGGAGTCGAACCTACGACCTTCGCATTACGAATGCGCTGCTCTACCAACTGAGCTATACCGGCGGCTTGATGTTCAGAGTCGTGAAAAAAGCCGGACAAGTCAATTGAGCCAACTCGATTTTATGAGTTGGCTCATGATGTTAAGGCATATCAGAGGTCAACGAACTCCGGGATGTGAGCACGGCCGCGGCTCTCGAGAAAATCGAGCAGGGCACGGGGGGAGCGGGCCAGGATCCGCTCATGTGGGAAGTTGGCTTCGGTGACCAGCCGATGGCAGTGATCAAAGTCGCCGAGGCTGAATGCCACGTGGGAGTCGGAGCCGAAAGTGAGGTAGGCACCCAGATCGCGCGCTGCCTCGACGATGGCGCGGCAGTTGCTTTCACTGCCTGCACGGGAGTGACTGAACGAGGAGTTGTTGACCTCCAGCGCCACTCGATACTCTGCCGCTGCCTTGACCACCGCCTGAATATCGATGGGGAAGGCGGGATTGCCGGGATGGCTTATCATGTCGACCCGACCGCTTCGAATGGCGTTGATCATGGCCTGGGTGTGGGTCGCCTGATCGCAGGGGGGGAACACCGGTTCGTGAAAGCCCGCCATGATCATGTCGAGCCGGGACTCGTAGCGCTCGGGGAAGTCTATTTCACCGTCAATGTTCTTGATGTTGGCTTCTATGCCGCGCAGGATGCCGACCCCGTCCACGACTCTGGGCAACACGTGCAGATTGACGAAATGCCAGTAATGCGGGGCATCTGCCATGTCCGGGCCATGGTCCGTGGTGGCGAACAGCTTGATCCCCTTGGCTTTGGCGATGGGCAGGTAATCGTGAATGGTGCTGTAGGCGTGGGTGCTGGCGACGGTGTGCGTGTGGGTATCGACTGTATACTTCATCTTCTCTCCCCTCTGGCATGAGGCGACAGCATAGCAAGATTGGCGAAGCCGGGCCATGTGGCTGGTTGCCATACTTTGTCACAATTTGGGTCTGTGCTGACAAAGTCTGATGACGTTTCACTGCGAGGATGGCGACATCGATGCAAGCCTGAACACCCATCGATGGGTCGACACTGGATGGTCAGACCCGTTTTCCCCGCCGTCGCCCCTGCGACGGTTTTTTTTGGTTCTCTGTCGGCGCATCGGGTGACGGCAGGCCAAAAAAATGCCCAACTAGCATGACGCAGGTTGGGCGAGACTTAATGTTTAATTGCAGTGGCATAGATATAGAGTGCCGTCTCGCCGCGAAGTTCCCGCCATCTTCCCTCTTTTTTGATTAAAAACATTTAGCCAACACTTGTTCACATTCTCTTGACATGGGTGGGCGTGAAACGTACTTTTTAAACATTCGTTTAAGTGAGGTGTCCAGTGAGTAAAATCGATACCAAGAACCGTATTCTCGACGCCGCCGAGGTGCTGTTTGCCGAGCGAGGGTTCGCCGATACCTCGTTGCGTCTGATCACCAGCGAGGCCGATGTGAACCTGGCTTCGGTCAATTATCACTTCGGCTCCAAGAAGGAGCTTATCCAGGCGGTGCTCGACCGTTATCTGAGCCTCTTCATGCCGGCACTGGACGGGCGGTTGCAGACGTTGATGGCGCAGGATCAGCTGACCCTGTTGCAGGTGTTCGAGAGCTTTGTCGAACCTCTGATGAAACTGTCGGCCGTCAGGGCGAATGGTCCGGCGCTCTTCATGCAGTTGCTGGGGCGCGGCTATATCGACAGTCAGGGCCACCTGCGCCGCTTTATTACCACCCATTATGGGGCGACCCTGCACGGGATCACCCAGGCCATCTCCAAGGCCAATCCGGATTTGTCGCCAGCGGATCTCTTCTGGCGCCTGCACTTCACCCTGGGCACCGTCGTCTTCACCATGGCCTCGGCCGATGCCCTGCGTGACATCGCCCAGGCCGATTTTGGCCAGCAGCTCGATGTGGAAGGGCTGGTGCGCAACGTCATTCCTTATCTGGCGTCCGGTGTCGGGGCGCCCGTGGAGTCGACCAGGCTCTCCCTGGCCGTGTAACACCTAACAATAATCAACGGAAACAGTGAAATAGAAGGAACTTCGGTATGATCACATTGCTTGTCCTGCTGGTGCTGGCGATAGCCGTGGTGCTCGGTGTCCCCGCCATCCGTAAAAAGGTGGTGACCCGCCCCGTGTTCGGCATCTTCAAGAAGATATTGCCGCCCCTGTCGGCCACCGAGCGGGAGGCCATGGAGGCCGGCTCCGTCTGGTGGGATGGGGAGCTGTTTCGCGGCAACCCGGACTGGAAGAAACTGCACGGCTACGGCAAGGCCGAGCTGAGCGCAGAAGAGCAGGCCTTTATCGACAACCAGGTCGAAACCCTGCTCGCCATGGTGGACGACTTCAAGATCGTCAACGAGACCAAGGACCTGCCGGAGCCGGTGTGGGACTATCTGAAGAAAGAAGGCTTCTTCTCCCTGATCATCCCGAAATCCTACGGCGGCCGCGAGTTCTCGGCGATTGCCAACTCCACCATCGTCACCCGTATCGCCACCAAGAGCCTGAGCGTCGCGGTCACCGTCATGGTGCCCAACTCCCTCGGCCCGGGCGAGCTGCTGATGCATTACGGCACCCAGGCCCAGAAAGATTTCTGGCTGCCGGGGCTGGCCAACGGCAAGGAGGTACCCTGCTTCGCCCTGACCGGGCCGGAAGCGGGCTCCGATGCGGGCGCCATCCCGGACAAGGGGATCGTCTGCAAGGGGATGCACAAGGGGGAAGAGGTGCTGGGTATTCGCCTGAACTGGAACAAGCGCTACATCACCTTGGCGCCGCGCGCCACCGTGCTGGGGCTGGCGTTCAAGCTCTATGACCCGGAAAAACTGCTGGGTGACAAGGAAGAGATCGGCATCACCTGTGCGCTGATCCCGACCAGTCACCCTGGCGTGCGCGTCGGCGATCGCCACTACCCCATGGGGCTGGCGTTCCTGAACGGTCCGACCTTCGGCAAGGATGTGTTCATTCCGCTCGACTGGATCATCGGTGGCCCGGATTACGCCGGCCGCGGCTGGCGCATGCTGGTGGAGTGCCTCTCCGCCGGTCGCGGCATCTCGCTGCCAGCCCTTGGCACCGCCTGCGGTCACATGGCGAGCCGCACCGTGGGCGCCTACTCCTATGTGCGCAAGCAGTTCGGCATGTCCATCGGCAAGTTTGAAGGTGTGCAAGAAGCGCTGGCCCGCATCGGCGGCCTCACCTATCAGCTCGAAGGGGCTCGTCGCATGACCGCAGGTTCCCTGGACTTGGGTCAGGCACCGGCCATCGTCACCGCGATCTCCAAGTACCACATGACCGAGATGGCGCGCCAGATCATGGATGACTCCATGGACATCCACGCCGGTCGCGCCATCCAGCTGGGCCCGAAAAACTACACCGGCTACGCCTACATGGGTATTCCGGTCGCCATCACGGTGGAAGGGGCCAACATCCTGACCCGTAACCTGATGATCTTCGGGCAAGGGGCTACCCGCTGTCACCCGTACGTGTTTGCCGAGCTGGAAGCGGCGGCCGACACCGATGTGGAGCGCGGTCTCGAGAAGTTTGACGCCCTGTTGATGAAACACATCGCCTTCGGTACCGGCAACTTCTTCGGTGCCCTGTTCCAGGGGCTGACCCTGGGCCAGTTCAACAGCGCGCCGGTGGCTGGTGAAACCGCCCGCTACTACAAGCAGCTCTCTCGCATGAGCAAGGGGCTGGCCCTGTGCGCCGACGTCTCCATGCTGATGCTGGGCGGGGATCTCAAGCGCAAGGAGATGATCTCCGCCCGTCTGGGTGACGTGCTGAGCCACCTCTACCTGGCCTCCGCCACCCTCAAGCATTACGAGGATCAGGGCCGCATGGTCTCTGACCTGCCGTTCGTGCAGTACGCGGTGGAGCGCAACCTCTACCTGATTGGCAAGGCGTTCGAGGGCTTCTTCCAGAACTTCCCGAACAAGGTGGTGGGTGCCGTACTCAAGCGGGTGGTGTTCCCGTTCGGCGTCGGTTACAAGATGCCGGCGGACGATCGCTGCCATGCCATCTGTCTGGCCATGATGACGCCGGGCGAGTTCCGGGATCGTCTGACCGCGCTCTGTTATGTGGGCAAGGACGAGGCGGATCCGGTGGGGCTGATGGAGCGTGCCTTCCAGGCCATGGTCTCGGTGCAGCCCATCGAGAAGAAGCTGGTGCAGGCCCAGAAAGAGGGCAGACTGCCCCGCAAGCTGGCGCTGCCTGAGCTGGTGGCTGCGGCCCTGTCCCAGTCCATCCTCGGCAAGGAGGAGGCGGACAAGCTGCTGGCCGCCGATGCCCTGCGCTACGAGGCTATCCAGGTGGACAACTTCGCTCCTGGCGAGCTGGAAGGATTGTCTCAACCGAACACGGTCGAGCATGCAGCCTGACCCCGAGCGTAAACCGACAACCGGCCCTAGTGGCCGGTTTTTTGTTGTTCAACCAGGCATTTACAAGGTCGATTAATTCCAGTTTAATGCAATGGCCCCCACCCTTGGGGCAGGAAGCAAGGCCATCGGAATGGCCGATAACAACAACTCAGGAAGAGTGAATGAACCTCGCCAAAACGGCGATCGAACGCCCCATCTGGGTGGCGGTCTCGGTCGTGCTGATTTTTTTGCTGGGCCTGCTCAGCATCCGGGGACTGCCCGTCCAGCTGTTTCCCGACATAGACCGTCCTCACCTCAACATCACGGTGGACTGGCGTTCGGCCTCGCCCCAGGAGATGGAGTCGGAGATAACCGATCCCATCGAGCAGGAGATGCAGGGGGTACAGGGGCTCAAGAGCCTCAGCAGCAACAGCTACCCCGGCTTCACCGAAATCGACATGGAGTTTGCCCTCGGCACCGACATGCAGCGGGCCCAGCTTGACGTCATCTCCCGCCTGAACCGGGTCTCGGGGCTGCCGGACAACATCGGTGGCCCTTACGTCAACAACTACAGCAGCAACGACACCCTGACCTTCTTCTTCATCCAGCAACTGCCCGGCGCCAAGGGGGAGATAGACGATCACCAGGCGCTGATCGAGGCGCGGGTCAAGCCCGAGCTGGAGCGGATCCCCGGGGTGTCCACGGTCGACATCGAGGGGATCAACGAGCGCCAGATCCAGATCCGCTTCGACCCTTACCGCGCCGCCGAGCTGGGGGTGGAGATCCCGGTGCTCGCCAGCCGGGCAACGACGGGCTGGGATGTGTCGGCCGGGACCCTCGACATCGGACGCTGGGAGTACAAGCTGCGCTTTGCCGGTCGCTATGACGTGGCGGCCCTGGGGGACAAGGTGGTGGACTGGCGTGACGGCCTGCCCATCTATCTGCGGGACGTTGCCGAGATCAGAGTGGCCCGGGAGGAGAACCCGGTGCTGCGCATCCAGAACGGCAACACCGCCATCGCGGCGCAGATCTTCAAGGAGAGCGGCGCCAATGCCCTGGCGGCGCTCGAGGGGATCAAGGCCAAGGTTGGGGAGCTCAACCGGGAGGTGCTGGAGCCGGTCGGCCTGCACATGGAGCAGTCGTTTGACGCTTCCCTCTACATCAACCGGGCGGTGAGCATGGTGACCGCCAACCTGGGGCTCGGGGTGCTGCTCTCCTGCGCCATCCTCTGGGTCTTTCTACGCCAGCTCAAGGCGACCCTGATGATCGCGATCGCCATTCCCATCAGCATCATGCTCACCTTCTGCCTGCTCAAGGTGATGGGGCGGACCCTCAATATCATCTCCCTGGCGGGCATTGCGTTTGCGGTCGGCATGGTGCTCGACGCCGCCATCGTGGTGCTGGAGAGCATCTACCGGCGCCATGAGCGGGGTGACATCAGCAAGGGAGAGGCGGCGCTGGAGGGCACCCGCCGGGTGTGGACCGCTCTGGTGGCGTCCACCCTGACCACGGTCGCCATCTTCCTGCCGGTGCTCCTGCTCAACGACGTGGAAGGGCAGTTGTTTGCCGATCTTGCGCTCACCATCGCCTGCGCGGTGACCGTCTCCATGGTGGTGGCGGTCACGGTGTTGCCTGCGGTGGCGGCGCGCTGGATGGGGCACGAGCGGCTGATTGATCCCTTTGAGCGCCTGTGGTGCCGCGTCACCCGCCATGTGATCCACTGGACTGCCACCGCCCCCAGGCGCTGGGCCATCATCGTCCTGATGATGACGGGGCCTGTGCTAGTGAGCTGGTTGATGTTGCCCAAGATGAACTACCTGCCGGATGTGAAGCGGGACGCCATCGACGTCTGGATGAGTTTCACCCCCGGGGTCAATCTCAAGGCCCAGCGGGAGGAGGTGATCGATACCCTGATTGCCCGCCTCGACCCCTATATGAAAGGGGAGAAGGAGCCTGTCCTCAAGAACTACTACATCCTGCGCTACCCGGGCGGTGCCCAGATCGGGGTGCGACCAAAGGAGGATAACCAGATCAAGGTGCTGGAGCAGCTCTTGATGAAGCAATTGCTGGTGGGCATTCCCGACACCCAGGTATTTGGCGGTCAGGGGTCCCTGTTTGGCGGTTTTGACAGTGAAAACAGCATCTCCCTGCTGATCCAGGGGGGTGGGCTACCCGAACTCTATCAGGCGGCCAGGGAGAGCATGACCATAGTGCAGCGGGACTTGCCCGGCGCCCAGGTCAGGCCAGAGCCCGGACTCGATTTCACCGCTCCCGAGCTTCGGCTGGTGCCCCAGGACAGGCGCCTGGCCGAGGTTGGCTGGGATCGCTCCCCGATGCCCGCCATCATCCAGACCTTCGGCGATGGTCTGCGGGTCGGCGAATATTTCGACGGGGATGAGCGGCTCGACATCCTGCTGATGGGGCAGGCCTCCGCCAACCCGGACGAGCTCAAGGCGGTGCCGCTTGCTACCCCGTCCGGGCGCATCGTTCCCCTTGGGGAACTGCTGCGGGTGGAGCCACAACTCGGGCCTGAGAGCATCTTCCGATCCGATGGGCGGCGCAGCATCAGTCTGCAGATTTCGCCCCCTGCGGGGATGAGCATGGAGCAGGTGCTCGACACCCTGCAGCACAAGAGTTTTGCCGCCATCCGGCCGTTGCTGCCTGCCGGGGGGGAGCTGCGGGTCGCCGGCAATGCCGACAGCCTGCAACAGGCGCTCGGCAACCTCGGCAGCATCTTCCTGTTCGCCGTGATGATACTGCTCATTCTGCTGTGGGGGGTCTTCGCCTCCCTCAAGGATGCCGTGCTGGTGTTGCTCACCTTGCCGCTCGCCACCGTAGGCGGCGTGCTGGCGCTGCACCTGAGCGGTCTGGTGGCGCCGCTGCCGATGGACTTGCTCACCATCATCGGCTTCGTCATCCTGCTCGGGTTGGTGGTCAACAACGCCATTTTGCTGGTGCACCAGACCAGGATGGCCGAGCGGGAGGGGATGAGCCGGCAGTCGGCAGTCACCGATGCTCTGCAAAGCCGGATGCGTCCCATCGCCATGACCAGCCTCACCAGCATCTTCGGCATGCTGCCCCTGATGCTGAGTCCGAGCGAGGGGAGCGAAATCTACCGGGGGCTGGCCACCGTCATCGTCGGCGGCATGAGTTGCAGCACCCTCTTCACCCTGATCCTGTTGCCCGCCTTCCTGCGGTTGGGGGAGCAGACCGACATACCGCACGCCCTTCGGCAGCGTGCCTGAGCAAGGAGCTCATCGATGACACAAGGTTTCACAAGGATGGTGGTGGGGGCTCTGCTGCTGGCTGGCGGGCTGCCTGCGCTTGCACAAAGCAAGATGGTGACGCTGGCGGAGGTGGCCCAGGGAGAGGCGGGGGCCAGCATCTGGGTCAGCGGAACGGTGGCAAGCCGCCAGCAGGCGGCGCTCAGCGCCGAAGTGAGCGGTCGGGTGGAGTGGATAGCCGAGTTTGGCAGCCGGGTGAAGGCGGGGGACGAGTTGCTGCGCCTGGACAGCGCGACCCTGCGCCTCTCGCTGGAGCAGGCGAGGGCGGAACAAGCCAGAGAGGGGAGCAACCTGCGTTACGCTCGCGCCGAGTTCCAGCGCCTGGATCGTTTGCACCAGCAAAAGAGTGCCTCCCAGAGCCAGTATGACAAGGCGCGCTATGACGTGGAGCAGGCTGAGCTGGCCGAGCAGCTGGCGCGGGTGCAGGTGCGCCAGATTGAGGAGCAGCTGCGCAGAAGCCGCATCTTTGCCCCGTTTGACGGAGTGGTGAATGAACACTTCATCCAGCCGGGGGAGCATGTGGATGCGGGCGAACAGGCGCTTGAGCTGGTCAATCCGGACCAGCCGGACATCCGGTTGCGTGCGCCCATCGCCTGGGCCCGGCAACTGGCCACCCAGACCCGGTTGCGGGTGGAAGGGGAGCAGCTCAGCAGCCACGCCATCTATTACCAGCGAGCGGCGAGCGCCGATCCCAAGTCCCGGCTCATCGAGCTGCGCCTCAAGCCGGAAGCGGGCACCTTCATCATCGGCTCGCCAGTGCGGGTGGCGCTGCCGATGGGAGAGGAGCACACCATGCTGCTGCCTCGGGATGCCCTGGTGCTCGGCACCGAGGGGAGCGTGGTCTATCAGGTGGAGCAGCGCGGCGAGGCGCTCACGGTGAACCGGGTGCCGGTCACCGTGCTCTTTGGGGACAGCCGGGAGGTGGCGGTGAGTGGCGCCCTCAAGCAGGGAGACAAGGTGGTGGTGCGCGGCGCCGGCAGCCTGCAGGATGGGGACAAGGTGGAGCTGTTTCGCGGTTGAACCCGGGCAGATCCCATAAAAAAACGGCTCCCGCGGGAGCCGTTTTTGTTGCAGGGAGGAGGGGCGATTACTCGACCATCATCACCTTGCAGGTGTTGGTGCTGCCGACGGTTTCCATCTTGTCGCCGTGGGTGAGCAATACCATGTCGCCGCTTTGCAGCAGTCCCTTGGCCTTGAGCACGTCCAGCGCGTCGCGGCACACCTCGTAGACCGGCTTGGTTTCGTCGCCATCGAACAGCACGGGGGTGACGCCGCGGTAGAGGTTGGCCCAGGCCAGGGTCTTGTTGTGAGGAGACATGGCGAAGATGGGCAGGCCGGAGCTGATGCGGGACATCAGCAGCGGGGTGGTGCCCGACTCGGTCAGCGCCACGATCGCCTTGACCCCTTCCAGGTGGTTGGCCGCATACATGGTGGACATGGCCACCGCCTCTTCCACCGAGGTGAAGGTGTAGCTCATGCGGTGGTTGGAGACGTTCAGGCTCGGGTGCTTCTCGGCGCCCACACAGACGCTGGCCATGGAGGTCACGGTCTCGATGGGGAACTGGCCGGCGGCGGTCTCGGCGGAGAGCATCACCGCATCGGTACCGTCCAGCACGGCGTTGGCCACGTCCATGACTTCGGCACGGGTCGGGAGCGGCGCGTTGATCATGGACTCCATCATCTGGGTCGCGGTGATGACCACGCGATTCAGGCGACGGGAGTGGCGAATGAGCTTCTTCTGTACACCCACCAGTTCGGGGTCGCCGATTTCGACACCCAGGTCACCACGGGCCACCATGACGGCATCGGAGCCGAGGATGATGTCTTCCATCGCCTCGTCGCTGGCGACGGTCTCGGCGCGCTCGACCTTGGCCACGATCTTGGCGTTGGAGCCGGCTTCGCGGGCCAGTTCGCGGGCGTAGCGCAGATCATCGCCGCTGCGGGGGAAGGAGACCGCCAGGTAGTCCACGTTCATGCGGGCGGCGGTCTTGATGTCTTCCTTATCCTTCTCGGTCAAGGCCGGGGCGGAGAGGCCGCCACCTTTCTTGTTGATGCCCTTGTTGTTGGAGAGCGGGCCGGCCACGGTCACCGTGGTGTGGATGCGGGTGCCTTCGACCTGTTCGACCTTCAGTTGCACGCGGCCATCGTCCAGCAGCAGGATGTCACCGGATACCACGTCCTGCGGCAGGCTCTTGTAGTCGATGCCGACCTGCTCCTGGCAGCCTTCGCCCTTGCCGAGGGCGGCATCGAGAATGAACTTGTCACCGATGGCGAGGTAGATCTTGCCATCCTTGAAGGTGGAGACGCGGATCTTGGGGCCTTGCAGATCGCCCATGATGGCCACGTGGCGGCCCAGCTTGGCGGCGATGTCACGCACCTGGTTGGCGCGCTGGATATGATCTTCAGGAGTGCCGTGGGAGAAGTTCATCCGCACCATGTCGGCACCGGCGCGAATGATCCCCTCGAGAATGCCGTCGCGATCGGTCGCCGGACCGAGTGTGGTAACAATCTTTGTACGTCTTGGCATGAAAGACTCCAATGTGAAGTTGATATGACTTGAAATACTGCCCCGTCAAGCATGTGGCATGGCGCCAACTGGCAGGCCATCTGGGTGGCCTTGTTTGATTGAATTTCGATACTACACCAAGCCCGTTGGCATAGACAGTCGGGGGCGGACCCCCGAATGATCAGGAGGAGTGCGGGGTATCAAAGCGGGATTCGCGCAAACCTTCTTTGACTTTCTTCAGGTTTTCGCGAAATTTCATGCCACGGCGCAGGGTGAAACCGGTGGCTAGCACGTCCACCAGGGCGAGCTGGGCGATGCGCGAGGCCATGGGCATGTAGACGTCGGTGTCTTCCGGCACGTCCATGGAGAGCACCAGGTTGCATTCGCGGGCCAGGGGAGAGTCCTTGGCGGTCATGCCGATGACGGTGGCATCGTTTTCCCGGGCCAGCGCGGCAATTTCCACCAGGGCCTTGGTGCGGCCGGTGTGGGAGATGAGGACCACCACGTCCCCTTCGCTGCTGTTGATGCAGCTCATGCGCATCATGACGATGTCATCGAAGCTCACCACGGGGATATTGAAGCGGAAGAACTTGTTCTGGGCATCCCGGGCGACGGCGGAGGAGGCGCCCAGACCAAAGAAGCTGATCTTCTTGGACTGGGTCAGAATATCGACGCAGCGGTTGATGGCCGAGATGTCCAGGCTGTTCTTGGCGGCATCGAGGCAGGCCATGGTGGATTCGAAGATCTTGGCGGTATAGGTATCCGGGCCGTCTTCCGCTTCCACGTGGCGGTTCACATAAGGGGTGCCGTTGGCCAGGCTCTGGGCGAGGTGCAGCTTGAAATCGGGGAAACCCTTGGTATCGAGGCGACGGCAGAAACGGTTGACGGTCGGTTCGCTCACATCGGCCAGCTTGGCCAGGGTAGCAATGCTGGAGTGAATGGCGGTCTGGGGTGAGGCCAGGATCACTTCAGCCACCTTACGCTCTGATTTACTGAAACTTTCCAGATTGTTCGTAATTTTATCGAGGGTATTCATCATTACCACCAGGCATTTTTGTAATTTAACTTCAGTGTCTGTGCACTAAATTCACAGCTCAAGCAGGTTTCCAGTCTCCGCGATGACTATACAAGACAAGCGCTTATCGGAACTAATCTCGGCCCTGCAAAGTATGACTCATGTCTAATTATTTCGTGTTTTTAGTTGCAAACTTCCATTTGCGTCTTGAAAACGCTTACAAATGTTGCAAAGCAACAACACTGTGAGCGGGCGCACACTTGTCTGCATAAATCGCGCAGCCCGGCTGCGGGCTCGAGTAGTATTGCAGCCAAATAATAATGTCGGGACGGTAAGGGCCGCCCCGAGTCGGTAACGAAGGAGTTTGTTATGCAGCATACCCATGCGCTGGTGGGCGACGTTGGCGGTACCAATGCCCGGCTGGCCCTCTGCGAACTGGCGACGGGCGCCATTTCCCAGGCAAAAACCTATTCGGGGCTGGCCCATCCCAGCCTGGAGGCCGTGGTGCGCCTCTATCTCGAAGAGCACGATGCCACCGTGGGCGAGGCGTGCATCGCCATCGCCTGTCCCATCAATGGTGACTGGGTCGCCATGACCAACCACAGCTGGGAGTTCTCCATCCGCGAGATGCAGGCCAACCTCGGCCTTGCGCGCCTGCAGGTGATCAACGATTTCACTGCCGTCTCCATGGCGGTGCCCGTGCTCGGCGAGAGCGATCGCATCCAGCTCGGGGGCGCGGCCCCAGTCGCCGGCAAGCCCATCGCCATCTATGGCGCAGGGACCGGCCTTGGCGTTGCCCACCTGGTGCAGGCCGGTGAGCAGTGGCTGAGCTTGCCGGGTGAGGGCGGTCACGTGGACTTCGCCGCCAACACGGAAGAGGAAGATGCGGTGCTGCAGGTGATGCGCGGCGAGCTGGGCCATGTGTCGGCGGAGCGTTTCCTCTCGGGCCCCGGGCTCGTCAATCTCTATCGCGGCTTGGTCAAATCCGATGGCCGCGAGCCCGAACCCTTTGCCCCCAAGGACATCACCGAGCGCGCGCTGGCGGGGGATTGCCTCGATTGTCGTCGCACCTTGAGCCTGTTCTGCGTGCTCATGGGCCGCTTTGCCGGCAACCTGGCCCTCAACATGGGCACCTTCGGCGGTGTCTACATCGCCGGTGGCATAGTGCCGCGCTTCCAGGAGTTCTTCATCGGATCGGGCTTTCGGGTCGCCTTCGAGGACAAGGGGCGCTTCAAGCCTTATCTCAAAGACATTCCGGTCTTCCTCATCACCCATGAAGGGCCGGGGCTGCTCGGGGCAGGGGCTTATCTGCGCCAGTCCCTCGGGATCCGTCTCTGAGCCTTGCCAGGGTGAACATGGTTCAGTCCCGATTCAGTGACCGGGGCGTAAAGTGAACCTACGTACTCAAGAGGACGGGGCTTCATAGGGAATTGAAACCGGTCTTCATCCGCTGGGTGCGCATTGTCACCTGACAAGCCTGAACTGTTTTACCGGCCCTCGCGGCCGGTTTTTTTATGCCTGTCGTTTCTGCGCGAGCATGGGGCTGAGGGGAGCGGCAGGCCAGCTTCTGATGGGGGGGCAAGCTCGTCAGCCTCGCTGCCATGTGCTTGGCCTGGTCGAAGCATAAGGAGTGAGGCGTGAGACAGAGAAAGCACCGGGATGGCAATGCCCGAATGCGGCAGGAGCCAGGTACTGGCTCCTGCGCTGTCAGGGGAGGGTGATGTGGAATCTCGCGCCGCCGAGCGGGGAGTCATCCACCCGGATCTCGCCGCCGTAGCTGTGCACGATTTCGGTCACCACGGCGAGGCCAATCCCCTGGCCGGGGGAGCTGTCAGCCCGCACGCCGCGCTGGAAGATCTGCTGCGATTTGCCGGGGGCGATGCCGGGGCCGTCGTCTTCCACCACGATGAGCAGACCCCTCTCCCGGTGGCGGACATGAACCCGGATCTCGTTGATGGCGAATTTGCAGGCGTTGTCCAGCAGGTTGCCCATCAGCTCCATCAGATCGCCCTGCTCGCCGTGGAAGAAGACATCATCGTCAAACTGGAAGCCGGTCTGCAGCTTCTTGTGGCGATAGACCTTGGCGAGACTGGCCAGCAGCTTCTCAATGAGGGGAACCGGTTCGGTGCCCTTGCTCGCGAGGCGCTTTCGTCCGGTGACGGCGCGGCGCAACTGGTACTGGATGATCTGATCCATGGTGGTGATCTGTTCATTGATGTTGTCATGGATGTCGTGGCCGAGCTTGAGCTCCTGGGCGGTGATCTGGATGAGCGCCAGCCGGGTTTTCAGGCTGTGGGCGAGATCGTTGAGGGCGTGCTGGTAGCGCTGGGTCTGCTGGCGTTCGTTCTCCAGCAATTGGTTGACCGAGCTTGTCAGGGGGGTCAGCTCGCGCTCGTAGTCGTTTGACAGTGCCTCTCGCGTACCGGCGCGGATCTCGTCAATCTGGCGTGCCATGGTACGCAGGGAGGAGAGGCTCCAGAAACTGGTGAGCAGCAACAGGGCGCCCAGCAGACAGTAGGCGAGCAGCGCCTGGCGAATGCAGCGGTAGAGGTAATCGCGGGTCTGGGCCTGATAGCGCCTGGCGGAATCGACCATCACCACGTAGTAGGTGGTGGGGCCAGCGCCATGATTGCGCAGGAAACGCAGGCTGTAGATGAAGTAGCTCTCGCCGTTCTTGATGGTATGCAGCTTGAAGAAATAGTCCTGATCCAGTCCCCCTAGGTATCTCATCAGATCCCGGCAGATGGTCTCCTTGATGGAGACCACCTCCGGCATGTGGAGGCTGGACCAGCTCAGCTCCCCGTCGGCGCGGCAGATCAGGGTATCGAGATTGGGGTCGATGGCATCCGGGGTGAGCTTGCCAAGATCCGTCATGGCATGGGGCTCCGGCTGCTTGGACGAGAACAGCTTGGAGAGGTTCTCCTGCATGCGGACACTGGCTTTCTGGGCCTGCTCCTCGGCATGGCCGAGGTAGAGGATGTAGACGGAGAAGGCCATGATGAGCGCGATGACCAGCATGGCACTCAGCATCAGCTTGAGGTGCAGGGAGCGGCGGATCAGGGTCAGGGGATGCATCATGGCAAGGCGCATCAGCTGCAGGCGAGGTTGAAGATGTAGCCCTGGCGGCGGATGGTGGAGATGGGCTGGATGCTCCCTTCCGGATCCAGTTTTTTGCGAAGCCGGCTCACCATCACCTCGATGGTGTTGGGATCCCCTTCACCATCCCCATAGAGCTGATCCAGCAACTGCTGTTTGGAGACCACCTGACGGGCATTTCGCATCAGGTATTCCAGGATCAGATATTCGAAACTGGTCAGCACGGTGACCTCGCCGGCGATGGTCAGCTCCTTGCGGGAGAGATCCAGCTCGTAGTCACCCGCCTTCACTCTGGGGGAGATGAAGCCGGCGCTGCGGCGTACCAGCGCATTGAGGCGGGCCAGCAGCTCGTCCTTCTGGAAGGGTTTGACCAGGTAGTCGTCCGCCCCGGCCTCCAGTCCTTCCACCTTGTCCTGCCAGTTGCCTCTGGCCGTCAGCACAATGATGGGAAAGGGGATCTGCTGCTCGCGCAGGCGGGTGATGAGCTGAAGGCCATCCATGTCAGGCAGGCCTAGATCGATGATGGCGACATCGATGGGGTAGTCGGCTGCGTAGTGTAGCGCCACCTGGGCATTGTCCGTGCTGTAAACCTGGTTCTGGGCCTCGGTCAACAGGGTGGAGAGGTGGTGATTGAGCAGCTTGTCGTCTTCAACCAGTAGGATTTTCATAAGATGCATGATGATGAGGGTCCAGGCTGTCAATTAGAGGGTCAACAAGAGGGAGAGTCAATCCGGATCCTACCTGACCCCGCTGTATCGGGACTGAATCATCCCTGTCTTCTTTCCTCATGCATTTCCCATGATGCAACGCTGTGTCATCAGCCTCGTGTTCAGGCTCGCTATCCGTGCCTGCCGGTTTCTGGGTGTTGAGGGTCAGAGCCGGTGCAGGGGCTGGTCGCGACCATTCTTATCGCACAAGCGGCTTGCCGCTTTCAGCCTGTCGGTACACAGGGGCGGGGGGCCTTGCTGGCGTCAAGCCATCCCCGAGTGCCTGCAAGCGCTTGAGGTATGAATTTAATTGTTTGAAATTAAACATGTTTACATTCCCTGGCCTGGATGCTGGAACAAAGCAGGGCAATCCCCGGCAACGGCTGAGTGGATTCACGGAGGGCAGTATCACATGAATGGTTTTTTTTGAATCCTGATTTCAATAGGCGCTTTCCTATTGTTTTGACTGTTCATCTTTGGGTTAAACAAGATAGAATCTGACCCCGAATCGGGTTTGGGGCGCAGATTGCCCAAGATGTGAGCAATGCAGGCTGCGGACTGCCTGGGTGTGCAATGTAATGCGACAACATTGTTAAACATCAATCAAAACAAGAAGCTGGAGGATGTGATGGCCAACAGCACGGACAATCAGGTTAAAAGCAGCATGTTGGGAGCTGTAACCCAAGGGCGGTAGCTAACACAGTTGCCAGCTTCTGGCTGTCGTGGTTTTCTCAGGCAATATTGACCTCGAATACTGGTCATACAAGTATGGCCTTGCCTGCCTCAGCTATTCACTGACCATGCATGAACACCCACTGATATGAAAATTCTTGTTACCGGTGGTGCCGGCTTTATCGGTTCTGCCGTTGTCCGCCATATCATCCGGCATACCCGGGACTCAGTTGTCAATCTGGACAAGCTGACCTATGCGGCGAACCCGGCATCTCTGGCGTCTGTATCCACAAGCGATCGTTATGTGTTCGAGCAGGTCGACATCTGCAATCGCGTTGAAGTGGACAGGGTCTTTACAACCCACCAACCCGATGCCGTAATGCATCTGGCCGCCGAGAGCCACGTTGATCGCTCCATCACAGGCCCTGCCGATTTTATCCAGACCAATATCGTCGGCACCTATATGTTGCTGGAAGCGACACGCGCCTATTGGAACGATCTGGACGAGGTGCGCAAGGCAGCATTTCGCTTCCATCATGTCTCCACCGACGAGGTATACGGCGATTTGCTCCATCCGGATGAGTTGACTTCCGGAGCGGCGCTGCCGTTTTTCACCGAAACCACCTCGTATGCGCCGAGCAGCCCCTACTCTGCCGCCAAGGCATCGAGCGATCATCTGGTGCGCGCCTGGCACCGAACGTACGGGCTGCCCGTGCTGGTGACCAACTGCGCGAACAATTACGGGCCCTGGCAACATGCGGAAAAACTGATTCCACAAACGATCGCCCACGCCCTGGCTGGCAAGCCCATCCCGCTTTATGGCCGGGGAGACCAGATCCGCGACTGGCTCTATGTGGAGGATCATGTCAGAGCACTGTTGCTGGTGCTGACCAAAGGGCGAGTGGGAGAGACCTACAACATCGGGGGCCACAATGAGAAGCGCAATCTGGAGGTGGTGCAGACCATCTGCGATCTGCTCGACGAACTGGTCCCCTTGTCCCCATCTCCTCTTGAGGGAGAAAAGCCCGGGGAAAGGGTGAAAAGCTATCGGGATCAAATTACCCATGTGGCCGACAGGCCCGGCCATGACCGTCGTTACGCCATTGATGCTGGCAAAATAGCCACTGAATTGAAATGGTTGCCGCAGGAGAGTTTTGAGTCAGGATTGTCCAAGACGATTACCTGGCATCTCTCGCAAATGCGCGACATTGATTGAATTTATCATTGATATATTGCACGTCCTGCGTGGACTGAACTTGAGATTGGTATCTTTTATATGAAGAGTAATATTTTGAGTCTCATTGGTCGTAATAAAGACCTGTTCGTTGATGACATCGGCAAAAATGAGCAACAGCTGTCTGATATCGTCAGCCAGTCCCGTTTTCTTGTGCTTGGTGGCGCCGGTTCTATTGGCCAGGCGGTAACCAAAGAGATCTTCAAGAGAAATCCACGTAAATTGCATGTGGTCGATATCAGCGAGAACAACATGGTCGAGCTGGTGCGCGATATCCGCAGCTCGTTCGGGTATATCGATGGTGATTTCCAGACGTTCGCCCTGGATATCGGCTCCATTGAATATGACGCCTTTATCAAAGCTGACGGCGCCTATGATTACGTGCTCAATCTTTCTGCGCTCAAACATGTACGCAGCGAGAAAGATCCTTTCACGTTGATGCGCATGATCGATGTCAACGTCTTCAACACGGACAAAACCATCCAGCACTCCATCGACATGGGAGTGAAAAAGTATTTCTGTGTTTCGACGGACAAGGCGGCCAATCCGGTCAACATGATGGGGGCGTCCAAGCGCATCATGGAGATGTTCCTGATGCGCCGCAGCGAACAGATTGCCATTTCAACCGCGCGCTTTGCCAACGTGGCCTTCTCCGATGGCTCCTTGCTGCATGGCTTCAACCAGCGCTTGCAAAAGCGTCAGCCCATCGTCGCCCCCAACGACATCAAACGCTACTTCGTGACCCCCCAGGAGTCCGGTGAGCTGTGCCTGATGTCCTGCATCTTTGGTGAGAACAGGGATATCTTCTTCCCCAAGCTCAGCGAATCCCTGCACCTGATTACCTTCGCCGAAATCGCCGTGAAGTATCTGGAGCAGCATGGTTACAAGCCGCATCTGTGCAAGGACGAGGATGAAGCCAGAGCCTTGATGGCGAGCCTGCCCGAGCAGGGGATGTGGCCCTGCCTGTTTACCGAGAGTGATACCACGGGTGAAAAAGACTTCGAAGAGTTCTTCACGGACAAGGAAGTGCTGGATATGGCCCGGTTCGAGAACCTGGGCATCATCAAGAATGAACCCTCATATCAGAATGATCTGCTCAACCATTTCGAGCAGACCATTGCAGCCATGAAAACAAAACGCGCCTGGGACAAGAAAGAGATCGTCGAGTTGTTCTTCGCCATGATCCCGGATTTTGGTCACAAAGAAACGGGCAAATATCTCGACGGCAAGATGTAAGGAGTCGGTATGCATACTCAATTGATACGTTTTATTCGTGATACCTACAAAACCGATGACTTCATCCCTCTTCACGCCCCGACCTTTGCCGGCAATGAACGTCAATATGTGCTCGATACCCTCGAAAGCACCTTCGTTTCCAGTGTCGGTGCCTATGTTGAGCAGTTCGAGCAGAAAATAGCCACCTTTACCGGTTCAGCCCGTGCCGTTGCCACCATGAATGGCACGGCGGCGCTGCATATCGCGCTCTACATGGCAGGTGTGCAGGCAGGGGATCTGGTGATCACCCAGCCCCTGACCTTTGTGGCGACCTGCAATGCCTTATATCATATGGGCGCAGAACCCGTGTTCGTCGATGTATCACGCCAGAGCCTGGGTCTGTGTCCCGTTGCCCTGGCCAACTGGCTGGAAGAGCATGCGTCTCGCACCGAAACAGGTGCCATCCACAAGGCAAGCGGACGCCGCCTCAAAGCCGTCGTGCCCATGCACACCTTTGGTCATCCGGTTGAGCTCGATGAACTTCAGGCCGTGTGCGAGGCCTGGGGCATCGCCCTGGTGGAAGATGCTGCCGAGAGCCTGGGTTCCTACTACAAAGGCAAACACACGGGGACGCTGAGTGCGTTTTCCGCCCTGAGCTTCAATGGCAACAAGATCATCACCACGGGTGGTGGTGGCATGGTGCTCTGCCAGAATGCCGAACAGGGGGCGCGCACCAAGCACATTACCACCACCGCCAAGGTACCCCATCCGTTCGAGTTCTATCATGATGAACCCGGTTTTAACTACCGGATGCCCAATCTGAATGCGGCCCTCGGATGTGCCCAGATGGAAGCCCTGCCGCAATTCCTGGCGCAAAAGCGGGCGCTTGCCATGCACTATGCCGAGTTCTTCAAGGGACAAGCATGCCAGTTTGTGACCGAGCCTTCTTATGGACGCTCCAACTACTGGCTCAATGCGATTGTCTGTGAAGATCAGACCCAACGGGATACGTTGCTGACCGAGCTGAACAAGGCTGGTGTCATGACCCGGCCTGTATGGAAACTGATGCATCGCCTGCCCATGTTCTCTCATGCCTTGCGTGGGGAGCTTAACAATGCCGAATGGTTGGAAGCCCATCTGATCAACCTGCCCAGCTCGCCTGTCGAGGTCTGAACATGGCCAACACCATTGCCGTCTTTACCGGTACTCGCGCCGAATACGGGCTGCTCTATTGGTTGATGAAAGACATTGCCGCGGATCCCGACCTGGAGCTCAAGCTGATCGTCTCGGGTACGCACTTGTCCCCCGAGTTCGGCCTGACCTATCAGCAGATAGAGCAGGATGGCTTCAAGATCGATGAGCGCATCGAGATGCTGCTCTCCTCCGATACCTCTGTGGGGGTGGTCAAAAGCATGGGCGTGGCCTTGCTCGGGCTGGCAGATGCATTGGCCCGGTTGCAACCGGATGTGCTGGTGATCCTGGGGGATCGCTTTGAAGCGCTGGCGGCAGCCCAGGCGGCCATGTTGCAGCGCATACCGGTAGCACACCTCCATGGTGGCGAGATCACCGAGGGGGCTTATGACGACGCCATTCGCCATGCCATTACCAAGTTGAGCTACCTGCACTTCACGGCCGCCGAGCCCTATCGACAGCGAGTCATTCAGTTGGGGGAGGCGCCTGAACGGGTATTCAACGTGGGTGCCGTCGGTCTGGACCACATCATCAAGACACCGCTGCTGTCCATGGACGAGCTGCAATCCTCTCTTGGGTTTACGTTGGACTCACCGTTCTTCGTGGTGACCTATCACCCCGTGACTCTGGCCGATGAACCGGCCAGGGAGAGTTTCAGTGCCTTGCTGGCGGCGTTGGATAACTATCCCGACCATCAGGTTATCCTGACGTACCCGAATGCAGATGACGGTGGTCGAGCCATCATTCCACTGCTTGAGCAGTATGCGACAGCCAATCCTGCACGCGTGCTGGCCATCCCGTCTTTGGGTTACAGACGTTATCTGAGCGCGGTGAAACACTGTGCCGCCGTGATCGGCAACTCGTCGAGCGGCATCATCGAAGTGCCTTCTCTGGGTGTCCCGACCATCAATATCGGCCAACGCCAACAAGGGCGCTTGGCGGCGAAGAGTGTGCTTCATTGCGACGCGAAGGCTGAGGCCATTACGCAATGCATTGCCAAGGCCTTGCAGCCTATGGGCCCGGATGCTTATGTCAATCCTTATGGTGCAGGGGACGCCAGCGGCCAAATCGTGGCACGTCTGAAGCATTTTGCCATCCCCACCATCAAACAGTTCCATGATCTCGACAGGAGTCCGTCGCCATGATCCGCATCATCGCCGAAGCCGGCGTCAACCATAATGGCGACGAAGCACTCGCCGTGGCACTGATCGATGCTGCCCACCGGGCAGGCGTCGATGTCGTCAAGTTTCAGACCTTTAAGGCGGCCAATCTGGTGACCCGCCAGGCCAAGCAGGCTGCTTATCAAACCGCCAACACCGGCAAGGAAGAGAGCCAGTTTGCCATGCTCTCCCGCCTTGAGCTTTCGTTCGATGCCCATCTTCGTCTGATCGCCCATTGCGAGTCTCTCGGTATCGCGTTTCTGTCTACCGCCTTCGATACCGAGAGCCTGGACTTTCTGGTGAACCGGTTGAAGTTGCAGACCCTCAAGATCCCGTCCGGGGAACTGACCAATGCGCCTTTCGTACTGGCCCATGCTCGCACCGGTTGCGAATTGATCGTCTCGACCGGTATGGCCACGTTGGCAGAAGTGGAGGCGGCCCTGGGGGTGATAGCCTTCGGATTGACCGCGCCGCAGGATGCGCAGCCCGGTGAGGCCGCCTTCATGGCTGCCTATGCCAGCGAGGCTGGTCAGGCCGCTTTGGCCAACAAGGTAACCCTGCTGCATTGCACGACCGAGTATCCGGCGCCCATGGTGGATATCAACCTCAAAGCCATGGATACCCTGTCGCACGCCTTCCGGTTGCCGGTCGGTTATTCGGATCACAGCCAGGGCATCACCATCCCGGTGGCGGCAGTCGCCCGTGGAGCCTGCCTCATCGAGAAGCACTTCACGCTGGACCGCAACATGGAAGGGCCTGATCACAAGGCTTCTCTTGAACCCGATGAACTGGCCGCCATGGTGAAAGGGATCCGCGATGTGGAACTGGCACTGGGAGACGGCATCAAAGGGCCTCGCCCGAGCGAGATCAAGAACAAGGAGATCGCACGCAAGAGCCTGGTCGCTGCCTGCGACATTGAGGAGGGCGTCATCCTCTGTGCCGACAACCTCGCCATCAAGCGCCCAGGCGATGGAATGAGCCCCTATGCCTACTGGCAGCTCCTGGGGCAACCGGCCAAACGTGCCTATCAGGCGGGTGAGCCTATCCGTGAATAAACCGGTCATCGTCCTCGGGGCAGGGGGGCACGCCTCGGTGCTGGTCGACATGCTGCGCAGCCAGGGAGTGGTTCCCATCGCCCTGGTTGCGCCCGCCGCAGGTACAGCGCGCGCCACGCTGGCTGATATTCCCCTCTGGCATGACGAGGAAATACTGACCCACCATCCGGATGAGGTGGTGTTGGTCAATGGCATCGGCTCCCTGCCGGGCAACCCGCTGCGCGCCACGCTGTTTGCCCGTTATCGCGCCCTTGGTTACCGCTTTGCAAGCGTCGTCAGCGCACAGGCCATGGTCTCTGACTACGCCGTGCTGGAAGAGGGTGCCCAGGTCATGGCGGGGGCCATCATTCAGGCGGGTACCCGGATAGGTGCCAACAGCATCATCAATAGTGGCGCCATCGTGGATCACGACTGCCATCTGGGAGGCGACAATCACGTCGCACCGGGCGCCGTGTTATCCGGCGGTGTGGTAACGGGTGAGAGAGTCCATATCGGTACGGGAGCTGCCGTGATCCAGAGCATATCAATTGGCTCTGATGCCGTGGTCGGGGCTGGCGCCACGCTGACGCGCCCTCTTGGAGAAAAGCAGATTGCATACGTTGCCCGGGGCAGCGTGATGCCTATCAAGCAGTAAAGGATGGATTGGATGAGCAAAAATTGGGAAAAAGTGGTGTTGTCGCCGGCACACTCAGTGCGTGATGCCCTGGCCGTGATCAATGAAGAGGCACTGCGGGTTTGCTTGGTCGTGGATGACGCGCGGCACTTGCTGGGCGTCGTGACCGATGGCGATGTTCGCCGCGCCATCCTGAACAATGTCTCCCTGACGCAAAGCGTCACAGCCGTGATGAACCCCACCCCCATCACTGTCTCGGCCAAACTGACCCGTGCGCAGTTGCTGGAAACCATGCGAGCGCGAAGCGTTCTTTCCCTGCCGGTGGTCGACGATGCGGGCAAGCTGATTGGGCTGGAAACCTGGGAGCAGGCGGCGCAAGCACCGAGCTATGACAATCCCGTCTTCATCATGGCGGGGGGATTTGGTACCCGGCTGCGCCCGCTGACCGACAATTGCCCCAAGCCCATGCTCAAGGTGGGCGACAAGCCGATACTGGAGACCCTGCTCAACCAGTTCCTCAAGGCTGGCTTCAAGAACATCTACATCTCCACCCACTATATGCCCGAGCAGATCACTAATTATTTTGGTGATGGTTCAGCCTGGGGGGCCAATATTCGTTACGTCTATGAAGAGACCCCGCTGGGAACCGGTGGTGCCCTGGGTCTGCTGCCCGGCGACATCCCTGCCCTGCCGCTTATCATGATCAATGGCGACGTGCTGACCACAGTGGATTTCAATCGTCTGCTCGATTTTCATGTGGAAAACGGTGCTGATGCCACCATGTGTGTGCGTGAATATGATTACCAAATTCCCTACGGCGTCATCACGGGTGAGGGAAACAAGATCACCAGCATGATTGAAAAGCCGGTCCATCATTTCTTTGTCAATGCCGGGATTTATGTTGTTGCACCTCATGTCGTGCAATCTGTGGCCAAAGGGGAACGCATTGATATGCCAACTCTGCTTGAACAACATATGAATAAAAATAAGCAAGTCTTGATGTTTCCTATTCATGAATACTGGTTGGATATCGGTCGCATGGAAGACTTCAATCGTGCTCAATCGGATATATCTTCACTGGGGCTACTCTCATAATGAAACGTATTGCTGTCGTTGGCCTCGGTAATATCTCGGTTCGCCACAGAAGAAACTTAAAGCACCTTTATCCATCCGCTTCCATCTACGCCATGTCAGCCAGTGGTCAGGCTGCCGCAGGGGATATCAGTGATTGTGATGTACTCGTCTCTTCAGTAGAGGAACTTATCCAGCATCGCATTGATTTTGCTATCATCGCGTCCCCTGCGACCTTGCATGCTGCCCATGCCATCCCTCTGATAAAAGCGGGCATTCCCGTTTTGATTGAAAAACCCCTGGCGGCATCACTTGCCGATTGTGAGGCCATTCAGGCTACCAGCCATGAGCACAATACTCCGGTGGCTGTCGGATATTGCCTGCGTTATTTACCGTCGGCCATGCTCATGAAAGATCTGTTGACTGAGCAGAAAGTGGGCCGCTGCTACCATGTTCAGGTTGAAACCGGGCAATACCTGCCTGATTGGCGCCCCAGCAAAGATTTTCGGCACAGCGTTTCTGCTCGTGCAGAGTTGGGGGGAGGGGTGTTGCTGGAGCTCAGTCACGAGTTCGATTATATCCAGTGGCTGCTTGGACCACTTCAAGTCAAATACGCGAGCTTGTCTTCTTCCGAAGAGCTTGGCCTGTCGGTTGAGGACATGGCCGATATCATGCTTGGCGACAAAACGGGCGCCATTGCCACGGTTCATCTGGATTTTCTCCAACGAAAAGCACATCGCAAATGCCGCGTCATTGGCAGTGAAGGTACGTTGGAATGGGACCTGATCCAAAATTCGGTCTCCTTGATCTCGGCCAACGGTATTGAGGTCATTCATTGTGAGCCCGCCTGGGATAAAAACCAGATGTACCTCGGCATGATTGCCGATTTTGTCAATCTTATTCAGGGTGCCAAGCATCACAGCATCTCTATCGATGACGCCACTCGAACGGTTGCATTGATCGAAGCAATCAAAGCGTTCTCTCATCATCGATAACACCTAACCGGATCTCGAATCAGATGAAAAATTTTGCGTTCATTTTCGCCCGGGGCGGCTCAAAAGGGTTGCCAGGAAAGAACATCCGTCCATTGGCGGGAAAACCGTTGTTGCAATATTCCATCGATACGGCGCTGGCATCACCATCGATTAGCCAGGTGTTTGTTTCTACGGATGATGCTGCCATTGCCAGCGTTGCAATCTCATCCGGCGCGGTGGTTATAGAGCGCCCATCCGAATTGGCGACAGACACCAGCCCGGAGTGGCTGTCCTGGCGACATGCCATTGAATGGGCGATCGCGCATTATGGGGCATTCGATGGTTTCATCAGCTTGCCGGCAACCAGCCCGCTGCGCAGTGTGAGTGATGTTGAAGCGGCCATTGCCAAACGTCGTGAGCAAAATGCCGATATCTGTATCTCCGTTACGCCAGCCAACCGCAGCCCCTATTTCAACATGGTAAAGGAAACGGTGGATGGCTGGGTCGAGTTGGTCAATAAACCGGCGGGCGATGTTGCTCGACGTCAGGATGCGCCTTCGGTTTTTGATATCACGACAGTGGTATATGCGACGACACCTGCCTTTGTGCTTGAGCACTACGGGCTGTTCTCGGGGAAAGTCACCAGTATCGAGGTGCCGAAAGAACGAGCGGTCGATATTGACGATATTTACGACTTCAAACTGGCAGAAGCTATCGTAGGAGAGCAGAAATAATGGAACAGCTGTTGAACGAAAAACGCATTCTGGTGGCCGGTGCCGGCGGCTTGCTGGGCTCTCGTCTGGTGCCTGCCATTCTTGCCCAAGGCGGCAAAGTTATCGCGGCAGATATCAATGTCGATGCCATGGCCCAGCGTCTTTCCACTCAGGGTGTGGATACGGCAGACGACAATCTGACGTTGATACAGCTGGATGTGACCAGTGAGGAAAGCCTCAAGGCATTTTTTGCGCAACAAGAACATATGGATGGGGCTGTCAACACGACCTATCCGAGAAACAAAACCTATGGCGCGCATTTTTTTGATGTGTCACTTGCCAGTTTCAATGAAAATATTTCACTCCATCTTGGTAGTGCTTTCCTGTTTACCCAGCAATGTGCGTCTTATTTCAAAGCACATGAAACAGCCTTTTCATTAGTCAATATTTCATCCATATATGGTGTTGTTGCACCTAAGTTTGATATTTACAACAATACCAAAATGACCATGCCGGTCGAGTATGCGGCGATCAAATCCGCGATACAGCATTTGAGCAAGTATGCGGTAGCATATGTCAATGACAGCCGTTTCAGGGTGAACAATGTGAGCCCGGGTGGGATATTTGATAATCAGCCTGATGCGTTTTGCCAGGCATACAAGAGCCATACTCATGGTGCAGGTATGTTAGATGTTAATGATATTATCTGTTCAATAATGTTTTTGTTATCTGATGGGGCTCGTTATATTACAGGACAAAATATAGTGGTGGATGATGGATTCTCTATATAAAGGATTAGGATTCTCGTATCAACCCCAGATTTTTAAAATGCTGGTCAAATTTATTGCAGTAGTAATGTTATATTTGTTCGCATTATTATACATAAATTTAAATCTAGATATTTCATATTTTTATTTTTTCTTTTTAGTAATAGGAGTTATTTTAAAGCCAAAGTATTTATTGTCCCCGGTAACAATGATACTTGTTTATTATTTATTATGGTTTTCAGTAGCTCCAGCATTTGCCTTAAGATATAAAGATATTTCATTTTCTGACCCGGCTGTATCATTGTCATATATATATATAATCACGAGCTTTACCGTTCTCATTTCTTTTTCTTATTTTTCTGAAGCTTATTTTCTTAGGCGGCGGAATGAGTTTTATAGTGATTCTGTAGTCGTGAAAGTTGATGTTTCGAATGTGGTATTGATATCCTTACTTTCTATTTGGATAATTTCTCTAATATTTTATATAATGCAGACAGGAGGAGTTGAGCACTGGATATCGAACATAGACCGTGCATTTCTAACTAGGCAAGGAGCCGGTGGAACATATCTTATATTTATCCTTACTTTGCCAATTTTCATCTTTCTCTGTGGAGTAAAGTTTCGTCATGATTGGAGAGTGTTACTTATTGTATCGGCACTTGTGTTGATTCTTAGTCCCTTTATTGGTAGCAAGCAAAAAATTATTTCTTTTTTTCTCCTAATATATCTTCCTTCGTTCTTTAATAAAAAGCTTGAACTTCCTTTAGCGATAAAGATTTTTTTACCTGTACTGTTGTTATTTTTACTTGGTAATTATTTTAGAAATTCATCCTGGATGACTTGGGGAGATGTGCTATCCTATTCCCTTAATTATTTCGATACCCTTGATTCGCTGCTAATTATTATTAACAATGGTCATCAACCATTAGAGATAACGCCATTATTTTTACCGTTTAATAAGTTTTATAACTTTTACACGGGGCAAGATAAATTCTTTGATATGAGTGCATACTATACCGATATATATTTTCCCAAAGCTTGGGAAATTCGTGCTACAGTGCAATTTCCTATTGAGGTTGACTTGCTTATTTCTTTTGGGTTTTGGTTAGGATTAATACCGCTGGCATTGTATGCAATTTTAAATGCGTTTATATTTTCCATGTCGGTAAAATCCTCAAAAGTAATCCTGCAATATATCTGGTTTTTCCTCTTTATTTATATGCTAAGTCATTTGAGAGGTGGTTTATTGCTCTGGACTGATTTTTATAACTATGTATATATAGTATGTATTTATATCATTTTTCGTGGAATTGAGCGCAGAGATACAATATGCTGATTCATATTGCAAAAAATGCAATTTTAAATGAAATAGCAATAGACCAAAGGCTGTCAGAAAATAGTGGTCTAGAATTTAAAAATAAATCTATATATAAAGTGATCAGATTTCGTAACAAGATACCTTTATCTTTTGCCAGAATATTATATTTGTTTGCGCCTGTAGTTTTTTTTGCTTTTTTTGCTTTTTTTGTTTTTAAGAAAATAACAAGAGCGAGAAATATAGAACTACCGTTAGGTTGTATTGGCTTAGCTTTCTCTGAAAGGCAGAAAGTTGTATTGTTACGTTATGATAGATCGGTAGATTGCGTGATGATTAACGACTATCTTTATAAAAAATGTTCGATTACAACAGCATTTAATGCCTACTTAGATTCATGCCATATATTTTATAAATTGGCTCATACGATAGATCGTAAATATCATCTTCATTTTATAAATACGTTTGAAGTAATTCTATTTAATTATTCCTTGGATAGACAGGAGAAAAATTCTACGCAGTTTATCGTATGCTCACATTATGACCGCTGGGCTACAGTGATGTTATCAAAACAATGGCATAATACATGTGTAGTTCAACATGGTATCTTGGATAATTCATTTACTCCTAGCGTGAAGCTTCATGCACCCCAAAAACTTGTTTGTTTCTCTGAAAAAGAAAGGGATGTTTTTATAAAGAGAATATACTTAGCCATTCCATCCTATATTGATTATGTAAGGCCAAAGTTAAATCTTGACGCAAAAATAAAATGTGATGTTTTAATAATTAATAATCCAATTTATCTAAAATCAGATATAAATATATTTAAAAGTCTTGTCGCAAAAAATATTAGCGTAATTTTTAGACCTCATCCCACAGTTGTAAGTCATGTTTTAAATTGCATCGATGAAAAATATCTCTCGATAGGTAATTCATTTCCCTGCCCAAAAGTCTTTGTATGTAGAGAGTCAACCCTTGGCACTGAATATGAGTTTTATGGTTATAAAGGGGTCTGGTGGAATGATGAAAGCTCATTAGATGATATATTAGGGATGATATCAAATTGTTTAACTTAAAGAAGTTTTTTATATTGGGCGTTTCTGCCGGATTGAATAGAGCCGGTATGTTTCTATTAATGCCATTATTAGCTGCTTTTTTATCTGTTCGAGATTTTGGGGAAGTTTCATTATACCTGACAATTTCAACTATAATGGTGTCGATACTAAGCTTTAATATTTCAAGTATCGTTGCAAGAGAAGTTTATGATGATTTAGTTGGGGTGGTAGCATATCTAAAACCATTTAACATTATATTACTTTTTGCATTCCTTCCTATATGTATTTTATTCTCTTTTATCTATGAAAAAACAATATTTTATTACTGTATTTTTATAATTTCTGAAGCGTTATTCTTGGTTAATTCTACCTATATAAGATATAGATTAGGAGACGCTCATTTTTTTTATATAACATTGGCAAAATTCATATCCATCTCTATATTGATGGTCATATATTTTACGGTGGTTAACTATAATGACTTGATGTTCAGGGTAGAATGGTTTTTTATTATATTGTCAGTGTCAAATACTCCGATTATTGGGGCATCAGTTAGGTTTTCTCTAATTGATTTCAAAGGGCGCTTATATAATGAGTTGAGTTCGAAGATAAAATATATATTATTTGCAATAACTTTATTTCCACATGTATTAGCATTGTGGATTAGTTCTGGTTTAGATCGATACTTCATCAAATGGTATTATGATGCTGAGGTATTAGGTACTTATTCATTTTCATATTCTTTAGCATCCTTGTTTTTAATCGTAAACGCAGCTCTTTCTCTGGCCCTACCGCAGTTTGCAGTTAAAGATTTTATACTGTATAAGTCAGATGGTTTTTATAAAAAATTTATATTATTTATTACTGCAATATATCTATCATTCCTAATATTCCTTAAAATAATAACCCCTTTATTTAGTAAGTTTGACAATGATAAAGTCTTTGTTCTTGCGGCTATCATTGCTTCTGGATTCTATCTGTTAGTCTTTTATACTTACTTTTCTTCTATACTTTTCTATCGGCGTAACACGAAACTGATCTCAGTTTTTACAGTTGTTATCGCAATAATGACGATTTTGCTATTATACCCATTCAGCTGGTTGTGGGGGATAAGGGGAACAGCTATCGTGACCTATGTTTGTTATGCGGTCTATGCTGCTTTAGTTTGTTATTCAGTCCATGAACCTGATTATGGAGGCATTTCTCGGCTTTATATTCCTTTGATTTTGTCTGTAACTATAGTTTTCATTGTTATCATTTGAGTTGCTTACGTAGTTATTTTTTGGCGGGGTAAGAAATGAGTAATTTCAGAAATAAAATATTGTTAATCACTGGTGGTACAGGGTCATTTGGTAATGCAGTGCTGAATCGTTTTTTAGAAACAGATATAAAAGAAATTAGAATATTCTCTCGTGATGAAAAAAAACAAGATGATATGCGTAAAAAGTATAATCATCCAAAGTTGAAGTTTTATATCGGTGATGTTCGTGACTATAACAGCGTGCTCAATGCAACCAGAGGTGTTAATTTTATCTACCATGCTGCGGCTTTGAAGCAAGTGCCTTCATGTGAGTTTTACCCCATGGAAGCAGTAAAAACGAATGTTCAGGGCACTGAGAATGTGCTGGAGGCTGCGATTGTAAATGGTGTTGCTCGTGTTGTTTGTCTCAGTACTGACAAGGCTGTTTATCCGATAAATGCGATGGGTATTTCCAAAGCGATGATGGAAAAAGTGATGATAGCCAAAGCTCGTAATTTAGATCCTCATAAAACGGTTATCTGTGGTACTCGCTATGGTAATGTCATGGCATCACGTGGCTCAGTGATCCCGTTGTTCTTGCGCCAAATCATCAACGGCGATCCGCTGACCGTCACTGATCCAAATATGACCCGTTTTATGATGACGCTCAATGACGCGGTCGACCTGGTATTGCACGCTTTTGAACATGGCACCAACGGCGACATCTTTGTGCAGAAAGCGCCTGCGGCTACTATCGATGTGCTGGTCGACGCATTGCTGCAAATAACTAAAAAGCCTGATCATCAGGTTAATGTGATTGGCACCCGCCATGGTGAGAAACTTTATGAGGCCCTATGTAGCCGTGAAGAGATGTTTGTGGCTGAAGATCAAGGCGGGTATTACCGTATTCCATCCGACAATCGCGATTTGAACTACTCCAAATATAACGAAGAGGGTGAAAAGGATTTGTCGAGCGTTGAAGATTATAACTCTCACAATACTGAGCGCTTGGATGTGGCGAAGATGATCAAATTGCTGCATAAACTCGACTTTATCAGGGATATAGAGGCTGGTAGCCTGGTTGTGCCAGAAGGGGTATAAATGAAAATTCTTGTCACCGGCGCCAACGGTTTTATTGGTAAAAACCTGCGAATTTTTTTAGCTGAAGCAGGTTTTACGAATGTGACATGCTTTGAACAAGGCCATTCTCTAGCAGATCTAGCTGATATGGTTGCCGAAGCCGAATTTGTATTTCATTTAGCCGGTGTGAACAGGCCTAAAGATGAAATTGAATTTCATCAAGGTAATACTGATTTAACCCAACACCTGGTTTCCTTGTTAGGCGCGACTGGCCGACACATTCCTCTAGTATTAACGTCATCCATTCAGGCTGATCGCGATAATGCCTATGGCAAAAGCAAAGCGGCGGCAGAGCAAGTCGTTTTTGATTATATGCGTCAAACGGGTAGCCCTGTGTATGTGTATCGCTTGGCCAATGTTTTTGGTAAATGGTGTCGCCCAAACTATAACTCGGCAGTTGCTACTTTCTGTCATAATACCGTGCATGATTTGCCCATCACTATTCATGATGCCAAAGCGCCATTGGCGCTGGTCTATATTGATGATGTATGTGCCAGCTTTATCTCTTTACTAAGAGATGATTATCAACAATGCGGTTATAAAGAAGTTGAACCGGTTTATCATACCACAGTAGGGGAAGTGGCTGAGGCTTTGCAGAAATTTAAACAAAGTCGTATTAACTTGATCACTGAAGAGGTGGGCACCGGGCTAATGCGTGCTCTTTATGCTACCTACTTGAGTTATTTTTCACCCAGTGACTTTTCCTACACTGTACCGGGTTATAACGATCCGCGTGGCAGTTTTGTTGAAATGTTAAAAACCCCATCAGCGGGGCAGTTTTCATTTTTCACTGCTCATCCCGGAGTGACTCGAGGTGGTCATTATCATCACACTAAAAATGAGAAATTTTTAGTTATTAAAGGCACTGCGAGCTATCGCTTTAAGCAGATGATTACCGGTGAGGAATATTCAATTACCGTTGATGCTGGGGAGTATAAAATCATCGAAACTGTCCCAGGTTGGACGCACGACATTACTAATATCGGTGAGGATGAATTAATCGTAATGCTGTGGGCAAATGAGATTTTTGACCGTAGCAAACCAGATACCATCGCCAGCCCATTAGCATGAGTCATATTAGCCATGAAAAGTAAAATGAAAGTAATGACAGTAGTGGGTACACGCCCAGAAATTATCCGTTTATCACGAGTGCTAGTTGCGTTAGATCAATATTGTGAGCATATTTTGGTACATACTGGCCAAAATTATGATTTTGAATTAAACCAAGTCTTTTTTGATGACCTTGGCGTTCGTAAGCCGGATTACTTTTTAAGTGCAGCAGGCAGCACCGGTGCAGAAACGATCGGTAATGTGATCATTGGCGTGGATAAGGTATTGGCCGAGGTGAACCCCGATGCCATGCTGGTGCTCGGAGATACCAACAGTTGTATGGCGGTGATCCCAGCTAAGCGCCGTAAAATTCCCACCTTCCATATGGAAGCTGGTAATCGCTGCTTTGATATGCGAGTACCGGAGGAGATTAATCGTCGCATCGTGGATCATACGGCTGATATTAACCTCACATACAGTACTATTGCGCGTGATTATCTTCTTGCTGAGGGACTACCTGCAGATAGGATTATTAAAACTGGCAGTCCGATGTTTGAAGTGCTAAATCATTATATGCCGCAGATAGATAGTTCAGATGTATTAAGTCGATTGAAACTTAACGTGGGTGAGTTTTTTGTAATCAGCGCTCACCGTGAGGAGAATGTTGATTCACCTAAGAATCTCGTTAAGTTGTGGCAGGTTCTGAATGGGTTGGCGGAGAGATATGGTTATCCAGTAATTGTCTCAACTCATCCGCGCACTCGTAAACGGATTGAAGAGCAAGGACTTGAATTTCATCCATTAGTGCAACTGCTTAAGCCATTGGGTTTTCATGACTACAATAAGTTGCAAAAATCAGCCAAGGTGGTGCTATCAGATAGCGGCACCATAAGCGAAGAGTCTTCCATCATGAATTTTCCAGCATTGAATATTCGTGAGGCTCACGAGCGTCCTGAAGCGTTTGAAGAGGCTTCGGTAATGATGGTTGGTCTTGAGATAGAGCGTGTATTTCAAGCGCTACAAGTGTTGGAGTCTCAACCAGTGGGTGATCAGCGGCTGTTACGTCCAGTCGCGGATTACAGCATACCTAATGTGTCTGATAAAATTGTACGAATTGTGCACAGTTATCGTGATTATGTGATGCGAGTAGTTTGGAAAAAATATTAATGCGACTAGCGTTGTTGATTGATGACTATTTGCCTGGCAGTACGCGTGTTGGAGCAAAGATGTTTCATGAGTTGGCTTTATATTTGCAGATGCAAGGCCACCAAGTTACAGTGATAACACCTGATGCTTGCCAAACATCATTGCTTATGTGTGATGAACTCGATGGTGTGACCATTTGGCGCTTCAAAAGTGGTGAGATTAAAGATGTAGGTAAATTTAAGCGTGCTGTTAACGAAAGCTTACTGTCACTACGTGCTTGGTGGGCAGTGAGAGAAAAAATAGATGAGTATAAATTTGATGGGGTTGTGTATTACTCCCCTTCAATTTTTTTCGGTGGTTTGGTGCGCTGGCTGTGTCACCGCTGCCAATGCCCTGCCTATTTGGTACTACGTGATTTGTTTCCCCGTTGGGCAATCGATGCAGGGATGATTGGTGAGCATTCAATCATAACCCGTTATTTTCGTTTTTTTGAACACTTTAATTATCGCCAGGCCAAGATGATTGGCCTGATGTCAAATAATAATATCAAGGTATTCAAAGAAGATGGAAACCATTATCCCACTGAGGTATTACATAACTGGGCTTCGCTCACACCGATTATCCAGTTACCTTCCGATTATCAGCCGCTTCGCCAGCGACTGAAGCTACAAAATAAAGTGATCTTTTTTTATGGAGGAAATATTGGTCATGCACAGGATATGGCCAATCTGATGCGCTTGACCAAAGCGATGAGCCACTATCCACAAGCACATTTTTTATATGTTGGTCAAGGCGATGAGGTGGCTCTAATAAAGAAAATGGCTGAGGAATGGAACCTAAGTAACTTCACTTATCTATCATCTGTAAACCAAAATGAATTTAAGCTCATACTAGCAGAGATAGATGTCGGGTTATTTTCTCTCTCTGCAGATCATACCAGCCACAACTTCCCGGGAAAATTGCTTGGTTATATGGTGCAAAATATTCCTATTCTTGGAAGTGTTAATCAGGGTAATGACTTGATGGAGCTTGTAAATACTAATGGAGCAGGCATTATTAGAGTCAATGGTGATGATGTAGGTTTGTATGAAGCAGCTGAATCTCTGTTAAAGGACGTTAGTTTTCGTCTGCGGTTAGGCCGACAAGGCAATGCGTTGTTGAATCGGGAATTCTCGGTCTCAATGGCTGCTGAAGTTATTTTAAAAGAGTTTAAAAAAGATGGATTTTAGTCTAAGGTTTTTCGATGAAAATTTTAGAATCTGCATTATTAAATCAGCTGTACGATGATGCATCATCATCAGAACGGTTGCGTAGCCATTTTATGCTTCATGCTAACCATTCAGAAAAAGTGCAGAGGCTGATAATTGCTATGCTGAAAGGTAGTTATGTTGAACCTCATTATCATGAACTACCTCATCAATGGGAAATGTTTATTCTTTTGCGCGGTAAAATACGTGTTTGCTTATATTCAATTACAGGGGCAGTCTCACGCGATTTGATCATAAGTGAGAATGATCCTTTACCCCTGATTCAGTTCTTTCCTGGAGATATTCATAGCGTTGAGTGTCTATCAGAGAGGGCTCTGTTGCTAGAAGTGAAAGAGGGGCCTTTTGACCCACAGTATGCAAAGATAGTATGGAAAGGAGGACAGTAGTAGAGTTATGACCAAGCCAAATAATTAACGATGTTCTTAAAATAGCCTAAGCCATTATTTTCATAGAGCTAAAGTTTATAACTATAATTTCATATTCACGGAGTTTGGGATGGAGTACATTTTATTTTTCCTTGTTTCTTTTGCTATCCTTTTCTTTTTTAGAAAATTAGCAAAAAAGATAAATTTGGTTGACCGTCCTAATGAACGAAAATTGCATCAAGGATTTGTTCCTTTGGTGGGAGGGATTTCAATCTACTTTACCCTGACGCTGGTGCTCTGGCTTAAACCAGGATTGCTTATTAATTCGGATGTTTATGTGCTTTGTGCCTCAGTCTTGGTGATGATGGGCGCAATTGACGACAAGTATGATGTTGATTATCGTGTTAGATTAGTGGTGCAAATATTAATATCTTGTGCGATGATCTTTATAGCTGGTCTTTCATTAAAGAGTCTTGGTTATATTCTCTTCAGCTATGAAATAAATTTAGGGCCGCTTGGCTATATTGTCACCATCTTTGCAGTTCTTGGAGCTATAAATGCCTTTAACATGGTGGATGGTATTGATGGATTGTTGGGAGGGTTGACGATGGTTACCTTTGGCGCACTATCTTATATTCACTACGTCGATGGTCAACTGCAGTTAGCTCGTTTTTGTTTGTTAATAATGATAGTCATGATTCCCTATATATGCTTAAATCTGGGTTTCCCCTTCGGGAAACGTAAAAAAGTGTTTATGGGTGATGCTGGTAGTATGCTGATCGGATTTACCGTCATCTGGGTATTATTACAGGGAACTCAAGGACCCAAGGCGCAAATGACCCCTGTTACAGCGCTATGGCTGATTGCGATCCCTCTTATGGATATGACTTGCATTATGGTGAGGCGTATACGTAAAGGTGTCTCGCCATTTAAACCCGATCGTGAACATTTACATCATATTTGTCTACGAGCGGGACTTTCTTCCCATCAGGCACTAATGGTAATTTGTGGTACTGCAGCCTTGCTGGCCACGTTGGGGATCGCTCTTGAGAATAGCGGTGTGCCTGAGTGGATTAGTCTATTTTTATTTGGTTTGGTGTTTTTCTTCTATTACCAGTTACTAAACAATATCTGGCGAATTTTAGCAAAAATAAGACCCAAAACTATCAATGAACATCGCTGAATTATCCTCATCGACCACCTTCCAAGACCAATTGATACTTTTGTTAGGGAGTGGCGGTCAGCTTGGGTGGACATTATGTCAACAATTTAAATCTGTACCATTACCGGTTTTTTTACAAGCACGGTGCGACTTTCGGAAGCTAAAGGAATTAATTCTCTTGGTTAAGCGATTGCGGCCTAGAGTGATTATTAATGCAGCCGCCTTTACTCAGGTTGAATACGCAGAAATAGAGCCAAAGTCTGCCTATCAAATTAATGCACATGCTATGATCGCATTGGCTGAAGTTTCAAAGCAGGTCGGATCGCTTTTGGTTCATTTTTCCACCGACTATGTCTTTAATGGTGTTGGAAGTAAGCCTTGGCAAGAAGAGGATATACCAGCGCCTTTGAATGTCTATGGGTTGAGTAAATTGCAAGGAGAGCAAGCTATCTTAGCGAGTGGTTGCGAACATCTGATATTCAGGACTAGCTGGTTGCATAGTCCATATAGGCAGAATTTTTTAAAAACCATGTTACATCTTGGGCAAGAAAAAAAATCTCTTTCTGTTGTATGTGATCAGATTGGCTCTCCAACATCTACAGCTATGTTAGCACAGGTCACTTTGCAGGCGATTGATAAAGTCCTTTTGGACTCTCGTCTTTGTGGTCTCTATCATGTTGCAGCATCAGGCGAAACGAGCTGGTATAACTATGCCTGCTTTATTTTTGAAGAGGCTAGGGCGTTAGGGGTTGAATTGAAGGTAAGTGAAGTAAAGCCAATCACAAGTCATGGTTATCCCGTACTAGCCACCAGGCCACTAAATTCTCGGCTTGATACCGCGAAGTTTCGTACAACTTTTGGTATCGAGTTGCCTGACTGGAGGGATGGGGTAAGGGAAACATTGGGGCAGATCATCAACTGATTTAGGGATCGATATTGATAACTTCTTTATCAATTGAGGCACGTAAAGGCATCATCCTGGCCGGGGGATCCGCCACCCGTCTCTATCCGGCGACGCTGGCCATCAGCAAGCAACTGCTGCCGGTCTATGACAAGCCCATGATCTATTACCCCCTTTCAACCCTGATGCAGGCGGGTATCCGTGAGATTCTCATCATCAGCACGCCGCTGGATCTGTCCCGCTTCGAGTTGCTGCTGGGGGATGGCAGCCAGTGGGGGATGCATTTCAGCTACGCGGTGCAGGAAGAGCCTGCCGGGCTGGCGCAGGCGCTGCTCATTGCCGAACCCTTTCTGGCCGGCAACCCCTGCTGCCTCATTCTGGGGGACAACATCTTCTATGGCACCGAGCTGCCTCGCCAATTGCAGCGCGCGAGCGCCAAGACGCAAGGCGCCACCTTGTTTGCCTATCATGTACAGGATCCCGAACGTTACGGTGTGCTGGGGTTCGACGGTGAGGGGCGGGTCGAGTCGATCGTCGAGAAGCCGGTATCTCCTGCCAGCCAATATGCGGTGACGGGCATCTATTTCTACGATGCCACGGCAAGCGAGATTGCCCAGGGCCTGCGCCCTTCGTCACGGGGAGAGCTCGAGATCACCGATGTCAATCTCCATTATCTGGCACAGCAAAGTCTGGAGGTCTGTTTCATGGGGCGTGGTGCTGCCTGGCTGGATACCGGGACCCATGACAGCCTGCAGGAGGCGAGCAGCTTCATCCAGACCCTGGAGAAACGCCAAGGGCTCAAGGTGGCCGCTCCGGAGGAGATCGCCTGGCGCCAGGGCTGGATCTCTGACGAGGCGCTGGCGTCACTGGCACAGCCACTGGCAAAAAGCGGGTATGGCGCCTATCTGTTGCGTCTGCTGCAAGAGCCCTTTGGCAAAATGCACCCCGATTGGGATTGATAAGGCACTCCATTGGATGATATATCCTTGCCCATTATTCCAAAGAAAACACCTATGCACTTTATTTCATTGAAGATTCCGGATGTTATCCAGATCCGCCACCAGCGTCATCCAGATGAGCGGGGCGACTTCATGGAGCTGTTTCGCCACGATCTCTTCACCCGCAGATGCGGTGATTTTTGCTTCGTTCAGGACAATCTGAGTCGTTCCCGACAAGGGACACTACGGGGCCTGCATTATCAACGCCAGCGGCCCCAGGGCAAGCTGATACAGGTGCTGGCAGGCACCATCTTCGACGTGGCCGTCGACGTGCGCGCCGGGAGCCCGACCCTGGGCCAGTGGGTGGGGGTGTCGCTCTCGGCCGAGGAGGGAACCTCCCTCTGGATCCCGCCAGGTTTTGCCCACGGTTTTTATGTTCAGAGCGAATGGGCCCAGGTGCTTTACAAATGCACCGATTATTACGCTCCCGAGCTGGAAGCCTCCCTTCACTGGTCGGATCCGACACTGGCTATTGAGTGGCCCCTCATGGACAATGTGCCATTACGCTTGTCAGAGAAAGACCGTCACGCCCCTCTCTGGCAATCACCTCATCTTCAGAGCCCGATATGAACAAACAAGTATTCGATAATTCAGACAGTCAGTTGCCCCAGGGTTGGCAAGCCTCTTCCGGTGATGAAATCGATCTGCGTGAGCTGATCCTGGTCCTGTGGCGCCAGAAGCTCCTTGTCCTGCTGACGGCAGGTCTCTTTGCCCTGGCTGGTATCGCTTATGCCCTCCTGGCCCCCCAGGTCTGGGTCAGCCAGGCCGAGATCAGGTCGCCCACCCTCAAGGAGGTGGAGTCCCTCGAGCTCAACATCAATCAGCTGATCAATGCCCAGGTTCCGGTGGCGGCGTTTACTGCCTTTGACAAGAAGGCGCTCTATGGCGACTTCGTCAACAACTTCAACAGCTTCAACAACAAGCGCCAGTTCCTGCAAGAAAGGGGTTACCTGGATGCCGAGGCCGCGCAGGCCGATGTCACAGACCCCAAAGGCAAGCGGCTGCTGCTCAAGAAGATGGCCGAGGGGATCAGCGCCAAGGCACCGGACAAATTGCGTGAAGATGTGACGCTCTCCTTTGCCGCGGCCACGGCGGGGGAGGCCAAATCCCGGCTGGAGCAGTACATCGCCTTTATCCAGCATCAGGAGTCGGCAGCCAAGGGCAAGGAGCTGGATACCATCTGGCAGAACCGCATCAAGACGCTGCAGACCCAGTTCGAGAGTGCCAAGGCCGATACCCTCAAGCAGTTGCAAGACGATATTCTGCGTACCGAATATGGTCTGCGCATTACACAGGCGGCCGGGCTGGAGGCGCCGGTGCAGAATCTGCAGGAGCAGGGGAGCCTTCCCATCGATCTGGGGGCGCGCGCCCTCGCCGAGAAGCTCAAGATCCTCAAGGAGATCAAGAACCCCGAGTTCCTCAACCCGGCGCTGAGCGACCTGCGCCTGCAGTTGGGCAGCCTTCAGGCCATCAAGCTTGAAGCACAGCCCTTCCAGTCCTTCGCCTATCTGGCTTCGCCGAGTGAGCCCCTGAGCCGCGAACAGCCCAAGCGCCCTCTGGTCGTGGTGCTGGCTACCCTGCTCGGTGGCATGCTGGGGGTGGGCATCGTGCTGGTGCGCCATGCGTTTCGCCGACCGGAATCGGCACAAGGATGATTGAAGTGAACAAGGGGGGCTCTGCCCCCCTTCATGTATGGCGTGTCGGAAGAAAACGAGCATGAGCATGACACAGCAGGGAGCAGTGACGGTGACGACTGGGATATTGGGGGTTGTCAGCCTCCTTTACTGGTTGCTTGGCATGCATTTTTTCATGCACAACCCGGGCGGGGCAGGGCTCTATCTGCCGTTCAATGCCTGGGGCTGGATCTTCGCCAGCCTGGTGATGGCCCTGGGGCTGTGGCATGTGACCCTCAGCCAGCGACTGGTGGTCTCGCCGCTGCTGACGGCCCAGTGGCTGGGGGGCATCTTGTTGTTGCTGCCCATGGCCTATCCGGGAGCCGAGCTCAAGGACTATGCCATTCCCCGGCTGCTGGGGCTGTTTGCCGGCCTGCTGTTTCTGGCAAGCCTCTATCAGTGGCGATTCGGCCGCGAGGGGCGAGACAGGCTGCTCTATCTGCTGTTGGGGGCCGTTGCCATCGAGGCGCTGCTCGGCCTGGTGCAGTATTACCTGCTGGTGCCGGGCAACTGGATTGGGTACGACACCCAGACCAACCGCCCCTATGGCATCTTCCAGCAACCCAACGTGATGGCGAGCTTCATGGCGACCGGCCTGTCACTGGCCATCTGGCTGGAGCTGCGCGGTGATGCCAACCCCTGGCTCAAGGGGCTGCGCTATGGGGTGATCCTGGCCACTTCTCTGCTGCTGGTCATCTTGCAATCGCGGGTCGGGCAACTGGGTGGCATGATGGCTCTCTTGTTGCTGTCTGCCCAGCTGGGTCGTGAGCGGCGGCTGGGCAGGATGCTCGCGCTGGTGGCCCTGGGCATCCTGCTCGGGCTGGCTTCGCAATACCTGATGGCCGGAGCCAGACGAGGGCTGGAGATCTACCAGTCCGGCGGCATGCGCTCCATCTACTGGCCCTACGCCGCCAAGCTGATTGCCCAGATGCCCTGGACCGGTTGGGGCTATGGCAGCTTCGAGTCGGTGTTTCTCCATCACTACATGGCCGACAAGGCGCTGAACCCGGCCATGGTGCAGATCGAGTACAACCTGGATCACCCCCACAACGAGTTTCTCTACTGGGCGGTGGAAGGGGGTCTGGCCCCCATGCTGGGCATGGTGCTGATGGGCGGGGCCCTGCTGTTGCGTCTGAGCCGGGCGGGCTGGGTCAAGGGCGCCGCCTTGCTTGCGCTGGTGACCCCCATCTTGCTGCACACCCAGACCGAGTACCCCTTCTACCACGCCATCGCCCTGTGGTGGGCGCTGCTGCTGCTCCTGTATGCGATGGATGCGGAGGTGGAGGAGCAAGGCCACGGCAACTGGCGCGACCATCTGTGCCGCCCCTGGTTGCTGCTGCGCTTCATGGCCATCGCCATTCCCCTGATCGTCATCCCCTTCATGCTGACCGCCCTGCATACCGCCTGGGTGGTGACCAAGTATGAGCGGGGCGGTTACAAGCAGCCTGCGCTCCTGCTCGACATCGTCAACCCCATGGCCTGGCTGACCCGGGTGGAGTTCGACGTGAACGCGGTGCGCCTCATGGTCGGTCTGCAGGCCAATAACAAGGCGGAGCTTGAAGCGTACCTTGACTGGGGGCAGGCCTTCGTGCGCCATACCCCGAGGGCCAACATCTACGCCAACATGGTGATCGCCCTCAATGCCCTGGGGCGCACGGCGGAGGCGGACAACCTGCGGGCAAGCGCCCTGATGCTCTATCCGGGTGAGCCTTTGCTCACCGTGTCGGCCGCAAGAAAGGTGGCCGCGACCCTGGAGCGCAAGCCCTCTTCGTGAGGGCCGTTTCAATCTGTCTACCATCACGGCCGCCTTTGCGGCCGTGATGGTTTTTGTGCCCGCCTCGTTGAAGGGGGAGGGGGCTGGTTGCCAAAGAGGTTCCCGGCCATCCGTTCACCTCGCCCGCGCACCGCGGCCGTTTTGCTGTACAAGGTTGCAGCAAGGGTTTCATCGGCTCGCAAAAATGGGGTTATCTGCTGGACGGCGCAAGCGCCTTGGCTAAGATAACCGTCTTAACGTCTTGTTTGGCAAGGGAGTATGACATGGAGATAGTACTAGGCCCATTAGAGGCCCGCGTGATCGGCTGCCTGATTGAGAAAGAGATCTGCACGCCGGATCAGTACCCTCTCTCGCTCAATGCACTGGTCAATGCCTGCAACCAGAAGAGCAACCGGGAACCCGTGCTGGAGCTCGCCGAGCTGGATATTCGCGCCGTGATCGACGAGCTGATCCGCCGCCGTCTGGTGGTCAATACCGCCGGTTTCAACGCCAGGGTGCCCCGCTATCAGCATCGTTTCTGCAATACCGAGTTCGGCGAGCTGAAGTTCTCGGCCCAGGAGCTCGGCATCATCTGCGAACTCTTGCTGCGTGGTCCGCAGACCCCGGGTGAGCTGCGCTCGCGCACCAACCGGCTGTGCAGCTTTGACGATGTGACCGAGGTGGATGCCGTGCTGGCCACTCTCATCGAGCGGGGGCCCTATGTGGTCAAGCTGCCCCGTGAGCCGGGCAAGCGGGAATCCCGCTACGCGCACCTGTTCAGTGGCGAGGTGGATCTGCAGGCGCTGGCCGACGCGGCGCCCGCTGGTAACCTTGTGTCACCGGCGGCAGACAGACTGGCAGCGCTCGAGGAAGAGGTCGAGCACCTCAAGGGGCAGTTGCAGGGGCTGGAAGCCCGTCTGGCCCGGCTGGAAGGCTGAGCCAACAATCTGTTTCCAGAAGGCGCTGCGGCGCCTTTTTTGATGACCGCGCCCCTCCTGCGGCCCGTTGCCCGGTGGCAGGGGCGAGTGCCCTGTCAGCCCTGTCGCTCGCGTACCCATCAAAGGCGCCAGCTTTTTTGCACTATTTCGCGCTTAAGGGTCGAGCCGCCGCCGCTTTCCCGTTAAAATTCCGCCTTTGCACTTGCCCGTGAGTTCTGATGTCAGCCTTCACCCTCTCTTCAGATTGCCATGCCCTGCTGTGCGAGCTGCAATTGCAGCGCGCCGCCAGCACTCGTTACCTGCAAGACACCCTCTTTGCCCCGGGCGCACCCGGGCGTGCGCTGCTCGACACCCTCGATCAGTTGCAGCAGTGGGGGCTTGTCCGTCAACGAACGGAGCAGCAGTGGAGTCTGACGGCAGAGGGAACCCTGACCCTGATCCTGGCGGTGCGTGCGGGGGAGTGCCCCATGCCGCAGTGGTCCCGCATCCCTTCGGTCACGGGCCTGGAGCGGGCACAGGAGGTGGTGCGCGAGCTCTGTCTGGGAGACGCGGGGCAGATCCCGGCCTATTACCAGAGTGCCGAACTCCTGAGCCTCCTGGATCTTCCCGATGCTCCCCGCCTGCTGGCAGGCTCCAGCCCCGCCTGGCAGGCCCTGCTGCTCGAACACTTCGCCCTGCAGGCCCTGCTTGACGCAGAGCCTGACGAGGGCTGGCCGCTGGCAACGCTGGTTGCCTCCTGCTCCCCGGCGCTCTCTGGCCAGATCCAGGCTCGCGCCCGAGAATGGGAGTGGCTCTGCGGCCCCCTTGGCGGCGAGGTGACCACTCACTGGCCTGCGCTGCAACAACTGGCGCAGCAAGGGGATGAGCAACCCCTGGCCGAGCGGCTGCTGGGGGCGCTTGGCCAGGGGCAGGGGCAAGAGGCGTCGCCCTGGCCCCGGATGTTCAGCGCCCTGCTCTGGCTCGGCTGGTTGCAACAGGCAGATCCGGTGCAGGGGAGCGAGCAGCGCAAGAAGTGGCAGCGCAGTCTGGGCAATCACTCCCCCCTGCTGGCCGATCTGCTGGGGCAGTGGGCCGGAGATCGCCACGGCCAGGCGGTCGGCCTGTTCGATACCCTGCAACTGCCGCTGGAGGAGCTCCACTGGGGTTACCTCTGGCTCGATCTCTGCGCCCTGGCGCGCCACGGCGAGCAGAGCCCCCAGGTGACCATCTTGCACAAGTGGGACCTCTCCCACGTGCTGGACGCCGAGCCCCGGCATCGACTGATGGCCTTCTGCCAGGATCTGCTGCGACTCCTGCTTGGCCGGGAGGCCGCCCATTGGCCCCTGCGCGCGTTGCGCCCTGCTCAAGGGGAGGAAGAGGATGCCACCGAGGAGGAGGGCAAGGCCCCCGCCTCGGCAAGCTGGCTCAACTGGCTGCAGGGGTTGGGACGCTCGAGCGGGGTGCGCAAGCCCCAGGAGCGGCTGGTCTGGCTGCTCCACGCAGAGGGGCCTGAGCTTGAGTGCAAGATCCAGAAGCAGAGCACCAAGGGGGAGTGGACCGCCGGGCGAAGGGTCGATCCGGCCCTGCTTTCCACCCAGTACGCCAGCCTGCTGGACGAGGCGGACTGGGCACTGGTGCGCACCCTGCCGCGCAACATGGGCAAGCTGCCCCGGGATGCCTGGGTGCCCCTGGCAAACCATCCTCGCCTCTTCAATGCCAAGGGACAGAAGCTGCAACTGGCCGTCAGCGCCCCCCTGCTGCAACTGGTACAGAGCGGGGAGGGCATGAGCGCCAGACTACATCCTGCCCCCGCCGCCCGCGGTGCGCACATCGTCCCTCTGGCTCAGGATTTGTGGCAGCTTATTCTGACACCGCAGGCACTGCTGGACAGATTACCGGCCCTGGAGGCCATTCCGGCATTGTCGCCGGCCGGGCTCGAGGAGCTGCAACGCACGCTGGATGCGATCCCCGATCTCCCCTGGCACAGCCAGGTGGCGGGGCTCAGGGGCAATGCCGAGCTGGCCCCCTGGCCCGGCGTTCCCTCCGTCCTGCTCGACTGGCAGGAGGGGCAGCTCGTGGTCCAGCTGGTGACCCGGGAGGGGGACCTGCCGCCCTTGCCTCTGGGCAAGGGGGAGGCCATCGTGCGCCAGGGTATCCGGGAGTATCACTACTGGCAGCGGGATCTGGCTGCCGAGAAGGAGGATGCCCAGCGCCTTCGCAACCAGTTACCCATCGGCCTGCCCGGCAACGAGTGGAAGCTGGACGGGGAGCAGGCGCTCACCCTGGTCAACGCCCTGCCGGAGCTGGTGGACGCCGGTGTGGTGGTGCACTGGCACCAGGACAGCGCCCGCCTCAAGAGCCTTGATGAGGCGGCCCTGAGCCTGCGCATCGAGCGGCGTCAGGACTGGTTCCAGGTGGAGGGGGCGCTCTCGCTGGACGAGCACCAGATCCTCGATCTTCGCCTCATCCTGCGCCAGCTGACACCGGGCCAGCGCACGGTGCAACTCGACGAGAAGACCAGCCTGATGCTGAGCGACAAGCTGGTGGAACGCCTCACCGTGCTCGGCGCCATGCTGGACAACGAGCAGCGCATCAACAACAAGCTGGCCTATCCGCTGGCCCGCCTGCTCTCCGTCATCACCACCGAGGGGGATGCCGCCTGGCAGAATCTCCAGCAGGAGTGGCAGCAGGAGGTGAGCTGTCCCCCTGAGCTGCTGACGGCGCTGCGGGACTATCAGAAGGAGGGCGTACGCTGGATGGCGACCCTGGCCCATCACGGCTTTGGCGCCTGTCTGGCCGATGACATGGGCCTGGGCAAGACCTTGCAGGCCCTCATCGTGCTGCGCATGCGCCAGCACCTGGGCCCGGCGCTGGTGGTGGTGCCCAAGTCAGTGGTCACCAACTGGCAGGAGGAGGTGGCCCGCTTTGCCCCCGAGCTCGAGGTGGTGGTGTTCGACCATCCCGCCGAGCGGGAGACCCTGATCCAGGGGGCCAGGGCCGGACAGATCGTCCTGGTCAACTACGGCATGCTCGGCAGTCTCTCCCAGGCGCTCAAGTCCCGCCGCTGGTCGAGCATGGTGCTGGACGAGGCACAGCAGATCAAGAATGCCGGTACCCAGCGCGCCAAGCTGCTGTTCCAGCTCGACGGGGATTTTCGCCTCGCCCTCTCCGGCACCCCCATCGAGAACCATCTGGGGGAGCTGTGGAGCCTGTTCAGCTTCATCAACCCCGGCCTGCTCGGGAGCCTCGGGGAGTTCAAGCGCCGCTTTGGCAAGGCGGTCAAGGATCCCCAGCACATGGCGATGCTGCGGGCGGTGATCAGCCCCTTCATCCTGCGCCGCCTCAAGCAACAGGTGCTGACGGAGCTGCCGGACAAGACCGAGATCATCCATCACATCAGCCTCTCCCCCGAGGAGCGTCAGCTCTACGAGGCGACCCGGCGCGAGGTGGTGCAGCAGGTGCAAAGTGCCGATGGCCGTGCCCTGATGCATGTGCTGAGCGGCCTGACCCGGCTGCGCCGACTCTGCTGCTCCCCCCAGCTGGTGATGCCGGAGTGGTCCCAGACCAGCAGCAAGCTGGACGAGGCGATGGCGCTGCTGGACGAAGCCATCGATGGTGGCCACCGGGTGCTGGTGTTCAGCCAGTTTGTCGATCTGCTGAGCCTGCTGCGCAGCCGTATCGAACAGCGGCAGTGGGACTACTGCTATCTGGATGGGGGCTGCTCGGCCAAGTCCCGTCAGGAGTCCATCCTGCGTTTTCGCCACGAAGCGGTGCCGCTCTTCCTCATCAGCCTCAAGGCGGGGGGCACGGGCCTCAACCTGACCCAGGCCGACACCGTGCTGCACCTCGATCCCTGGTGGAACCCGGCGGTGGAGGATCAGGCGAGCGATCGGGCGCACCGCATGGGCCAGACCCAGCCGGTGACCGTCTATCGCCTGGTGTGCGAGCAGACGGTGGAGGAGAAGATAGTGGCGCTGCACGACGAGAAGCGGGCACTGGCCGACGGCCTCCTGAGCGGCCAGTCCGAGGTGAAGGGGCTGGATGTGGAGAGCCTGCGGGCACTGCTGATGAGCTGACGGCGATGGGCTGTCGCCCGATGTGACAAGGGGAGCATCCGTGATGCTCCCCTTGTCATTTGTGGCGGTGCCGAGCCTGCGCTACCCCTGATAGAGGTAGAGGTGCAGCCGCTCTATGATGGGGTCACCGCCAATCTTGCGATCCCGGCGTGCCTGGCGGAGTTTGGGCGGGTAGTGGCCCAGATGGGTGACGGCCGGCTGGGTATCGGAGCAGAGCAGCAGGGGAAGGCTCGCCTTGATCTGCTGCTTGCGGGGCTCCCTGTCCTGCCAGAGCAGGTTGATCATGGGGTGGGTCTTGACCGGCCTGCGGATCCGCAGGGCGGCATCCGCCGGCAGGCGGCGAATGTCGTATACCTCCTGATCCACCATCTTGCTCCACTCTTCGTTGTCAAAGAGCGCCGGTACATACCGGCGGCTGCGCTCCAGCATCTCCAGTACCTGCTCCCGGCTGAGGCGGCTGATGCTCTGCTTGTCGGCCCAGGTGAAGCCCAGCGAATGCAGATCCCCCTGAAGCCAGGTCAGCTTGCGATAGACCTGCAGGGTGATGACGCCGGGCAGGGCGCCGTGCACCAGCTCGAACTTCTCGTCCCGCCCGCCCGCCGCCTGCACCATGGCCTTGAAGGCGAGCTTGTGCGCGTTGATCTCCTCGATGACGGGGGCCAACACCCTGGCGCAGGCGGCAGGAAAGCGCAGCCAGCCGGGCAGACGGTGGGTCGCCTTGGTGGAGCAGCCGGGGCGGGCGCTGTGGTCCTGAAAGGCTGCGAGGGTGGCGGCCAGGGCCGCCTCGCCCGAGAGATAGCCCACCTCGATGGCCTCGATGGGCTCATGCTCTTCCCCCTGGGCCACGGCCGGGAGGGGATAGACATGAGCCTCCAGCAGGTCGAGCTGGCCCAGTTGCCGGGCAAGGCGTGCCAGCGACGCCTCCAGCAGGGCCATCTGTTGACGCAGGGCGGCGGTGGGGGTAAAGGTGTCCATCGGCAGATCCTGTGTGTGTGCCGCTCCCCTGTTCAGCATGATATTGGGGCAGTGTGGGGAGGCAGCATGATAAACCACTGTATAAATAACCATACCAGTATGATGGCAGGGTGCCAAGTGTCCGGTGCCACCCTGACGATGGGGGTGACATGGGGGCATCCGGTTCGGGTTGCCTGTTCGTATCTTTTTGTTAAATAACGATCTTGTCGCGATCTATTTGTTAACAAACCCTGGTGACCGAGAGTTTGCACCCTGCTGACTCGGCGTCGTGCCGTGCATAGCTAGCGTGGGAAAGTGCATAGTTAGAAGTGGGTGGCGCAGGAGAAAATGCTGTCAGGCTGCCAGGGGGAAAGTTTTAGCATTATTTCATTTTAAAATCATATGGTTATGGTTATTGCCCTGGCGATATCAACCATTACTTTTACTAATGTCATGTATCAAAATTCGTCAATTGAGGCACCTCCCCGCCCTGACTAAGCTTTGCGCATCAAATCCGAGCCTTGCGCAGAACGAGAGAGAGGAGCCATATCATGGCCAACATGACTTATACCGAAGCCGGTTACCAGCATTCCAGCGAATCGAATCTGGTTGCTCGCGTCAAGATGACCGTCCTGACCTGGCTGGAACGCAGCCGCAGCCGTCGCCAGCTCTCCGAGCTGCCCGCCTACCTGCTCAAGGACATCGGTCTGAACGAAGCCGACCGCTATCAAGAGACCACCAAGCCGTTCTGGCGTGGTTGATCAGCCGGGCATGGATGCCTTGTTTTTCTGCTGATCCCAGGGGCATGCTGCCCGCCTGTCTGCCGAAGACATGCTGTCTTCACCTGCCGATACCCGTTCACCGCTTTCCCTCTTCCGTGTTTCCCCCCGCTTGATCCTGTTGCATGAGTTGTCACTCATTTTCACCATTTTTGTATCCTTACTGTTTGAATTTGTTTAAAAACTGATTTTAAGCCCGGTTGCCTTGCGTATAATCCGGCCATGGCATTCCAGACTAAAGGGTGAGACGGATGATTCCCCAGCATGACTTTTTGGCCCTGACGCGCCGCCATGAGTGGCAGCTCGAGCCTTTCGCCTTCAATCTGACCGACGGTACCCGGGTGAGCGTGTGGGATACCGGCGTGATCTGCCTGGAACCCGCTTCCGAGGCGGGGCAACCCGGGCACAAGGACATCGTCCTCTCCTGCGGCATCCACGGCAACGAGACCGCCCCCATCGAGATCTGCAACCAGTTGCTGACCCGGTTGCTCGCAGAGGAGCTCAAGGTTCGTCACCGGGTGCTCTTCCTCTTTGGCAACCCCGCCGCCATGAACCAGGGGGTGAGGGAGGTGGAAGAGAACATGAACCGCCTCTTCTCGGGCGCCCACAGCAAGGGGGAGGGGCTGTGCAACCGGGAGCGCATCCGCGCCATGCGTCTGGAGCAGTATGTGAGCCGCTTCTTTGCCGACTCGGCCAGGCCCCGTTACCACTACGATCTCCATACCGCCATTCGCGGCTCGCGCCACGAGAAGTTTGCCGTCTATCCCTTCCCCCACGAACGCCCTCACTGCAAGGAGCAGGTACGTTTCCTCGGTGCCTGCGGCGTGCGCACCATACTGCTCTCGAGCGGCCCGACCACCACCTTCAGCTATTACAGCTCGCACCAGCACGGCGCCCATGCCTTTACGGTGGAGCTGGGCAAGGTGCGGCCCTTCGGTGAAAACGACATGACTCGCTTCATCGAGGTGCGCCAGACATTGCAGGAGCTGGTGACCCGGGATGAGGTGGCCCTCGAGCCCTGGCGAGCCGATGACTTCACCCTTTTTGCCATAGATCGGGTGATCAACAAGCAGTCGGAGCAGTTCCGCTTCCTGTTTGCCAGCGATGTGGACAACTTCACCGAATTTCCCCAGGGTTTTGTGCTGGCAGAAGATGGGGATCGGCAATACAGGGTAGAGAAACCGCGGGAGGCGGTGGTCTTCCCCAACGCCAACGTGGCCATCGGACAGCGCACCATGCTGCTGGTGGTACCCACCCGTTTGTGGGAGTGAATTGACGCCTTTTTGTCATGCTGATCCTGCGCCACGGGCGGTGGCAAGCAGCATGGCGGTGATGGGCGTGATCCCGAACTCGATATGACAGGGAGCCTGAACAGGCTCCCTTCTTTGTTTCTGCTCGCCGAAAATTCCGATTACCTTCGAAAATAAAAGAAGTTTCTACTGGTCTTACCTGGATGAATCTCGTTGCCCTTTGGTTAACATGTTGTTTACATTTTAAATGTCACCTCATGGTGGTGACGCTGACAACGGCAAGGAGCCAGTTATGACCCATGTCGACATCCCCTTCCTTCGTTACCTCGATGAGGAGGGGCGCCCGGTCGCGACACTGCCGACCTGGCTGGACAAGGCGATGCTGCACACCTTCTACCGCAACATGGTGATGGTGCGCAGTTACGACAAGAAAGCGATAGCACTGCAGCGAACCGGCAAACTCGGCACCTTTCCCTCCCATCTCGGGGCGGAAGCGGTGGGGATCGGGGTCGGGCTCGCCATGCAGCCAGAGGATGTCTATGTGCCCTACTACCGGGACATGCCCACTCTCTACGTGAGGGGCGTGCCCATGGAGCAGAACCTGCAGTATTGGGGCGGCGATGAACGGGGCAGTCTCTTCTACAAGGCCGATGGCGAGTTGTCGGAAGACTTGCCCATCTGCGTTCCCATCGCCACCCAGATCACCCATGCTGCCGGCATCGCGGCCGCCTTCAAGCTGCGCAACCAGCCCAGGGTCGCCGTGGTGACCATCGGCGATGGCGGCACCTCCAAGGGAGACTTTCTCGAGGGGCTCAACTGTGCCGGTGTCTGGCATCTCCCCATGGTGATGATCATCAACAACAACCAGTGGGCCATCTCGGTGCCGCGCAAGTTGCAGTCGAGCGCGCCCACCCTGGCCCAGAAGGGCATAGGGGCCGGGGTGCGCAGCCTTCAGGTGGACGGCAATGACGTGGTGGCGGTCTATGAGGCGACCCGCGCCGCTGTCGAGCGGGCTCGCAGCGGCAAGGGGCCGACGCTCATCGAAGCCGTCAGCTACCGGCTCGGGGATCACACCACCGCCGATGATGCGACTCGCTATCGTGACGGCGCCGAGGTGGAAGCGGCCTGGGCCAGGGAACCGGTCAAGCGGCTGCGCCAGTTCATGTTTGAACGGGGCTGGTGGGACGAGCAGCAGGAACAGGCGCTGCTGGCAGAGGCGGGCCGGGAAGTGGAACGCGCCGTTGCCGCCTATGAGGCCATCACGCCCCAGGCGCCGGAGACCCTGCTCGATTACCAGTTTGCCGAGCTGCCGAAGGCCTATCTTGCCCAGCGCCAGCGCATCATCGCCAAGGGCATGCAGCAGAGCGGGGAGGGACTATGAGCGATATCACGCTGCTCGAAGCGATCAATCTGGCGTTGCACCACGAGATGGCACGCGATCCTGATGTGGTGGTACTGGGGGAGGATGTGGGGGTCAACGGCGGTGTGTTTCGCGCCACTGTGGGGCTTCGCGATAAATTCGGGTTCAAGCGGGTCATCGATACGCCGCTGGCCGAAGGACTCATCGCCGGGGTGGCGGTGGGCATGGCGACCCAGGGGCTCAAACCCGTGGCCGAATTCCAGTTCCAGGGCTTCATCTTCCCGGGCATGGAGCAGATCATCTGCCAGGCGGCACGGATGCGAAACCGGACCCGTGGCCGCATCACCTGTCCCATCGTTTACCGCTCCCCCTACGGCGCCGGCATCCATTCACCCGAGCACCACAGCGAGAGCGTCGAGGCTCTGTTTGCCCATATCCCCGGGCTGCGGGTCGTGATCCCTTCGAGCCCGAAGCGGGCTTACGGCCTGCTGCTGTCGGCCATTCGGGATCCGGATCCCGTGATGTTCTTCGAGCCGGATCGCATCTATCGCTCCATGAAGTCGGATGTGGTGGATGACGGCGTCGGCCTGCCGCTGGATGTCTGCTTCACCCTGCGTCCCGGCCGGGACATCACTGTGGTGGCCTGGGGAGCCTGCATCCAGGAAGTCATGCGGGCGGCGAATCTGCTGGCGGAGCAGGACATCCAGTGCGAGGTGCTGGATCTTGCCACCATCAAACCCCTGGACATGGAGAGCATCCTGACCTCGGTACGCAAGACCGGGAGGCTGCTGGTGGTACACGAAGCCTGTGGCAGTTTCGGGGTGGGTGCCGAAATCGTGTCCCAGGTGACCGAAGAGGCGATGACTGCCCTCAAGGCGCCGCCAAGACGTCTCACCGGCGTGGATGCCGCCGTCCCCTACTATCGCAACGAGGAGTATTACCTCATCACCGAGCAGGAGATCGCGCAGGCGGCTCGGCAACTGATGGAGAACCAGTGGCTATGACGCACGACAGGTACGGATGCGCAAGTGCCAGGGCCACAGGGCTCCATGGTGTCTGTCAATGTTTGGTGATGTCCCAGCAGAGGGAGAGCAGGTCATGAAATTTTTCAAATTGCCGGATCTGGGCGAAGGACTGGCCGAGGCCGAGATCGTCGAGTGGAAGGTGAGCGCCGGTGATACGGTGCAGGTAGATCAGGTACTGCTGTCGGTGGAGACAGCCAAGGCGCTGGTGGATGTGCCCTCACCGGTGGCCGGGGTCATCGCCAGATTGTGCGGGCAGGAGGGGGACATCCTCCACATCGGGGCACCGCTGGTGGAGTTTGAAGGGGGCGAGGATGACGGCACCGTCGTTGGCAAGGTCAGCGCCCATCAGCAGCATATCGAGGATCATTTCGTGGTGGGGGCCATGGCGCCAGGCGGCACGCTGGTGCAAGCCATGCCAGCGGTCCGTCTGCTGGCGCAAAAACTGGGGCTGGACATCGACAAGGTCAAGGGAACCGGCAGCGCTGGCATGGTGACCGAGCAGGATGTGCAACAGGCGTTCGAGGCCCAGCAGGAGAGCGGCAACGAATTCCTGAAAGGCTCGCGCCGGGCCATGGCCAAGGCGATGGAGCTCTCGCACCGGACTGTGGTGCCGGTGAGCATCACCGACGAAGTGGACTTGCGCCACTGGCGCCCGGATGAAGATGTGACGGTGCGCCTCATCAAGGCGATCGGCGTGGCGTGTCGGGCCGAACCCTCCATGAATGCGTGGTTTGACGGAGAGACCCTGTCGCGGCGTCTATTCAGGGAGGTTAACGTGGCCATCGCGGTCGACTCCAAGCATGGGCTCTATGTGCCCGTGATGGAGAACGTGGCAGAGCGGGACCCGGCTGACATACGGCAGGGGCTGGATCGGATGATCGCCGATGTGAAGGCCCGTGCCGTGCCGCGGGAAATGCTGCAGGGGGCAACCATCACCCTCACCAACTTTGGCGCCATCGCAGGCCGTTACGCCAGCCCCATCGTCACACCACCCCAGGTGGCCATCATAGGAGCGGGCAAGTTGTTCGAGAAGGTGGTGTTCATCCACGGCGAGGCGCGCCCGGTGCGTGCACTTCCCCTGTCGATGACGTTTGACCACAGAGCCTGCACCGGTGGAGAGGCGGCTCGCTTCCTCAAAGCCCTGGTTCAGGCACTGGAGTCGGCACAGGTCTAAACCGCTGTACCCCGCCGCTGGCGGGGTACAAATTTGTTTGCGTAATCGACAAAGGCACGTATAATCTCAACCAGCTTGAAAGGGCGATAGTTATGTCAATGAATATGATGTTTTACATCTTTTCCTGTTGTTCATAAGTAATCCCGTTTTTTGAGCTTTACCCGCTGAAAAGCATAAGTAATTATTTTGAATACAGGTTTAAAGATATGTCTAACATGATCACCGGTACCGTTAAGTTTTTCAACGAAACCAAAGGTTTTGGCTTCATCCAGCAAGAAAACGGCCCGGACGTTTTCGTTCACTTCAGCGCCATCCAAGGTAACGGCTTCCGTACCCTGGCTGAAGGTCAGCGCGTACAGTTCTCTGTGACCCAAGGTCAAAAAGGCCCGCAGGCTGAGAACGTAACTGCTCTGTAATTCTTGCAGAATTTAAGAAAGCCGTGGTACCTCTGGTGCCACGGCTTTTTGTTTTAATGGCTTCATCAATACGCGTCATGACCCTGCTCTCCTCCCTCTTGCTGACCGTGGCGTTGACCGGTCAGGCCAGCACGCCAACGCCGGATCCTGCGGTGAATGATGCCGTGTCTGTGTGTCAACAGTTTGTACATGTTCGCCTGGGAAACGCGGTGAAACCCGATGAGATCAGGGTACAGCCGGTGCCAAAACGGGCGGGAGAGTGGCTGGTCGATGGCAAGATAAAAGGACCCGAAGGTCCTTTGCTGTTTGCTTGTCTGCTGCGACAAGGAGAGCGCTGGGAGTTGCTCAACTTCTCGCTCTGGGCACCACAACCGCTCAATTCGGCTTGAGTGCGACCAGCAGGTGTTGGAGATGCTCCAGCATGGTCATGCCGAAAGGGGTCAGATAGCCGCCATCTGCTGCGGTGATCAGGCCCTGGCTGTGCAGGCGCGCTGCCGCCTGGCAAAGTGCTTCCGACATGTCGCTGCGCAGCTTGATCCCCAGGCTCATGTTGGCCGGATCAAAACACGCCAGTATTTTCAGCTCATTCACAAAATCGTCAGAAACCTGGTTGATCCCACTCATGGATGCACTCCTTACGCTAAAGATGTATGCAACCTAGCATCCCCGGTGCCTCTTTAGTGGGCGCTGGCTCAAACAATTGGCCTTTATCGGGGCCGCTCTGGTTCAAACGCTGCTTTTTTGGACGCTATCTATCACCGGACCGGCTGGATGCAAACGCCCCCAGCAAGGCAAACATGCTAGAATGGCACCCTCGTTCACCCTCATGACCAGGCGTGATGCCAGGTCATCTTGTTCAAGGCGCGTCTCATGATCACTGTTACTCTGGTCTCTCTGCTGCACTCTCTGGGTCCCCGTTTTCCTGTTTATGCTCCCTCCTTGCTGCTCCCTCTCCTGGCGCAACATCAAGGAGATCTCTGGCTGCCGGCCATTCGTGGGGAAGACGTGACAACCCTGCGCCAGCATGGCAAGGATGCCCAGAGTCTGGCTACCTTGTCGGCAGGCTGGTGTGAATTCGCGGCCCAGAGCAAAGAGACGCCGGAGCTCGATGCGCTGGCAAGCTACGATGAGGAGATGCTGGACAACCTGCAGATGTACTGGCGCCACCCGAGCAAGATAAACAGCCCGATCACCGATAACCTGTTCGAGCTGCGCCGCGAGGTGGTGGACGAGGCCCATGGCGGCAAGCTGGTTGCTGCCTGGAGTACCGCCCAGCAAGCACGGCTTGAGCAGATCATGGTGGGGGTTGCTGCGGGGCGGGATCAGCTCTGCTTTGTGGAAGTTGAGTCCGCCTATTGGCTGAGGGAGCGACTGGGTGAGACCGCGGGACTCCGGCTGTTGACCCCCGAGCTGGGGTGAGGCGATGGAAAGACAGATGACCCATTACTCCTGCTGGACAAGGGGTCGGCAAGATGTGAACATGTCGCCCTTTATTGAACGAGAGACTTGACCGATGAGCTATGAACTTAGCGACACCGAGCGCAATGCCGCGCTGCAACTGAACGCCGATTACCGCTTTGATCACTTCATCAGCAAGCTGGTCGAGCACGAAGAGCTGTTTGTCTTGACCGACGAACACGGCGTCATGATGCTGACGACCGAAGAGGAAGACTGCATCCCGGTATGGCCGCATCCCGACTACGCCAAGGCCTGGGCCGAAGGGGAGTGGGCCGAGTGCAAGCCGCAATCCATCACCCTCAAAGTGTGGCTGGATCGCTGGGTGGACGGCATGGAGCAGGATGATCTCTGCGTGGCCGTGTTCCCGACGCCGGATCAGGAAGGCATTGTGCTGGACCCGGCCGACGTCGCCGACGCCATTGCGCAAAAGCAGGCCAAACGCGGCTGAGCGCCCTCTGCCTGGAGCCATCCCGGTTGTAACAAAGACCCCGCCAATGTGCGGGGTCTTTTGTTTTGGGGCTGACGGTGCCAGCTGCCCTATTTTTGCTGGTAGGTGGTATCCGTGATGGTCACTGGCGGGAAGGTCTGCCCCCCTTTGATGGCGGCCCGGGTCTGCGCCTTTGCCGCTTCGTCAATCCAGAGCAGGCCGCCGAAGCTGTAACCCGAGTTGGAGCCGTCGAGGGGCCAGTAGAGCAAGTCGCTCTGGGGGGTTGCCGGCACCTTGGGCAGGCGTATCCAGCGCCAGGCGCCGGCCCGGGTATAGGGCACCTGATAGGCGGGGACGAAGCTGGCGAGCTCATAGAGTCGCTGCTGGATCTGGCGGGAGAGGTCGGCCTTCTTGCCGAAATCGAACGCCTTGTCGTATTGCTCCACCAGGGCCGAGATCCTGTCGTCATCGATGTTCATGATGTTGTTGGTCTGGGGCTTGTTGGCATTGACCCTGTGGAAGTGTTCCCAATAGGCGGGATAACGGCCACCGCTCCAGGCCATCCAGGCACTCTGGTGTTTTTTCTCCAGCATGGATTTGAAGCCGGCAGACGCATCCATCAGATTGAGCTCGAGGTTGAGCCCCGCCTTTTTCGCCTCTTCCCGCAACAGGGTTAGGCGCTGGGCATGTTCCGCCGTGGTGTAGGTGATGCTGAGGGAGAGGGGCTGGCCCTTGTCGTTTCGCAAGATGCCATCCGGTCCGGTCTTGGTAAAGCCGGCCTTGGCAAAGAATTCGCGAGCAAGTGCGGGATCGAAGGGGCGCGCCTTGAGGTCGGTATTGGTGAAATCTCCCTGGCCCGAGCCATAGGTGTTGAGACGCTGGTAGTCCCCCCGCAGCAGGGTCGCGATCATCTTGTCCAGGGCGAGGGCGTGCTGGATGCCGAGTCTGACGTCGAGATTGCTCAGCAAGGGATCGGCGGTATTGAGATAGAGCCCCATGGGGGGCTGAGGCGTCTGGTTGTAGAACCAGAGCCGCTCGATATAACCCTTCTCGAATTCGGCGGTCTTGCTCTTGTCGTGCCACCAGTTGGGCATCACGAGGGGGAAGGTGTCGAGCTCACCGCGCAGGAAGTGCTGCCAGGCGATGTTCTGATCCCTGAGCACCTTGATTTCGATGCGATCCGGATTGAAGCGGTGCTGGAAGTAGCGCTCGTCGTTCCCCCACCAATCCTTGACCCGGTCGAAGGTAACCGACTTGCCCTTCTTGAGCTCGCCAATCTGGTAGGGGCCTGTGACCGGCAGCACCTTCCAGTTGTACTCCTTGACCCAGTTGGCGGTCAGCTTGATGGCGTGGCTGGGCTCCGGGGTGAAGGGGAGAGCTTCGAGCAGATCTTCCCGGCTCTTCTCGGTGCCGCTGGTGATGGCGAGGGTGTGATCGTCAAACTTGGTCACTTCGCTTATCTGGGTGCTGTAGTAGTTGTTGTACCAGGGGTCGTTGATCTCCTTGCTGCGCATCATCTTGAGGGTGAAGACCCAGTCGTCCGCAGTGACGGGCTGGCCGTCCGACCAGCGGGCCTTGGGGTTGATGCGAAAATAGAGTGTCTTGTTATCCGCGCCGAAAGCCCACTGGTTGGCCAGCATGGGGATGGGATTGCGCGTCACGGGATGGGTGCTCAGGAGCGGCAGGTTGGTCTCGCGCACGTAGGCTGCAAAACCGCCGTTGGAATCCGGCCCGTATTTGCGCAAGGTGAGCGGAAAGCTCGACATGAAATCCCGGAAGGTGCCGCCTCGCTTGGCCTCGGGGTCTGCATAGACGGGGTCGGTGTCGTTGCTCTCCCATTTGAGATTGGCCGGCAGGGTGGCACTCCAGCCGAACGGGCTCCAGCAGAAGGGGAGCAGCATGGCCGTGACCCGCATGATGCCTGGTAAAGAGGGGATGATCGAAAATGACGGATGACGCATGTCCTTGCTCTCCTGATGATGGCGTCCTGCCGAAATAACGGGGTGGGCCCAAGAGGGCCTGACCCATGATGGGAAGTTTCCCGGGCGAGGTCAATCCTCGGTTTGGGTCTTCAAGAAGCGCATCTTGCCCCCCAGCAGATGCACCACGAAGCCGAGCAGCACCAGACCCGAGCCCAGCCATTGCAGGGGAGTGGGGTGTTCATCGAGCAGCAGGGCGGCGGCCACCATGCCGACACAGGGTACCAGCAGGGAGAGGGGGGCAACCTGGGCCACCGGATAGCGCATCAGCAGCCTCCCCCACAGGCCATAACCGAGCCAGGTGGCGATAAACGAGAGATAGAGCACGCACAAGACGCTCTGCCAACGGATGTTGAGCAGGCTGCTTGCGATGAGTTCGGGCCCCTCGAACAGCCAGGAGAGCGCGAAGAAGGGCAGGATGGGCACCAGCCCGCCCCAGGCTACCAGGCTCGGCAGAGAGGTGCGATAGCGCAGACCTATCTGGCGATTGATGACGTTGCCAAGGCCCCAGCAGGCGGCTGCGCACAGCGTCAGCACAAACCCGATGAGGGTGAGGTTGCCCTCCCCATGGGTGGCAATGAGATAAAGACCTGCTCCCGCCAGCGGCAGTGCCACCCAGTGGTGGGGCTGCCAGCGCTCTCCCAGCCAGATCATGGCGAACAGCAGGGTGAAGACCACCTGGGATTGCAGTACCAGGGAGGCCATGCCGGCGGGCATGCCGAATTTCATGGCGCAGAACAGGAAGGCAAACTGGCCCAGGCTGATCGCACCGCCATAGGCCAGCAGCCAGCGCCAGGGCATGGCAGGCCTGGGGACCAGCAGAATGGCGGGGAAGACGACTCCGACGAAACGCAGTGCTCCCAGCAGCAGTGGGGGGATGCCTTCCAGCCCCCACTTGATGGCAACGAAGTTGAGTCCCCAGCAGAGAATGACCAGGGCGGCCAGACACTTGTCCTTGGTTTGCATGCAGCATCCTTGTTTGAGCGGCGCCGGCACGGCAGGGCGCCGAAGGGGTCGAGCATACCTGCTACAGGGTGGGCACCGTCAAGGGCGCAGGTGTCTGCCGGGCGAGTGCAGGCGGGCTAAGCTAAAAGTGAGAGCCCGGATTGACGGGCTGGCGTCGATGGCTGATCGGAGGTATTCCATGAGCGACCATACCCTGCTGCCCCATGGTGAAGACTTGCGCCGCGCGGTGCGCTGGCTCAGCGAACACCATCAACACGACATCCGGGCCATCGAAGAGGCCTGCCTGCGCTTCGATCTCTCCCCGCTGGATGAGGAGTTCCTGATTCGCCATTGCCGTGAGCAGCCGCCAACAAGCCGGACAGGTTAGACGAAGTTGGCCAGGTTGATGCCAAACTCCTTGGGGTCCACCGTGCTCTCTATGGTCTCCTGAACCCCGTTTTTGGCGAGATCCAGCCACTGCACCTCGAGATAATGGCGATGGCCTGCGTGATAGATCACCTTGACCACGGGCTTGAGCGGTTGCTGTTCGTTGCGCTGCATCACGATGGCCAGGCGCTGGTTGGAGAGCTGCACCAGGGTACCCACCGGATAGACCCCCATGCACTTGATGAACCTGGTTACCAGGTCGGCATCAAAATGCAGATCAACCCCCTTGAGCAGAATGCGAAACGCCTGGGTTGGCTGCATGCCCTGTTTGTAGACCCTGTCCGCCGTCACCGCATCGTAGACATCGACGATGCCGCTCATGCGGGTGTAGAGGGAGAGCTGATCCCCCTTGAGGCGCCGCGGGTAGCCGGTGCCATCGATCCGCTCGTGATGGTTGGCGGCCACCTCCAGCATGATGGGGGTGATGCCGGCGGTGGCGGCTAGGATGTCGTGGCTGTGGACCACGTGCTCGCGCATCACCTCCAGTTCCTCATCGGTGAGCTTGCCCGGTTTGTTGAGCACCTCGTCCGGGGTCATGATCTTGCCCACGTCGTGGAGCAGGCCACCGAGGGTCAGCTCCTTGAGCACGCTGCGATCCAGCCCCAGGTAGCGGCCGAAGTTCGCCAGGAGGATGGCGACATTCATGGAGTGCTCCATCAGGTAGGCATCCTTGGCACGGATTCGCGCCAGACAGAGCATGGCATCGCCGTGGGTGAACATGGTATCGACCATCTCTTCGGCCACGGCGGCAAGGGGCGTGATGTCGATGGGCTCTCCGGCCTTGAGATGGCGAATGAACTTGCCCTGGAGTTCGCGCGCCTCCTGATAGAGCCGACGGATCTTGAGCTCGCGCCCTTCACCACTGCCGATCTGACGAGAGGAGCCCGCCCCGTTTGTCACCACATCCGCCGGGCTTGCCGTGCCCCCTCCCGGCAGCTTGCTGCGGGCAAGATCCACCCGCACCGTCAGCACGCCGCGCCGGATCAGCGCCTCCACCTGCTGGGGGTTGGTCACCATGCCCGTCTGGGCAATCTCCATGGCGCCGGTCTGGCTGGCAATGGCAATGACGTACATGCCAGGTTTCAACTGGCTGACGGGGATGACGGGGTGAGACTTCGTCGGCTTCATGGGTACATCCTGGGCTTATTATTATGTGTGATGTCGGTCTGCTGACGGCAGTCTATCACTGGCACATCATGGCGTCAGGCGCCATCTTGAGTCCCTGTCGCTTAGTACTGGTGTTGTCGGGTCTGACCGATATAATGTCGCCCCCAATCATGATGGATTCCGAGGTTTTTGCATGCGGCTCGACAAATTTCTTTGCGATTGCTCCGATTTGACCCGTTCCCAGGCGGGCAAGCTGATCCGTCAGGGGGAAGTGCTGGTAGACGGCGTGCTGGTCAAGCAGCCCGCCTTTCACATCAATGAGCAACACCAGATCGAGTTTGACGGTGTGACCTTGACCCTGAACCTGCAGAATCGCTACTTCATGCTGCACAAGCCGGAAGGATATGTCTGCTCCAACGAGGACCCGGATCACGCCACCGTGTTCCACCTGCTCGACGAGCCGGCCATGGGTAAACTGCACGTGGTGGGGCGCCTCGATCTCGATACCACCGGGCTGGTGCTGATCACCGATGACGGCCAGTGGTCCCATCGCATCACGTCGCCCCGGCACGAGTGTGCGAAGACCTACCACGTCTGGCTGGCTGATCCCGTGAGTGAAGAGGCCATCTCGCTCTTTGCCGACGGTATCTACCTGCGCAACGAGAACGACAAGACCCGCCCTGCGGAGCTGGAAATCCTTGACGAGCGGGAAGCACGCCTGACTATCCACGAGGGCAAGTATCACCAGGTGAAGCGGATGTTCGCCGCCATCGGCAACAAGGTGGTCGGGCTGCATCGGGAACGCATCGGCGATCTGGCTCTGGACGATGAGCTGGCACCGGGGGAATACCGGGAGCTGACCGAAGAGGAAGTGGCTCTGTTCTAGGGGCGCGATCGCCTCTCTCCCTGTCCGGCACGGGGGAGCATCGGCGGCTCAGTGCCGCCGATGGGCGTGTTGGTCCTTCCAGCAGGATAGACGGGGCTCCGTTCCCCATTCCCAGCACCAGGGCCGTGCCCAGGGTGGCCAGCAGGGCTCCGGCCCAGGCGGGGAGCGAGGGACGCATCCCCGAGTGCCACCACAGCAAGGGCAGCAGAATGACCGGCGTGGTGGAAGACAAGATGGCCACCATGCCCACATCTCCCTGACGCAGGGCCACCAGGATCAGGGTCATTCCCAGCGTCATCGCCAGAAATCCGTTGATGCCTATCATGCCGAGCACCTGCCGGTTGATGGGGTTGTGCGGCATGGCGAGCGGCAGGCGCAGCGCCCGCAAGACGCAGTGTGCCAAGAGGGCGCTGCCCATGCGCACGCCGGAAGCGCTCACCGCGTCCACGGTGCCGCTCATCATCACCGGCTTGGCGATGATGGCTCCGAGGCTCTGGCACAGGGCTGCGGTGAGGCCAAGGGCTATGCCGACCACGAGGCGGCCGCGCACCTGCTCCCATTCGTTCTGCTGATTGTCGCCACGACGACCAAACAGGATGGCGAGCATGACCCCGGCCAGGACCAGCAAGGCGCCTGGCAGGCGCCAACCATCGAGCCGCTCGCCAAAGAGCCAGAGCCCAAGCAGGGCGGAGAAGAGGGCGTGACAGGAGAAGAGCAGACCGCTGCGCCTGGGGCCGAGCCGGTTCATGCAGGCAAAGAGGGCGGTGTCGCCGACGAAGATGCCGATGAGGCCGGAGAGGGCCAGCAGGGGAAGGGCGCTCTCGGTGAGGGTCTGCCAGCCTCCCGTCACCAGACTTGCGCTGGCCAGCATCAGGCTGACCAGGAACATCCGCCAGCGGCTGTAGGCAAAGGCCCCCAGATGGCGAGCCGGTTTGACAGAGATGAGGGCGGCGATCGCCCATAAACTGGCGGCAGCCAGCGCCAGCCATTCGTAACCCATAAAGACCCCTGAAACGGTAGACGACAACCGGACTTGCAGGCGACACATCGCCCCGGGCCGATTGCCAACGGGGCAGGGGAGTGCGCCTTCTGGCGATTGCGCCCACCCGTGGCGGCCGTGTCGTCATAAAACCTTGAAAAAAAATAGCCCGAAAGACTCCCTCTATCGGGCAGGCCCGATACAATACGGGTCGTCTTCGGGGATAACAAGCGCGGCATGATGCATTCGATTCCAGGCGCGCCGCCGGCCTTCCCCCCATTGCAGTCAAAAGAATTGAACGAGGTTGATGTCATGTTTTACCGTTTCGCCGCCAGGCCAGCCCGCCGCTGGCTCTCTCCCTTGCTGTTCGGGTTGATGGCGGTGCCGCCGCTTCAGGCCACTACCGTGGTGCAGCAGCCCGTGCTGTCGGACAGGCAGACCCTGGTCAAGGGCAATGGCGCCGAACCCGAGTCCCTCGATCCGGCCCTGATCCGCTCCGGTTTCCCGGGGGAGGTGGTGCTGGTGGACCTGTTCGAGGGGCTGGTGAGCGAGGATGGTCAGGGCAAGATAGTGCCCGCCCAGGCCCAGCGCTGGGAGACCAGCGAGGATGGGCTGGTGTGGCGCTTCTTCCTGCGCCCCCAGCTCAAATGGTCCAACGGCGAGCCCCTCACCGCCCGGGATTTCGTCTACGCCTGGCGGCGGCTGCTGAACCCGGCGCAGGCTTCCCCCTCCGCCGGCCTGCTGCTGGCGACCGGCATCAACAATGCCCAGTCCATCTATGCCGGGGCGCTCGACCTCGATGCTCTTGGGGTAGAGGCAGAAAGCGACCAGATCCTGAAAGTGACCCTGGAGCGCCCTGTTCCCTATTTCCTGCAACTGGTCAGCCAGCGCCCCTTCGTGCCGGTCAACGAGCGGGTCATCGCCCAGTTTGGCAAGCAGTGGACCCAGCCAGGCAAGATGGTGAGCAATGGCCCCTACAAGCTGGCGAGCTGGGTGGTGAACGAGCGCATCGAAGCCGAACGCAACCCCCAGTACTGGGATGACGCCCATACCCGGATCCAGCGGGTGACCTACCTGCCGCTCGCTTCCCAGCATGGGGAGCGCCTGCGTTACGAAGCGGGGGAGATCCAGCTCACCAACAAGGTGGCGCTGGAGTACTACCAGAAGACCATGCAGGAGGCACCGGAGCGGATCTGGGGTCTGCCGCTGCTTGGCACCTATCTTTACACTTTCAATCTCAATCGCCCCGAGTTGCAGGATGTGCGGGTGCGCCAGGCGCTCTCCATGGCCATCGATCGCCACCTGCTGACCGAGAAGGTGAGCGGCCAGGGGGAGCGCTCTGCCTGGTCACTGCTGCCCGCCATGCCGGGTTATGACGAGCTGGATATCCCCCTCTCCCGGGAAGACCAGCCGACCCGGTTGGCCCGGGCCGCCGCGCTGTTGGCCCAGGCGGGCTACAACAGCGCCCATCCCCTCAGGCTGACGCTGACCTACAACACGTCGGAGAACCACAAGAAGCTGGCCCTGGCGGTGGCGGCCATGTGGAAACCGCTGGGGGTCGAAGTCTCCCTCAACAACATGGAGTGGAATGCCTATCAGGTGGCCAAGGACAGTGGTGATTTCATGCTGGCTCGTTCATTTTTGTTTGGTGATTATGTCGAGCCGTCGTCCATGCTTGGCAGTTTCCGCTGCCAGGATCCCCAGAACGAGAGCGGCTACTGCAACCCCGCCTTCGATGGTCTGCTGCAGCAGGCCTCCGAGACCCTGGATGCCAACGCCCGGTCCGGGATCTATCATCAGGCCGAGCAGCTGCTGATGGAGGAGGTGCCCGTCATCCCCATCTATCACTACAACCAGATGCGGCTGGTGGACCCGGCACTGCGCGGCTTGCCGAGCCGCAACCTCAAGGGCGCCATCGCCACCAAGGATCTCTATTTCAGCCAGCCATGAGGAGAGTGGAATGAAGATTGCCATTATCTCGGATCTGCACGGCAGTATGACTGCTCTAGAGCAGGTGCTGGCGCAACTCGCTCCCTGGCAGCCTGATCACTATCTGCTGCTCGGGGATCTGCTCAATCACGGGCCGCGCAATCCGGTGCCGGCGGGGTATGATCCTGCTGCCGTGGCGGCAAGGCTCAACCAGCTGGCCCCCCGCATCATGGCGGTGCGTGGCAATTGCGATTCGGAGGTGGACCAGATGCTGCTCCACTTCCCCATCACTGCGCCCTACAACCAGCTGCTGGTGGATGGGCGGCGCTGGTTTGTCAGCCACGGTCATCTCTATGAGCCCGGCAACGTGCCCCTGCCAGCAGGGAGCCTGTTCATCAGCGGTCATACCCATGTGCCTGTGCTGCGCCAGGAGGGAGAGATTTTCCTGATGAACCCGGGGTCTATCTGTTTTCCAAGGGACGAGTGGGTGGCCAGTTATGGGCGCTATGACGAGGGCTGCATGAGCATCCATGCCTGCAAGGATGGAGAAACCCTGATGCAGCTGGTGCTCTGACTAGGGGCTGACAAGGAGAGGAAATCAGAAGGGGGAGAGGAGATCAGGCCTTGATCCCGAAAGAGCGGGTGCCCGAGCGGGTATTGCCCTTGGCGTCATAAGTCAGGGAGCTGCTGTCTCTGAGCTTGCTGAGGAAGCTGGCGAGACGGCGATTGGAGACAATGCTGAGTTCGAGCAGACGACCGTTGAGGTTGTTCTGCTCCTGACAGGCTTCCAGCTTGGCTTGCAGGGCCTGCAATTGGGTCGGGAAGGCGCCCAGCTGTTGCTGCAGGTCGGGTAGCTCCGCTAGAGTCTTGTCCAGCGTCTCGATGGCCACCAGCAGTTGCTGCTTGCGATCGGCGAGTGCCGGCAAGGCAAGGGCCCGGTGAGCCTTGAGCAGGTCGAACTCCTCTGCCAGCAAGCCTTGCATCTGGGAGAGGTTGTCGTCCTGAGCGCGCAGCAGCGAAGGGAGGTCCATCATCCCAACCGTTTATCCAGATCGGCTTCGAAGCTGAACATCTTTCTGGCCACGGCTTCGCTGTTGACCTTGTACTCCCCACTGGCCACGGCCTTCTTCAGGCTCTCGACGCGGCTCTCGTTACCGGTGGAGGCGGTGTTGAGGGTCTTCTGCATGTGTTGCAATTGCTGCGCCTCACTGGTCAAGGAGACAGAGTCGCTCTTGACGGTCGTCGCACGGCTGCTCTCGCTGGAGGTCGCCGACTTGGTGGCTACACCTTGACTGCTTCCGCTGTTTTGCAGGCGGTTGTTAGCCAAGTTGTTGATATTGTTGATAGCCATAAGGTTTACCTTCGTCTGCTTTGCTGTTCGCTTACCTGTATATCGGTGACGGCGGTCAGAACTTTAGAAAAAAATTGCGCAGTGCATTCATGTGTCAGAATGTCACGACCACGGAGCCCACTGCACTGACCTGGCCTTGCACCGTTCTGCCCGAGCGCGTGTTGACAAGCCGGATCATGTCTCCGAAGCTGCCATCTTGCAAGGCGCGGGCCATGGTTTTGATCTGCATGCTGCTGTTTTCGGCGCTCAGGGTGACCTGGTCCCCCTTGCAGACCACGCATACCTGGGTGAGCCTGATTGGCTGACCCGGTTTGAGCTCACGCTTGCTGCGTACCCCGATAAGGGCGGTCGGGTCGGTAAGGTAGTCGCCACGGATCAGGGTCTGGTCCTGGTATGCCAGGGTCAGCATGGGTTCACTCAGAATGTCTCCCTTGGCAACCGGGACGGCGACGGTGACATAGGGTTTCTGGATGCTGACCCGGACCGGTAGATAGAGATCCCAGGATTTCTCTCCCTCGCACTTGAGGTAGACGGTGGTGTTGCGCCGGATCTCCATCCTGGCGGGGAGGGAAATGGTGAGGGCATCTTCGCAGCGCGTGAGGGGGAGGCGTTCGTCAATGGTACCGGCCTTGACGTCGGCCTGTGCATCGAGGGGAATATCGAGCTGGTCGAGCACGAACGCCTGTGCCTGTTCTTGCAGATAGTCGGTGACCTCGGACGCCATGGCGTGAGACAGACTGCAAAACGGCAGTAAGATAAGGAAAAGTCTACTAATCATTTTTGCTTACCGGTCGATAAGTTATTCACGTATACCACCGTAGTTAACTATGCTTGCTCCAGAATTATTCGGTTGTTGAAACAACGATGATCTGATGCAAGCCAATGTGCATGCATAATGACATGCACGATCAGTGCCAAGCATTTTTAGGGAGTGTTTATGGCGAGTATTCTGGACTCGGTCAACCAGCGAACCCAGCTAGTGGGACAAAACAGGCTGGAGCTGCTGTTGTTTCGTCTCAATGGACGTCAAAGATTTGGCATCAACGTATTCAAGGTACGCGAGGTGCTGCAGTGTCCCCCTCTGACCGTCATGCCCAAGCTCAACTCCTGCATTCGCGGCGTGGCACATATCCGTGGCCAGACCATCTCGGTGATCGATCTCAGCATGGCGATGGGCAAGCGCCCCATCCAGGACCTCTCCAAGTGCTTCATCATCATCTCCGAGTACAACCGTTCCATTCAGGGTTTCCTGGTCCACTCGGTCGAGCGCATCATCAACATGAACTGGGAGTCCATCCTGCCGCCACCCAAAGGGGCTGGTCGCATCAACTACATGACGGCGGTGACCGAGGTAGATGGTGAGCTGGTGGAGATCCTGGACGTGGAGCGCATTCTCAACGAGATCTCGCCGGTCTCCACCGAGGTGTCCACCGAACTGGTGGAAGCAAGCGTGGAGCGCAATCCTCACGGGCGTCCCGTGCTGGTTGCGGACGACTCTTCGGTTGCACGCAAGCAGGTTCAACGGGCACTGGAAGCTATCGGGGTGCAGTGCGTGCTGGCCAAGGATGGACGGGAAGCGCTCAACATGTTGCTGGAGATGTCCAAGAACGGTCCCATCAAGGATCAGATAGCCCTGGTCATTTCGGACATCGAGATGCCGGAGATGGACGGTTATACCTTCACCGCCGAGATCCGCAACAATCCCAACCTCAAGGATTTGCATGTTATCCTGCACACTTCCCTCAGTGGGGTGTTCAATCAGGCCATGGTGCAGAAAGTCGGAGCGAACAATTTCATTGCCAAATTCCAGCCGGATGAATTGGCCAAGGCCGTACAAGGCGCTCTCTAATCAAGAAGAACAACTGCATGAAGACACTTTCGGACGACTTATACAGGCAATTCAGCAATTTTCTGGCGCAACAGAGCGGCATAGTGCTGGGTGACAACAAACAGTATCTGGTCAAGAGCCGCCTGTCGCCCTTGATGACTCAGTTTGGTATCGAGAGTCTGTCTGATCTGGTCACCCGGGCGATGAGCGTGCGCGAGCGGGAGCTCAAGATGGCGGTGGTCGATGCAATGACCACCAACGAGACCCTGTGGTTTCGCGATACCTATCCGTTCCAGCTGCTGAGCGACAAGATTTTCCCGGAGCTTGGCAAGAGCGGTCGTCCCATCAAGATATGGTCTGCCGCCTCTTCATCCGGGCAGGAACCCTACTCCATCGCCATGACGGCGCTGGAGCAGCAAGTCAAGCGGCCGGGTACCTTGCCGGGCGGGGTGCAGATAGTGGGGACCGATATCTCCAGCACCATGCTCAACCAGTGCAAGGAGGGGGTCTACGATAGCCTGGCGCTGGCTCGCGGGCTCTCCCCCGAGCGCAAGCGACTCTTTTTCGAACCCTGTGGCGACAACAAGATGCGGGTGGTGGAGCGTGTCAGAAAATTGACCAGCTTCCGTCCCCTCAACCTGCTGGAGAGCTACAGCCTGCTCGGCAAGTTTGACATCATCTTCTGCCGCAACGTGCTCATCTACTTTGCGCCCGAAGTGAAATCCAAGATCCTCAACCAGTTCGCCAGCAGCCTCAATCCTGGCGGCTACCTGATGCTGGGGGCCTCCGAGTCTCTGGCCGGCCTCACCGACAAGTTCGAGATGATCCGCTGCAACCCCGGCATCGTCTACAAGGTCAAATAACCCCGCTCAATACCCTCTTGGCACACCTCTTGCTAAATATTCATGAAGCAGGAGGTGTGCTATGGCAATTTCATTCGACAAGGCATTCGGTGTTCATCAGTACACGCTGAGCGTGCGCGCCAAGCGTGCCGAGGTGTTGTCCAGCAACATCGCCAATGCGGACACGCCGGGCTTCAAGGCTCGTGACATCGACTTCTCACAGGCGTTGCAGGATGCCCAGGGCCAGCAAGGGTTCGGGCTCAGCACCACCAGCGAGAAGCACTTCGCCTTGCAGATGGATACCCCGGGCACGACCCAGTACCGCAATCCTCTGCAACCTGATACCGGTGACGGCAACACGGTGGACGTGCAGCAGGAGCGCAGCGAGTTCCTGCGCAACAGCCTCGAATACCAGGCCTCCCTTGAATTCATGAACAGCAAGATAAGCGGCCTGCTCAAGGCACTGAAAGGAGAGCAAGGATGAGTTTGTTCAAGGTCTTTGACATTGCAGGCTCTGCCATGAGCGCGCAGTCCGTTCGCCTCAACACGGTGGCGAGCAACATGGCCAACGCTGACAGCGTCAGCTCCAGCGTGGAAAAAACTTACCACGCCAGGCGGCCAGTCTTTGCCGCCCAGCTGGATCAGGCCATGTCCGACAAGCAGGCTTCGGTTGGGGTGGATGTGAAGGGCATCGTCGAGAGTGATGCGCCCCTGCTCAAGGAGTACAACCCGAATCACCCCATGGCGGACAAGGATGGCTTCATCTTCAAGCCGAACGTCAACATGGTGGAAGAGATGGCGGACATGATAGCGGCGTCGCGCAGCTACCAGACCAACGTCCAGGTGGCCGACGCGGCCAAGAAAATGTTGCAGCAGACCCTGGGCCTGGGCAAGTCCTGACAGAGGTGAACCCGGATGAGAGTGACCCGTGATCGCCTGCCAGGCGGCAACAATCGGCCCAATGGGCACGCCCTAGAGGGGGGAGCATAAGTGGCAGATACCTATGACAGCCTGCTGGGTGTCAACCGGACGACGTCGGCCCAGACCAGTACGGCCAACACCAGTACCCAGAAAAAGGAGCTGGATCAGGAGTCCTTCCTGAAGCTGCTGACCATGCAGCTCTCCTATCAGGATCCGTTCAAACCGGTGGACAACGCCCAGATGCTTTCCCAGATGACCTCGATGTCGACGTCTCAGGGGATCAGCAGTCTCTCCACCCAGATGGAGAGCCTCAACAGCCTGATGACCTCCAGCCAGGCGCTGCAGGCCTCCGCGCTGGTGGGGCAGAACGTGCTGATCCCGTCCAACACGGGTTACGTGGAGAAGGGGGGCACCCTCACGGGGGTCATCGCCACCGGCGATGGCGGCAGCAACATCAAGGTGACGGTGAAGGACGAGAGCGGCCAGGTCATCAGGGAGTTCGCCATCGAAGGGAGCCACAAGGGGAACGTGGCCTTCGAATGGGATGGCAAGGACAAGTCCGGCAACGAGGCCAAGAGCGGCAAGTATTCGATAGAGGCGCATGCCACCGTCGACGGCAAGTCGGAGAGCGTCCCCGCCCTGACTTACGCCAAGGTGGAGAGCGTCACCCTGGGAACGAGCACCAACCCCAGCACCCTCAAACTCAAGGGACTGGGTGGCATCTACCTGACCGATGTATTGGAAATTGGCGCGACGACCGGCAAGACCACCACCCAGTCGGCTTCGTCCTCTAACGCAGTGATCTAAGGAGAAAGACATGTCATTCAACAATGCCCTCAGCGGCATCAATGCGGCTCAAAAAGACCTGAACGTCACCGCGAACAACATTGCCAACGTCAATACCACCGGCTTCAAGGAGTCCCGTGCCGAGTTTGCCGACGTCTACGCCAACTCCATCTTCGTCAACGCCAAGACCCAGGTCGGCAACGGGGTGGCGACTGGCGCTGTGGCCCAGCAGTTCCACCAGGGCGCGCTGCAATTTACCAACAACGCGCTGGATCTTGCCATCCAGGGCAACGGCTTCTTCGTGACCTCGGACGGCCTGACCAACCTGGATCGCACCTACACCCGTGCGGGCGCCTTCAAGCTCAATGAAAGCAGCTACATGGTCAGCAACTCCGGCGGTTATCTGCAAGGGTACGAGATCAACTCTGACGGCACCCCCAAGGCGGTGAGCATCAATGCCACCAAGCCCATCCAGATCCCGGACAAGGCCGGTGAGCCGGTGCAGACCACGACGGTCGAGGCTGGTTTCAACCTGCCTTCCAGCACGAAAACGCTGATGGATGTCAATGCCTCCAAATTCGATCCCACTGACTCGACCACCTACTCCTCCTCCACCTCCGTGGTGGTCTATGACTCCCTGGGCGAGCCACACACCATCACCCAGTACTTCACCAAGGAAGCGGATCCGGCCGATCCTACCCAAGCGGCGGTGCCGACTGCCTGGCGCATGTATCTCTATGAAGGGGACAAGCCCATCGACATCGTAGGCGGTACGGCCACCACCATGGCGACCGGTTTGAGCCAGGCTCCCCTGAGCGCTCGGGTGACCTTCGATGCCTCCGGCAAGATGGTCACACCCACCACCCCGGCGGTCATCAAGACGGAACCCCTGGGGGCGGCGGGGGCTGGTATCATCACCAATGGCGCCGATGGCACCCAGGAGATTGAGTTCAAGCTTGGTACCGTGACCCAGTACGCTTCCCCCTTTGAAGTGAGCAAGCTGACCCAGGACGGCTCCACCGTCGGTCGCCTGACCAAGGTGGAGATCGGGGCGGATGGCATTGTCTCCGCCACTTACAGCAACGCCACCACCGTCAAGGTGGCCATGGTGGCCATGGCGAAGTTTGCCAATGCCCAGGGGCTCACCCAGGTCGGCGACACCTCCTGGCGCCAGTCCCTGCTCTCTGGCGATGCCTTGCCCGGCACCCCGAACTCCGGCACGTTCGGCTCCATCAAGTCGTCGGCGCTGGAGCAGTCCAACGTGGACCTCACTACCGAGCTGGTCGATCTCATCACTGCCCAGCGCAACTTCCAGGCGAACTCCCGTTCCCTGGAAGTGAACAGCTCCCTGCAGCAGAACATATTGCAGATCCGCTAAGACGGCGGGTAGTTGGCAGGGGCGCTTCGGCGCCCCTTGTCATTTCCGTCCCGCCTCATTTCCTCCTTTCATTCCGTCTTCGTCATCTCTCTTGGCATTCAACTTGCAGTTGAGCTGTGAGAGTCATCTGTTTGACGGAGGATCCCATGGATCACCTGCTTTACATCGCCATGTCCGGGGCCAAGGAGAACATGAACAGCCTGGCTGTTCGTGGCAACAACCTTGCCAACGCCAACACCATTGGCTTCAAGTCTGACTTCGAGCAGGCGCGCAGCATGCAGGCGTTTGGCGAAGGGCTGCCCACGCGGGTGTTCGCCATGACCGAGCGGCCGGGCCAGAACCTGCAGCACGGCATGCTGATGACCACGGGTCGGGATCTTGACGTTGCCGTCGATGGGCCGGGCTGGATTGCGGTGCAGGATCCCAACGGTGCGGAAGCCTATACCCGCATGGGCAACCTGCAGCTCAATGCCACCGGCAATCTGCAGACTTCCACCGGTCTGAATGTGGTGGATGATGCCGGTCAGCCCATCGTGCTGCCCCTGCCCATGGAGAAAATTGAGATCAATCGTGACGGTACCATCAGCGGCCGTCCCGAGGGGGCAGCCGCCAACCTGCCGGAAGATTTCCAGCGCATCAAGCTGGTCAACCCGGCGGCAGATGCGGTGGAGAAAGGCCAGGACGGCCTGTTTCGCCGCAAGGATGGCCAGAATGAGGCCGCGTCTGCGGATGTGGGCCTGATCGCCGGCTCCCTCGAGGGGAGCAACGTCAACGTGGTCGACGAGATGACCAACCTTATTCGCTTGCAACGTCAGTTTGAAACTCAGGTCAAGATCATGAAGACCGCCGAGGAGAACGACGAGGCACAAACCCAGCTGCTGCGTATCAGCTAATCAAGGAGCACCCCATGAATCCTGCACTCTGGATCAGCAAGACCGGCCTCGATGCCCAGCAGACCAACATCTCGGTCACCTCGAACAACCTGGCGAACGCCAGCACCGTGGGTTACAAGAAGGCGCGAGCCATCTTCGAGGATCTGCTGTATCAGAACATCAACCAGCCTGGCGGTCGCTCCTCGGCGGACACAGAGCTCCCTTCCGGCCTGATGCTGGGGGCGGGGGCCAAGGTGGTCGCCACCCAGAAAAACCACAGTCAGGGCAACGTCCAGACCACGGACAACTCCCTTGACCTGATGATCAGCGGCCGCGGCTACTTCGAAATCCAGCTGCCCGATGGCAGCGCCGCCTATACCCGCAACGGCCAGTTCACCCTGAACGACGAGGGGACCATCGTCACCCCGGGCAACGGTTACCCGCTGCAACCGGAGATCCAGATCCCCGAGAACGCCCAGAGCGTCACCGTGGGGGAGGATGGCCAGGTCTCCGTCCAGCTCAAGGGGGATGGCCAATCCCAGGTGGTGGGCCAGATCAACACCACGGACTTCGTCAACCCCACCGGCCTGCAGCCCATGGGGGAGAACCTCTTCCTCGAGACCCAGTCCAGCGGCGCCCCCATTCAGGGGACTGCTGGCGCGGACGGGCTGGGGGTGATCAAGCAGGGGATGCTGGAGACCTCCAACGTCAACGTGACCGAGGAGCTGGTGAATCTCATCCAGGCTCAGCGGGTCTACGAGATGAACTCCAAGGTCATCTCCGCCGTCGACTCCATGATGTCCTTCCTGACCCAGCGGACCTGATGAAAGGAGTGCCATGATGAAAGCCATATGGATGCTGGGACTGCTGACGCTGGCGGGTTGCACCAGTACCCCCAATACCGCCAAACCGGATGACCCGGATTTCGCCCCCGTCTACGGGGAGTCGGAGCCGGTGTCGGTGCGCCCGACCGGTGCCATCTTCCAGCCCGAGCAGGTCAACGGCATCTACTCGGACATCAAGGCGCACCGGGTGGGTGACATCATCACCATCCAGTTGGCGGAGTCGACCTCGGCGTCGAAAAAGGCCAACACCCAGAGCGGCAAGGACAACAAGCTGGCGCTCGACCCCGTCACCCTGGGTGGCGTGCCGGTCACGGCGGGGCCCTACGATCTGTCGGCCTCCATCGGCCAGAACAGTGCATTCAAGGGGCAGGCCAAGGCGGATCAGAGCAACAGCCTGCAGGGCAACATTTCGGTCAGCGTGGTCAAGGTACTGCCAAACGGCAACCTGCTGGTGCGCGGCGAGAAGTGGATCATGCTCAACAATGGCAACGAATATATCCGTATCACCGGTCTGGTGCGCCCGGAGGACGTGAGCTCGGAAAACAGCGTCTCCTCCCAGCGGGTGGCCAATGCGCGTATCTATTACGGCGGTACCGGGGATCTGGCGAACACCCAGGAACAGGGCTGGCTCACCAGCTTCTTCAACGGCCCCTGGTGGCCCATTTAAGACTCAAGAGTCCGGGGCGTTCACGGGCCCCGGATCAGGAAGGTTTTGTTAGGAGATGTCATGAACCGATTCCGTCTGCTTGCCCTGCTGTGCTGCCTGCTGCCCTTCGGGCTGGCGCACGCATCTCGCATCAAGGACCTCGCCTCGGTGGAAGGGGTGCGCAGCAACCAGCTGATCGGTTACGGTCTGGTGGTGGGCCTGCCCGGCACGGGGGAGAAGAACAACGCCTTCACCGAGCAGACCTTCAGGACCATGCTCAACAACTTCGGCATCAAGGTGCCTGACAACATCAAGCCCAAGATCAAGGACGTGGCACCAGTAGCCATCCACGCTGATCTGCCCCCCTTCTCCAAGCCGGGCCAGACCATAGACGTCACCGTCTCCGCCATCGGCGAGGCGAAGAGCCTGCGTGGCGGCACCCTGCTCCAGACCTTCCTGAAAGGGCTGGATGGCCGCGTCTATGCGGTGGCCCAGGGCAGCCTGGTGGTCGGTGGCCTCGGGGCCGAAGGGGCGGACGGCTCCAAGGTAGTGGTGAACACGCCCACAGTGGGGCGCATCGCCAACGGGGCGACCGTGGAGCGGGAGGTTCCCAACTCCTTCAGCCAGGGCGACACCATCACCTTCAACCTGAACCGGCCGGACTTCACCACCGCCCGCCGTCTGGCGGACGTGGTCAACGATCTGGTGGGTCCGAACACCGCCCAGGCGATGGACGCTACCTCCATCAAGGTATTCGCGCCGCGGGATCCGGCCCAGCGGGTCTCCTACCTCTCCACCATCGAGAACCTGGAAGTGGACCCGGCGAGCGAGTCCGCCAAGATCATCGTGAATTCGCGCACCGGGACCATCGTCATCGGCAGCGAGGTCAAGCTGCGCCCGGCGGCCATCAGCCACGGTGGGCTGACGGTCACCATCGCCGAGAACCAGCAGGTCTCCCAACCCAATCCGCTCGCTGGCGGGCAGACGGCGGTCACCAACAACTCCACCATCAACGTGCAGCAGGATCCCGGTCGGATGTTCAAGCTCGATACCGGCGCGACCCTGGACGACCTGGTGCGGGCGGTGAACCAGGTGGGGGTCGCCCCCGGGGATCTGATGGCGATCCTGGAGGCGCTGCAGCAGGCGGGCGCGATCCAGGGCCAACTGGTCATTCTGTAATTTCGTGAGCGGCAAGCGGTTGCCACGGGCGGCAAAGAGGTAGGTTATGGCAGAGTTCGACACCCAGAGCGGTATCAATATTGGCATGGTGCAGGATGTCCAGAACCTGGACAAACTGCGCCAGATGAGCCTGAGCAAGGAGGGGAAGCAAGGGGCCCTGATGGCGGCCGCCCGCCAGTTCGAATCCATCTTCACCCAGACCCTGTTCAAGGGGATGCGCCAGGCCAACTCGGTGCTCACCGAGGGCAACCCGATGAACAGCAGCTACACCCAGTTCTATGAAGGGATGCTGGACGAGCAGCGGGTGGCCGACATGTCGAGCAAGGGGGGGCTGGGCATTGCCGAGATGGTGGCCAGGCAGCTCTCACCCGAGCAGACCTTCACCCATCAGGATGGCCGGGTACTCAAGCTGCCCCAGCGTACCGAGCGGGTCTACAAGCCCTATCAACCCCCCAGTGCCTCCAACGATCTGATTGCTGCCTCCAAAGTTGGCAAAGATTTTGCTGATAACGAAATGAAGGGTGAGCTGAATGGGGCCGAGCGTACGCTGGCCCTGCCAAGACGCCCCCACCGCACCGTGCCGCCCATGGGCAGCAGCCAGAGGCCTTCGGCCCTGGATGGCAGCGCCAAGGTGTTTGACAGCCCGGAAGAGTTCGTCGACAGGCTGATGCCGCTGGCCAAGAAGGCGGCGGACAAGCTGGGGTTGAGTCCGGCGGTGCTGGTGGCCCAGGCCGCCCTTGAAAGTGGCTGGGGCAAGCGGGTGATCAAGGATGCAGACGGAAACGTGACGCACAACCTGTTCGGCATCAAGGCCGATCCGCGTTGGGAAGGCCCCAAGGCGGTGGTGAGCACCCTGGAATACGAGCAAGGGGTGGCCTCGCGCCAGAAGGCGGCGTTTCGCTCCTACGAGTCGTTCGAAGAGAGCTTCAACGACTACGTGGATTTCCTGACCTCTGGGAGTCGCTACAAGGGGGCGCTGGCCAAGGTGGACAGCCCGGACCGTTACTTCGAGGCGTTGCAGCAGGCCGGTTATGCCACCGATCCCCAGTACGCCAGGAAACTTAAACAAGTGTTGCGCAGTGATGCCATCGCCGGTTACTCGACGCCCGGCAACATTGCAGACAGGAACACAGAGATGGAGCTGTAAGCTATGGCAAGCGATCTGCTTGGAATTGGGACCTCGGGTGTGCTGGCCCAGCAGCGACTGCTGCAGACCACCAGCAACAACATAGTGAACGTCAATAGCCAGGGCTATGTACGTGAACGCACCCTGATCTACACCAATTCCGTCGGATTGGGGACGGGCGACATGGTGAGCGAGCGCATCATCAACGCCTATGCCCAGGCCGAGGTGCGCCGGGATACGTCCGCCTATCAGGCGGCCAACACCCGCTACGATCAACTGTTCCGGCTCGACAGCCTGCTCGGTGATGCCAGCAACAGCGTGGGGACCACCATCACCTCCTACTTCAAGGCTTTCCACACCGCCAACGAGTCACCGTCCGAGATCGGGGGGCGCAAGACGACCCTGAGTGAACTGAGCGGCATGGTGGACAGGTTCCATACCCTCTCCGCCCAGCTCGACAAGCAGTCCGATACCATCAACGCCACCATAGGGGACGAGACGGACAGGGTGAACAGCCTGCTGAACAGCATCAACGATCTGAACCAGGCCATCGTCCGCACCCAGGGCTCCCCTGAAGAGAATCTGATGCTGTTCGATCAGCGGGATGAGGCCATTCGCCAGCTCTCCGAGAAGATGGAGATCCGCACCGTGACCCAGCCCAATGGCAGCATGCTGGTCAACATGAGCACAGGGCACTCCCTGGTGCTCGATGGCGGCGTGGCCCAGTTCAAGGTGGTGCCGGGGGAGCCGGATTCCCGTGAGCCTTCCCTGCAGCTGACCCTGGGCAAGAACCAGGCCAGCATTAACGACAAGGATATTGGCGGTGCCATCGGTGGCCTCTTCACCGCGCGCCGGGATCTGGAGCCCGCCAAGCGGGAGCTGGGGCAGCTGGCCGTCGCCCTGGGGGATGCCATGAACCAGCAGAACCGGCTGGGGATGGATCTCGACAACGAGCTTGGGGGGGATCTCTTCACCCTCAAGGGAAGCCAGGGGCTGCCCTACGCCAGCAACCAGGGTAACGGGGCGGCCAGCGTCAACTTCGTCCCCGGCAAGGGGAGCGAGGTCACCACCTTCGACTACGAGGTGCGGTTCAACAGCGCCACCGGTTACGAGGTATTCTCCATCGACGGCAGCGGGCAGCGTACCTCGCTCGCCACGGGGACCACGCCGCCAGCCACCTTCGAGGTGGCGGGGCACGGCATCGAAATCGATCTCTCCGGCACTCCGGTCGCGGGTGACAAGATCTTGTTGCAACCCACCCGGAATGCGGCTGCCAACCTGGAGCAGGCGATCACCCGTCCTGAGGATATCGCGCTGGCATCCCCCCTGAAGGCGGACAAGGGATCCCAGAACCTGGGCTCGGGCGAGATAACGCTGGGCGGTGTCTACAACACCGGCACGGGCTCGGGTTTTGGCACCAACACTCTGGACCCGAGTGCCCCCCAGGTCATCAAGATCGACGGCAGCGGCAACTACGAGGTCTATGACAAGAACAACAACCTGCTGGGTGTCGCCCCCGCCTCCAGCAAGGGAAAGAACCTGATGGCCGCCCTCGAGAGCCCCCTGGGGGGGCCCAAGGTCTACGCCGATCCGACCCAGAGCCCGGGCTATGAGTTCAGCATCACCGGCAAGGTGGAGGCCAACGACAGCTTCACGCTCAGCTACAACAAGGATGGCTTTGCGGACAACGCCAACGGCCTGGCGCTGGCGGAGCTGCAGAACAAGGAGCTGGTGCGCAAGAACAACAACGCCGCCACCAGCAACGACAAGATGACCTTCAACGATGCCTACTCGGGTCTGGTGAGCGGCATTGGCAACAAGACCAGCCAGGCCAAGACCCTGCTGCAGGCCAACGAGGCAAAGCTGACCCAGAGTACCGCCATCTTCGAGAGTGTCTCCGGCGTCAATCTGGAGGAGGAGGCGGCCAACCTCATCCGCTTCCAGCAGTCCTATGCGGCCTCGGCCCAGATAGTGAACACCGCCAAGACCATCTTTGACACCCTGCTCTCCTCCGTGAGGTAAGTCATGCGCATCACCACCAACATGATCTATGACCGCAACCTTGCCTCCATGAGCAAGGTGAGCGAGCGCCAGAACACCGCCTACAACCAGTTGATGACGGGGGATAAATTCTCCCGTTCCGGGGAGGACCCGGCCGGCATGAGCCAGAAGATGGCGCTGACCAAGGAGATCGATCTCTTCAAGCAGTACGGCGTCAACGGCAGCCTGCTGGAGAACAGCCTTGGCCACGAGGAGACGGTGCTCACCTCCCTCAACAACGCCATGTTGAGTGCCCAGACCCTGATCCAGAAGGCGAACAACTCCGCCATGGGCTCCGAGGAGCGCAACGCCATCGCGAGCGAACTGGAGGGGCTGCAAAAGCAGATGTTCGACCTGATGAACAGCAAGAACTCTCAGGGGGAGTACATCTTCGGCGGCAATCAGAGCAAGACCCAGCCCTTCGTCAAGGATGCCAGCGGCAACTATGTGTTCCAGGGGGACACGGGGCAGCGCAACATCCAGGTCTCTCCCACGGTGCAGATCCCGGCCAACGACTCCGGTTTCGATCTGTTCGAGATGGTGGCGACCCGGCGCACCGCCAGCGCCGCCAGTGGCAACATCCAGGTGTCGGTGGCGGATCAGGGGAACTTCGAGAGTTTCTATCGCAACAACTATGATGCTTCCCTGCCGAGCAACCAGTATGCGGTCAGCACCCTGGCCGGGCCGCCGGACACCTACGAGATCCGTGACAGCGGTGGCACCCTGCTGCAAAGCGGCGACTATGTGGCGGGCAACAAGATCCCCTTCAACGGCCTGGCGCTCACCCTCGACCTCCCTGCGGGGTCGGCGACCCAGAACTTCGTGCTGGATACCCCGAAAAACGACAACATCCTCAATGGCATGTCCGATTTCATCTCCGCCATGCGCGATCCGACCCTGTCCGAGAGCGATTTCCAGCTGGCGGTCTCCGATGCCACCACCCACATGAGCAACGCCAGAACCAAGATAGACCGGGGACTGGGGGAGCTGGGGGGAAGGATGAACAGCCTGGAGCAGGTGATGAGCTCCAACGACGGACTCAGCACCCTGAACCAGCAGGCGCGGGCCAAGGTGTCCGAGGCGGACATGTACGAGGTGATCGCGGCCCTCTCCAAGGAGGATGCAGCCATGAGTGCCTCCCAGCTCGCCTTCAGCAAGATAAGCAAGCTGACCCTCTTCGACTATATCCGCTGACGTTCATCCGTTGACCGCAGGCTCCCCCGTGCCACGCACGGGGGAGCCTCGTTTCATGAAGGGCCCGCCGTCCGGCCAATTTGTAACAACCCGTTGCCAGGGGCCCGTTTGCCTTGACTCGACCTGTGCCTGGGCAGATGATGCAGCCCGCACGGTCGCGCCGTGCAATCAATGTTCGCAGCATCTCGTTAGGCGAGGCTCCTGCATAAACACAGGCCACTGATCTCACGACGTCCAGAGACGCCCAAGATCAGGACAGTTTTCATCGGATTAAGGTGTCAACCCAAGTGGCTTCCGGCATGCCGGATACGTTATGCAGTGCTAAAGCTGGTACGTGGGGATGAAAACACGCCGGACGGCGTCATTTCCTGCCTGTTACTCGTCAATCAAATTGCTGTTTTCTTGCCGTTGCATCCGGCCAGGTGCCGGAGGCGTTCAGGTTCGCCTGAAATCACATGAGGACATCTGTGATGAAGAAAACACACACCCTGCTCAATCGTCATCAACTGCTCGACCCGGTCGCCCTGCGCAACTGGCTGGCGCACAACCTGGATCCGGTGGCCCGTGCCGATCAGCTTCTGACCCTGCGCCCGGAAGAGCTCAACTGCATCTTCGATACCCTCTCCATGCCGGAAGGGGCGTCCTTGCTCGCCTCCCTCCCGGCGGAGTGTGCCGGCCATCTGCTGCTCAGGCTGCATGGCAGCATCGTGGGAATACTGCAGGGCACCCTGGCCCGTCGGGACCTGCTGGCCATCCTGCGAAGGCTCGACGAGCACGATCGCAAGACTCTGCTCGCCCGGCTGCCAGACCCCGCCCGTAAAGCCTTCCAGTCCCTGCTGGCCTGGCCGAACGAGTCGGTGGGGGCCAACATGCGCCACGAATACCTGGCAGTGGAGGCCGATGCAACGGTGGAAAGCGCCAAGCAGCTGATCCACGGGGCCTGGGATCAGGCCAGGCTGTTCGGTCATCTCTATGTGGTTGACGGCGAGCAGCGCCTCCTTGGCAGCGTCTCCCTCAAGTCGCTGCTGATCGCCGATCCCCTGTTGCCGGTAGGGGACCTGATGGAGGGGGAGGCGGTGCGCATCAACGCCCGGGCGGATCAGGAGCTGGCGGCCCGCCTGCTCATTGACCGCGACCTCTCACTCCTGCCGGTGGAAGATCAGGGTCGTCTGGTGGGGGTCTTCCACGTGGACGATGCCGCCGACATCCTGGAGCTGGAGTCCACCGAGGATGCGGAGCTGCAAGGGGGCTCCTCGCCGCTGGATACCCCCTATCTGCAGGCGACCCCCTGGCAGTTGTGGCGCAAGCGGGTGGGCTGGCTGCTGATCCTGTTCGTGGCGGAAGCCTACACAGGTACCGTGCTGCGGGCCTTTGAAGAGCAGCTGGAGGCGGCCATCGCCCTGGCCTTCTTCATCCCGCTCCTCATCGGCACCGGTGGCAACAGCGGCACCCAGATCACCACCACCATAGTGCGTGCCATGGCGGTGGGGGAGGTGAGCCTGAAAAACCTCGGCACCGTGCTGAAAAAGGAGATCTCCACCGGTCTGCTCATCTCGGCCGCCATCGCACTGGCGGCCTGGGTGCGGGCCTGGAGCCTGGGGGTGGGGCCCGAGATCGGCATGGTGGTGACCCTGACCATCGTCGCCATCGTGCTCTGGAGCGCCACCGTCGCCTCGGTGATCCCCATGGTGCTGCGTCGCTTTCGCATCGACCCGGCGGTGGTCTCCGCCCCCTTCATCGCCACCCTGGTGGACGGTACCGGCCTCATCATCTACTTCGAGATAGCCAAGCTGATCCTGCCGGATCTGCAGTAGGAAAGCACAAGAGACAAAAAAGGCAGCCATCGGCTGCCTTTTTGCACAGAGGGGCGGATCACCCGAGCTGGAACAGCAGGGGCCAGCCCTGCTCGTGGCAGTAGCGGTGCTCCTTTTCCAGGTTCTGCATCAGCAACTTGTTCTCGTCGCACCAGTCCAGGGGCAGGGTGACCACCAGCTGATCCCCGGCGGCCTGCACGTTCCACTCGGGCAGCAGGTTGTCCTGACGCCTGTGGTGGGCTGCCACCGCGAGGCGCAGGATGCGGATGCAGCGCAGCACCGTCTGCTCGTCGTGGTTGGGCAGGGCCGGCAGCTCGGAGAGCTTGAGCCCCTTGCGGTGAAAGCGCACCAGGGCCGCCAGCAGGGCCTGATCGTCCTGGTTGAAGCCGGGCAGATCGGTGTTTTGCAAGATGTAGGCGGAGTGTTTGTGGATGCCGCTGTAGTTGATGGCAAGGCCGATTTCGTGCAGCCGCGCCGCCCAGCCGAGGATGGCGCGATAGGGCTCTTCCGGCATCTCCCAGGGGCCGCTCAGGGCGTCGAACAGGGAGAGGACGCTGCTCTCTACCCGGGTGGCCTGGCGCTTGTCGATGCGATAGTGGGTGCTGAGGGCAAGCGCGGTGCGTTCGCGAATGTCGTGATGCTGCAGGCGCTCCTCGAACTCGTAGAGCAACCCTTCGCGCAGGGCGCCGTCGGAGTACTCCATCCGCTCGATGGGCAGGGAGGTGAAGAGCCCGAGCAGGATGGCCACCGCGGCGGCGAACACCCCCTGACGCTCCTCGGTGAGGCCCGCCAGCTTGAGCTGGTCGACCCGCTTGTGCTTGAGCATCTCTTCCTTCAGCCGCTCCAGTCCCGCCAGGGTGATGGCACCATCGGTCCACTCTTCCCCCTGCAACACGTCGCGCACGGTGCGGATGGAGCCCGAGCTGCCGAGGCAGCTCTGCCAGCCCAGCTTGCGGTACTGGTTGATGATGGGGGCGAGCTGATGCTGGGCTTCCAGCACGGCGGCGTTGAAGGCCTTCTCGCCGAGCTTGCCGTTGCCAAAGAAGCTCTGGGTGAAGCTCACGCAGCCCATCTTGCGGCTGGTGAGCGCCTTGTGCTCAAACCCTTCGCCGATGATGAGTTCGGTGCTGCCGCCGCCGATGTCCACCACCAGCACCTGGCCCTCGATGTGCTGGGTATGAGCGACCCCCTGATAGATGAGGCGGGCCTCTTCCTGGCCGCTGATGATCTCGATGGGGTGGTTGAGCACCTTGGCCGCCTCGCGCACGAAGTCGCGGGCGTTGCTGGCGCGGCGCAATGTGTAGGTGCCGGCGATGCGGATCTGATCCGGCTTGATGTTGGTGAGCCGCTCGGCGAACAGGGCGAGGCAGTCCAGCCCGCGCGCCATGGCCTCCGGGGACATGCGGCGCTGCTCATCCATCCCTTCGGCGAGGCGCACTCGCTCCTTGATGCGATCGATGATCTGCATCCGCCCCTCGGTGAGGCGGGCAATGACCATGTGGAAGCTGTTCGAGCCCAGATCGACAGCGGCGTACAGACTATTGTCCATGGTTTGACTCTATGCGTTTGAGGTAGTCGTAAATCGCCACCTGGGAACGGACCTTGCGGCGGTTGCCCCGCTTCACGTACTCGTTCTTCTGGTCGGCATCGATCACCCGCGCCTTGCAGGTATCACTCAGTTGTAGCTCGAGAATGTCGAGGATGCGCTGCTTGAGCCGCTCGTCATAGATGGGGGTGCCCACCTCGATGCGACCGTCGATGTTGCGGCTCATCCAGTCGGCACTGGAGATATAGAGCTGGGGATTGCCCTTGTTGTGGAACACCATCACCCGCGGATGTTCGAGGAAACGGTCGATGATGCTGATGACCCGGATGTTGTCGCTCAGGCCCGGCACCCCCGGGCGCAGGGCGCACATGCCCCGGATGATCATCTGGATGGGCACCCCGGCCTGGCCAGCGGCATAGAGCCGGTTGATGAGGTCTCTGTCCACCAGGTTGTTGATCTTGAGGGTGATGCCGCTGGGTTGCCCCGCCTTGGCGTTGGCCAGCTCATTGTCGATGAGGCGATAGAGCTGGCGGCGGCTGTTGATGGGGGAGACCAGCAGGTGGTTGAACTTGTAGCGCCGGTACGGGTACTCGATGTACTCGAACACGCTCTCCACCTCGGCGGTGATGTCCGGATGGCGGGTCAGCAGGGAGAAGTCGGTGTAGATCTTGGCGGTCTTCTCGTTGAAGTTGCCGGTCCCGATATGGGCGTAGCGCACCGCCTCGCCGTTCTCGTGGCGGGTGATGAGGCAGAGCTTGGAGTGGATCTTGAGGCTGGGCACCCCGAACACCACCTTGACGCCTGCGTCGGTCAGGATGTTGGCCCAGTCGATGTTGGCTGCCTCGTCGAAGCGGGCGCGCAGCTCCACCACCACGGTCACCTTCTTGCCGTTGTTGGCGGCGTCGATGAGGGAGTGGATGATCCGCGACTTCTTGGCCACCCGGTAGATGTTGATGCGAATGGCGCTGACCGCCGGGTCGAAGGCCGCCTGGCGCACCAGCTCGGTGAAGTGGTGGAACTTGTGGTACGGGTAGTAGAGCAGGATGTCCTGCTTGGCGATGGCGTCGAAGGCGTTGACGAAGCCGTCAAAGTCGCGGCAGTCCAGGGCCGGCAGCTTGGGGTTTTCCAGATAATCCCGGCCCACATTGGGGAAGCCGATGAAATCCTTGAAGTTGTGATAGCGCCCACCGGGCATGATGGCGTCGTAGGAGCTGATCTGCAGCTTGAGCTTCAAGAAGCTTATCATGGCCGCCGGCATCTCCCGCTCGTAGACGAAGCGCACCGGCATGGCGGTGAGGCGCTGTTTCAAGCCGTCACTCATCTTGTCCACCAGGCTCAAGTCCAACTGGTCGGAGAGGTCATATTCGGCATCCCGGGTCAGCTTGACCGCGTAGGCGGCAATCTCGTCGTAGTCGAAGAAGCCCTTGAAGATCTCGTCCAGACAGAAGCGGATAACGTTGTCCAGGATGATGATCTGCTTCTTGCGACGGGTGCCCTCCGGCGGTAGCTGGAAGAAGCGGGGCAGATCGTCGGTGGGCACTTCCACCAGGGCGTACTGGATCACCTGGCCGTTCTTCTTCATCTCGATGGCGAGATAGGTGTGCTCGTCTTTGAGGAACTTGACCGGGTTGACTTCCTTGTTGAGGAGGATGGGGATGATGTGGCGCAGCACCTTTTCCCGGAAGAAGATCCGCAGCCACTGCTGGATGGACTCGGAGAGCTGGCTTTCGTTCACCAGGAAGATGTTGTGGCGGGCCAGCGCGATCAGCAGCTCCTTGTAGGTGTTGTCGAACGCCTCGCCGAGCGCCATCACCTTCTGCTGGATGGCGCGCAGTAGCACCTTGGCCTCGTCGTCACCGCCGTGGACTTCGTTGATGAGGATGCGGCGCTTGACGTCCGACACCCGTACCTTGAAGAACTCGTCCTGATTGGAGGAGAAAATCCCGAGGAAGCGGACCCGCTCGATGAGGGGTACCGTCTTGTCCATCGCCTCTTGCAACACCCGTTCATTGAATGAGAGCCAGCTAAGCTCTTTCTCTTCATACTGCTTGTCGGTGCTCATCTGGTGCCTCTTTGCTCTGGTTGCGTCTGCGCGGAAGTTATGGCGTCAAACCATGACAAATTTATGACAGGCGACACTATTCGCTCAGATCCTGATCGATGTCGACGACGAGGTCGTCGGAGAGGGACTCCAGAGCCGTGACGAGATCGTCCAGTTCGAGCTGCGGCGGCAGGGCAACCAGGGCGTGAGCATAGAAGAGGGGGGCGCCTGAGTGGGGCGCAGGTTCGCAACCTGTGGTGAGGTCGGCGACGTTGATGTTGAGCTGGCGCAGGATGCTGGCCACTTCGTGGACGATGCCCGGTCTGTCGTTGCCGGTGACGCTCAGCATCACCTGATGGGCCGGTTGCGGGCTGAGCTGCCCTTCGGCGAAGCTCACGGTGAGGCCAGGCAGCATCACCAGGGCCTCGCACAGGCTGCGGTAATGCTCGTCAGGCACGGCGACGTGCAAAATGCCGGCAAATTGCCCCGCCAGCTCGCTCATGGAGCTGGCCAGCCAGTTGCCCTGCTGCCGGGTGATGGTATCGGCCAGGCTCTCGACGATCCCGGGTTTGTCTGCGCCGATCACGGTGACGACCAATTGCTTTTGCATCCTGCTCTCCTTGAATGGGGCTGCGTGGGGTCCGTTGACGCCTGGCGGCGACGGGGTGCGCGCCAGAACGTCCATGGGCTCTAGCATTGTGCCTGCTGTGACAGGCCATATGAAGCCCGCCTTGCGCAAATTCAGTGAAAAAACGCGAATGCCGGGACGGGCTTGATTTCTGCGCTGCCTGAGTCGCTTTCCCCGTGGTAGAGTGTGCCCCTTCCTCTGGTGTGAACTGAATTTGTCTTGTAAACGGGATGTGCGTGTATGAATAGCCTTGTCGTATCGGGAGCCGTGTTGCTGGGGTTGCTCCTGCTGGTGATCGTCTGGCGCAGGGAGAAAGGGGGCAAAGCCGAGCCCTATGATCTGCAGGAAACCTTGATGAGCCCAGCGGAGCGCACCTTCTTCGGGGTGCTGGATCAGGCGGTGGGGGACAAGGCCCGTGTCTTTGCCAAGGTACGAGCCTCTTATGTACTGACGCCCGAGGCGCACCTTGGCAAGGGCAAGCGCCAGCAGGCGCTCGACAAGATAGGGGAGAAGCACTTCGATTTTCTGCTCTGCCACCCGGCGGATCTCTCTTTCCTCTGTGCCGTGGAGCTGGATGACGAGGGGCACCGCCACCAGAAGCGCAAGTCGCGGGATCTCTTCCTGAAGGCGGCCTGCGATGGCGCCGGTCTGCCGCTGTTGCAGATCCCGGCCAGCAGCCACTACCAGGTCGACGAGTTGCGGGAGCAACTGCTGCCCCTGCTGGCGAGAACGACGGCGCCGATGGATGACCTGCTGCCCGGCGAGCGCCGCGAACCGACCTTCAGCCCGCTGCTGCTCGATGGTGTCGATCTGGGCACGTCACACCCGGGGGTTGCCAGGGAGCCCCAGGTGCCGCCCCCCCAGGCCGAAGAGGCAATGCCCGTGTTGATGGAGGAGAATCCCTTCCTCGATCCGGATGAGGAGGAGCCCCGGGAGACGACCCCTCATTGCCCCCGCTGTGCCGCGCCCCTGGTGGCACGGGAAGCACGAAAGGGTCCCCACGCCGGTCGCCTGTTCCTCGCCTGCAGCCGGTTTCCCGAGTGCCGCTATGCCGCTCCCCAGGAGAGCGTGAAGCACTGATCCCTTCTCTGACGCCGCGCCCTGTCGGCGTCATTCTTTCCCCTTCGCTGGTTTTCATCCGATACTCAATCTGGCTGGAAGCGTGATCCCCGTCCCGCCAGGGTCCGGGAGGATGCGACAAGTTTTGACAATCCGCCAGAATTTTGGCACTTTGTCCCCCTTATGACACAGTGCGAAATTGGTTTTAATAAGCACTTAAAAAACAATAACTTGGCGTCAGGTGTGAAAATATGGATAGGATGGCTATGGGTGTGCTGCTTGTTGATGCCGATGATGTGCGGCGCCAGCAACTGGGGACTGTGCTCTCCTTCATGGGGATCCCCTGGCAGGAGGTGGTGGAGAGCGATCTCGATATGGCCATCGAGACTGCCGGGCCCTTGCAGGGGATTCTGGCCGGGGAACTGCGCGAGCGCGCCCTGAGTGAGCTGCTTGCCGCCCACCCTCGTCTGCCCTTTCTCTCCCTGATGCCAGCGAGCCATGGTTGCAGCAACTTCATCGGGGTGGCCGAGGCCCCCTTTACCTATGAGTCCCTCACTCGTCACCTGCACTTCTGCCAGGCCTTCATCTCCCTGCATCCCCGTCATCAGACCCACGACAAGGGTCAGACCCTGCTGCGCCTGCTGGTGGGCAAGGGGAGGGGCATCCAGGAGGTGCGCCGTCTCATCGGCCAGGTGGCCGAGACCGACGCCAACGTACTGATCCTCGGTGAGTCCGGGACCGGCAAGGAGGTGGTGGCTCGCGCCATCCACGAGCTGTCTGCCCGAAGCGCGGGCCCCTTCGTGCCCATCAACTGCGGCGCCATTCCGGCGGAGCTGCTCGAGAGCGAGCTGTTCGGTCACGAGAAGGGGGCCTTCACCGGTGCCATTGCCGCCCGGCGCGGCCGCTTCGAACTGGCCCAGGGGGGCACCCTCTTCCTCGACGAAATCGGCGATATGCCGCTGCCGATGCAGGTCAAGTTGCTGCGGGTGCTGCAGGAGCGCCAGTTCGACCGGGTCGGAGGCGGCAAGGCCGTCCAGGCAGATGTGAGGGTGATCGCGGCGACCCACCGGGATCTGGAAGCCATGATCCGCACCCAGGCGTTTCGCGAAGATCTCTACTACCGCCTCAATGTGTTTCCCATCGAGACGCCCCCCCTGCGGGATCGGGCCGACGACATCCCGCTGCTGCTGCAGGAGCTGCTCAATCGCCATGCCGAACAGCACAAGGGGATCATCCGTCTGACCCAGCGCGCCATGGAGTCCCTGATGCAGTACGCCTGGCCCGGCAACGTGCGCGAGCTGTCCAACCTCATCGAGCGCCTGCTCATCCTCTATCCGAACCAGATCGTCGATGTGGCGGATCTGCCCGGCCGCTATCGCCTGCTGCCCTGCGAGCCACGAGATGAACGGCTCACCGAGATGGACGAGCGGGACGCCCTGGCTGCCGTGTTCCAGTCCCCACCAGAGCTGGATCCCGGCATCGCCATGCCCCTGCCCATGCAGTTGCCCCAGGAAGGAGTCAACCTCAAGGAGATGCTGGCCGACCTCGAGGTGGAGCTGATCCGCCAGGCCCTGGAGTCCCAGGACGGGGTGGTGGCCCGCGCCGCCGACCTGCTCAGCATGCGCCGCACCACCCTGGTGGAGAAGATGAAGAAGTACGGCATGAGCAAGGACAATTGAGGTCAATGCTTTGACGCATTGACCCAATACATTGATAAATAACGTCTATTTTGCTGGCATGGAAATTGAATAAGCTGACTCAATCGCCAGTTTGAGGTCAGCTTTATGACAATCTTGCAGCAGGATGCCCCCCTCCAGTCACATGAAGTGAGTCAGCTTTACGCCATCTTCACGGCGCTGCCGACCGGCGTGCTGCTGCTCGATGGCGAGGGGCTGATCACCCGCGCAAACCCTGCCGCCCTGGCGCTGCTGGGAGAGCCACTGGAAGGCCTCTCCTGGCGCCAGATCATCGCCCGCTGCTTCGAACCCCGTGAGGATGACGGTCACGAGATCTCCTTGCGCGACGGCCGCCGGGTCCAGCTATCGACCCAGCCGCTGCCGGATCAGCCCGGCCAACTGGTGTTCATTACCGACTTGACCGAGACCCGCCAGTTGCAGGACAGAGTCAACCACATGAAGCGCCTCTCCGCCCTTGGCAACATGGCGGCTTCCCTGGCGCACCAGATCCGCACCCCGCTCTCCGCCGCCATGCTCTATGCGGCCAACCTGGCCAACCGCACCCTCAAGCCTGAATCCCGCAGCCAGTTCCAGCAAAAATTGATGGCCAGGTTGCAAGACCTGGAAAAACAGATCAACGACATCCTGCTGTTTGCCCGCAATGGCGACAACCAGGTGGTGGCGCCCCTCTCGGTGCAGGGCCTGCTGGCGGAAGTGCAGGCGGGGGCCGAAGCCTTCTGCCAGCAGCAGGGGTGCGCCTTGCATCTGGAGGCCCCTGAGCCCGATCTCTGTCTGCTTGCCAACAGCAGTGCCCTGGCGGGGGCCATCAACAACCTCATCGCCAATGCCCGGCAGGCCGGCGCCGATTCGCTCCTGGTGAGCGCTGTGCGCAGCGGCAACCGGGTGGAGATGCGGGTCATCGACAACGGCAAGGGGATGGCCCCCACCCTGCTCAACCAGATCTTCGAACCCTTCTTTACCACCCGATCTCAGGGCACGGGCCTCGGTCTTGCGGTGGTGCAGTCGGTAGTACGAGCCCATCAGGGGGAGGTAAGCGTGGCCTCGGTCCCTGGCGAGGGCACCTGTTTTACCCTGTCCTTCCCCCTGCATCAGCAACAGGTTCAGTTGGGGGGCGTGGCATGAGGCGCGCAAAAGTCGGAGCGCCGGTGAAGATGATTCTCGACAAGGCCATGTTGGTTGTAGGAGGTGTGGCATGACCCAGGCTCGCATTCTGGTGGTGGAAGATGACAACGGCCTGCGCGAGGCGCTGGTGGATACCCTGCTGCTCGGTGGCTATGAGTGCCGCGAGGTGGACAGCGGCGAGCGGGCCCTGCTTGCCCTGTCCCGTCAGCGCTTTGACATGGTGATCTCCGACATCCAGATGGGGGGCATGGATGGTCTGACCCTGCTCGCCAACATCCGCCAGCAATATCCCCAGGTGCCTGTGCTCCTGATGACTGCCTACGCCAACATCGACGGGGCGGTGCGCGCCATGCGCGAAGGGGCCATCGACTATCTGGCCAAGCCCTTCTCCCCCGAGGTGCTGCTCAACCAGGTCAGCCGTTATGTGCCGGCCCAGAAGGTGGAGAAACGGGCCGTGGTGTACGGGGACCCCAGGACTGCGGAGCTGTTTCAGCTGGCGACCCGGGTGGCCAGAAGCGAAGCCACCGTCATGGTGACCGGACCGAGCGGGACGGGCAAGGAGGTGCTGGCTCGCTACATTCACGACCACTCCAGCCGGGCAGAGCAGGCCTTCGTCGCCATCAACTGCGCCGCCATTCCGGAGAACATGCTGGAAGCGACCCTGTTTGGCTACGAGAAGGGTGCCTTCACCGGTGCGGTGCAGGGGTGCCCTGGCAAGTTCGAGCAGGCTCAGGGAGGAACCCTGCTGCTCGACGAGATCACCGAGATGGATCTGGGGCTGCAGGCCAAGCTGCTGCGGGTCTTGCAGGAGAAAGAGGTGGAGCGGCTCGGCAGCCGCAAGATGATCCCCCTCGATGTGCGGGTCATTGCCACCAGCAACCGGGATCTGAAAAAAGCGGTGCAGGACGGGCAGTTCCGCGAAGATCTCTACTACCGCCTCAACGTCTTCCCCCTGCGCTGGACGGCGCTCTGGGAGCGCCCGGGGGACATTCTTCCCCTGGCGGAGCATCTGCTGGCGCTGCATGCCAGCCAGATGGGGCTGCCGACGCCGCAGCTCGCAGAGGACGCCCGAGAGCGTCTGATGGCTCACCCCTGGCCCGGCAACGTGCGCGAGCTCGACAACGTGGTGCAGCGGGCCCTGATCCTCTGTCCAGACGGCCTCATCGACTGTGAGCACCTGATCCTGGAAGAGACGGACGAGACCCTGGTGCGGCCGCTCGAGCGGCTGTCAGGGGAGGGGCTTGGCGGCGAACTCAAGCAGCAGGAGCACCAGATCATTCTGGACACCCTGCAGGAGTGCAACGGCAGTCGCAAAGCGGTGGCCGACAAGCTCGGCATCAGCCCGCGCACCCTGCGCTACAAGCTGGCCCAGATGCGTGACGCCGGCATCGAGCTGCCCGCCTAGGCCTGTGACAGGCGCATGGCCTTGCCGGTCCGGCTCGATTATCATGGGCCCTGACGATCGGAATCCGGCTCCCCGCACAGTGCGTGGGGAGCCCAGCTAGGAGACCCCCATGATCTCTCATCGTAAACTGGAAAGCCTGCTCAACCACCTGCTCGAACCCCATGCCATCAAGGATTACTGCCCCAACGGCCTGCAGGTGGAGGGGCGCGAGCGCATTCGCAAGGTGGTGACCGGCGTCACCGCCAGCCAGGCCCTCATCGATGCCGCCGTGGCCGCCGATGCTGACGCCATCCTAGTCCATCACGGCTACTTCTGGAGCGGCGAGCCGGCCCAGATCACCGGCATGAAGCAGCGTCGTCTCAAGACCCTCTTGACCCACGACATCAACCTGTTTGCCTACCACCTGCCGCTGGACGTGCACCCCGAGGTGGGGAACAATGCCCAGCTTGCCAGGTTGCTCGGCATCAAGGTGCGTCGCGGCCTCGAACCCTGGAACAGCAAGAGCGTCGCCATGGTGGGCAAGCTGGAGGAGCCCATGAGCGGCAGCGATTTTGCCAAGCTGATTGCCGAGCGTCTCGGTCGCGAGCCGCTTCATTGTGGTGACAGTGGCCCCGAGCTCATCCGCTCCGTGGCCTGGTGCACCGGCGGTGGCCAGAGCTACATCAGCCAGGCGGCGGAGCAGGGCATCGATGCCTTCATCTCCGGCGAAGCCTCCGAGCAGACCATTCACACCGCCCGGGAGATGGGCATGCACTTCTACGCCGCAGGCCACCACGCCACCGAACGTTACGGCGTCAAGGCGCTGGGAGAGTGGCTCGCCACTGTACACGGGTTGGAGGTGACCTTTATCGATATCGACAATCCAGTGTAGGGCCGATTAGCCGCGCAGCGGCGTCATCGGACGTGATGACAGCCATTGCGCTGGTCGATGGAAATAACAAGGGAGGCCTGAGCCTCCCTTGTTGTGTCTTACGGCTGCTAGCGGTTACTCGCTGGCATAGCCTGCCAGGCCAAGCTGCTTGCCATCGAGGAAGGCAGACCCTTCTCGCATCTGCAAGCGCCCTTCACAGAACCACTGCACCACCAGGGGGTAGATGCTGTGCTCCTGCACCTGGACCCGGGCCGCCACCTCGTCTGCACTGTCTCCTTCGAAGATGGGGACCCGTGCCTGGAGGATCACCGGGCCGCCGTCGAGCTCTTCGGTGACGAAGTGGACGCTGGCGCCGTGCTCGTCATCCCCGGCCTCGATGGCGCGCTGGTGGGTGTGCAGACCCTGGTATTTCGGCAGCAACGAGGGGTGGATGTTGATCATCCTCCCCGCGAAGTGACGCACGAGGTCGGCGCTCAGGATCCGCATAAAGCCGGCCAGCACCACCAGATCCGGCTGATAATCCGCCATCAGGGCCAGCAGGGCGGCATCATACTCCTCCCGGCTGGCGAACTGCTGCTGAGCCAGGATGGCGGTTGCCACCCCGGCTTCCCTGGCACGCACCAGGCCATAGGCATCAGCCTTGTTGCTGATGACGCCGACCACCTGACCGGCAATCTTGCCGCCGGCACAGCCGTCGAGGATGGCCTGCAGGTTGCTGCCGCTGCCTGAGATGAGGACGAGGATGCGTTTCATAGGGGAGGTCATCTGGCCGTTGATCCGATCATTCATTGAATGATGACCTGCTCCTCACCATCGGCCGCCTTGGCGATGTGGCCGATGTGCCAGGCGTTCTCGCCTTCGGCCTTGAGCAGGGCCAGTGCCTTGTCCAGCTGATCCGCCGGCAGGGCGATGATCATGCCGACGCCGCAGTTGAAGGTGCGATACATCTCGTGGCGGGTGACGTTGCCTGCCTGTTGCAGCCAGCTGAACACCGCCGGCCACTGCCAGCTCTGCTCGTCGATGACCGCCTGGGTGTTGGCGGGCAGCACGCGCGGGATGTTCTCCCAGAAGCCGCCGCCGGTGATGTGGGACAGGGCGTGGATCTCGCACTCCTTGATGAGCTTGAGCACGGGCTTCACGTAGATGCGGGTCGGCTCCAGCAGGGCGTTGGCCAGGGTGGTATCACCCAACGGCTGCTGCACGTCGGCCTTGGAGACTTCCAGGATCTTGCGAATGAGGGAGAAGCCGTTGGAGTGGGGACCGCTGGCGGCCAGGGCGATCAGGGCATCCCCTTCGCCAACTTTGCTGCCGTCGATGATCTCGCTCTTTTCCACCACGCCGACGCAGAAACCGGCGATGTCGTAATCTTCCCCTTCATACATGCCAGGCATTTCGGCAGTTTCACCGCCGACCAGAGCACAGCCGGACTGTTCGCAGCCGGCGCCGATGCCGGTGACCACGGCAGCGGCAGTGTCCACGTCCAGTTTGCCGGTGGCATAGTAGTCGAGGAAGAAGAGGGGCTCGGCGCCCTGCACGATGAGGTCATTGACGCACATGGCGACCAAGTCGATCCCCACGGTGTCGTGCTTCTTCAGGTCGATGGCCAGACGCAGCTTGGTGCCCACCCCGTCGGTACCGGAGACCAGTACCGGTTCCTTGTAGCCAGCAGGGATTTGACACAGGGCCCCAAAGCCGCCAAGACCACCAAGGACTTCAGGACGACGAGTGCGTTTTGACACGCCCTTGATACGTTCAACCAGTGCATTGCCGGCATCGATATCTACGCCAGCATCCTTGTAGCTCAGTGAGGTTTTGTCAGTCACGCGTATTCCCCGTCATATAAAGAAGTGGAGGGTAAAATTCGGGGCGTATTCTACCAGCGGGCACGAAAAACCAGAAAGAAAATCGTTTGCGCGTTTTTGAATCGAAAAGCTCTACAAGCCGTGGCTTTTGTTGTATGATTCCGCGATTTTTTTGGCGCCGGTTAGAGGAGATAATAATGAAAGTCGTTGAAGTCAAACACCCCCTGGTCAAGCACAAGATCGGCCTGATGCGCGAAGGCGACATCAGCACCAAGCGTTTCCGTGAACTGGCCAAGGAAGTGGGCAGTTTGTTGACCTACGAAGCGACCTCTGACTTCGAAACCGAAAAAGTGACCATCGATGGCTGGAACGGCCCTGTGGAAGTCGACCAGATCAAGGGCAAGAAGGTCACCGTGGTGCCCATCCTGCGCGCCGGTCTTGGCATGATGGACGGCGTGCTGGAGCACATGCCGAGCGCCCGCGTCAGCGTGGTCGGTATCTATCGCGATGAAGAGACCCTGCAGCCTGTCCCCTACTTCGAGAAGATCGTCAGCAACATCGAAGAGCGTCTGGCCCTGGTCATCGACCCCATGCTGGCCACCGGCGGCTCCATGATCGCCACCATCGACCTGCTCAAGAAGAAAGGTTGCCAGTCCATCAAGGTGCTGGTGCTGGTTGCCGCGCCGGAAGGCATCAAGGCCCTGGAAGCCGCTCACCCGGACGTGGAGCTGTTCTGTGCCTCCATCGACCAGGGGCTGAACGAGAAGGGCTATATCGTCCCGGGTCTGGGGGATGCTGGCGACAAGATCTTCGGCACCAAGTAAGCATCACCCCATCGCCGCGCCCAAGGCGCGCAAACGGAGCCGGCACCCTGCCGGCTCCGCTGTTTCTCCCCCCTTTGCTTGCTGCCATGCGCGCCTTGCCGCTACCATAAGCACCATCCCCCATTTCGAGAATCTTCTTTATGCTGAAACGCTTAGCGACTCTCCTCTGCTGCTGTCTGCCTCTCGTGGTGTCGGCCGCCCAGGTAACCGACCTCTATCAGGGCAAGGCTCCCACCAGTGGCGACATGACGGCCGCCCAGTCCCAGGCGCTGGGGGATGTGCTCGTCAAGGTGACGGGCAAGCGCGATATCCTCACCCAGCCGGATGTGGTGAAGGCCCTGGCGGCGCCGGCGGATTACGTGCAGCAATACAGCTATCAGGACATCGGCTCGGTCAAGTTTCTCAAGGCGGATTTCAATGTGGTCAAGGTGAACGCCCTGGTCGGCCAGAGCAAGTTTGCCCTGCTTGGCCCGGTGCGGCCGCAGGTCGCCATCTGGCTGGTGGTCGACGAAGGGGAGCGGCGCATTCTGCCGGATCAGTCCGGCGATGGCTGGTCCGAGGCGCTGCGTGCCCAGACCCAGGCCATGGGGCTGCCGGTCAGTCTCCCGCTGATGGACTTGGATGACAACATGGCGGTCAATGCCACCGATGTCTGGGGCCGCTTTGCCGATCCCGTGCTCAAGGCGAGCCAGCGTTACGGCGCCGAAATGGTGGTGCTCGGCAAACTCACCCCGGAGGGGGAGGCCTGGAGCATCGATTGGGGTCTTTATGGGGCCAAGCCGGGGGCGCAGGCAGGAGAGCTGACCGAGCTGACCAAGGGCTCGGGTTCAGGTACCCAGGCCGAGGTGGCAAAGGGCTTTGCCGATGCCCTTGCCGGTTGGCTGGTGCAGCAGTACGGTACCCGTCTCTCCGGTGTCGCCTCCAGCCAGACCCTGGTGGTGGAGGGGCTGTCCGACATCGATGGCATGATCCAGATCCAGAAGCTGCTGCAGGGGATGGCCAGTGTCACCAAGGTGGCTATCGGCAAGCTGGAAGGGGACAAGGTGACCTTCAACCTCTCGCTGCAGGGGGACAAGGCCGAGCTGGTGAGGGGGTTGCAACTTGAGAGCCGCCTGCATCAGGTGGAAGACAACGAGAGCGGCCTGCGCTATCAATGGTCGCAGCCCTGATCCCGGGGAAGGATCCTGACCGCCCGGCATGGTCCGGGCGGTTCTCTATCTGCCCCGCTGGTGATACACTTGCCCGCAAATATCACAGTCAAAGCCCAACGAGTGAAGCAACCGGCCCAACTGTCTTTAGCCGTACAACTACCGGATGATGAAACCTTCGTCAGTTTTTATCCCGGCAACAACGCCCATCTGATCACCGCCCTCAAGAATGCGGCCATCGGTCAGGGCTCGCCCTTCCTCTATTTCTGGGGAGCCAAGGGGTCGGGCCGCTCCCATCTGCTCCATGCTACCTGTGCCGAGGTCAACGCCCGCGACGCGGCGGCGGCCTATCTCTCCCTCGATCAGTTCGAACAGCTTGACCCCAGCATGCTCGATGCCCTGGAGAGCCTGCCCCTGGTCTGTCTCGACAGCCTGGAGGCTATCGCCGGCAACGCCCTGTGGGAGCGGGCCCTGTTCGACTTCTACAATCGCTGGAAGGAGAAGGGGGAGGGGACGCTCATCGTTACCGGCTGCAGCGCGCCACGCAAGCTGGGGCTGCAACTGCCGGATCTCGCGTCCCGTCTCGACTGGGGAGTGAGCTTCCACCTCGACGAGCTGGACGACGAGGGCAAACTCAGCGCCCTGCAACTGCGCGCCGAGCTGCGGGGTTTCAAGCTGCCCATCGACGTGGGTCGTTTCCTGCTCAACCGCCTCTCCCGCGACATGCGCACCCTGCTTGCCACCCTCAATCGTCTCGACAACGCCTCCTTCCGTGCCAAGCGCAAGCTGACCATCCCTTTCGTCAAAGAGATACTCGAGCTCTGAAAACCTATCCCATTAGGCTATCTTATTCGCCATTTTGAACCTGGGCAGTGCTCGAAATCCTCACGTACTACAGTACGCTCCGGTTTCTGCGCGCTGTCCGTGTTCAAACTGCCTTCAACGATTACGCCTACTGGGAGAGGTTCTAAGCCCCATAACGACAAACCCCGGGACTTGGCCGGGGTTTGTTTGCGAGCATTACACAGCTATCAGTGGAACTGATCTTCTTCGGTCGAGCCGGTCAGCGCGGTCACCGACGACTGGCCGCCCTGAATGACGGTGGTCACCTTGTCGAAGTAACCGGTACCCACTTCCTGCTGGTGTGCCACGAAGGTGTAGCCCCGCTCGGCAGCGGCAAATTCCGGCTGCTGCACCATCTCGACATAGTGCTTCATTCCCTCGCCACGGGCGTACTGGTAGGCCAGCTCGTACATGTGGAACCACATGTTGTGGATACCCGCCAGGGTGATGAACTGGTACTTGTAGCCCATGTCGGAGAGCTCCTGCTGGAAGCGGGCGATGGTGGCATCGTCCAGGTTCTTCTTCCAGTTGAAGCTCGGGGAGCAGTTGTAGGCCAGGATCTTGTCCGGGTACTGGGCCTTGATGGCCTCGGCAAATTTGCGCGCCTCGTCCAGATCGGGCTTGGCAGTCTCGCACCACACCATGTCGGCGTAAGGGGCGTAGGCCAGGCCGCGGGAGATGGCCTGCTCGATGCCGGCCTGCACCTTGTAGAAGCCCTCGCTGGTACGCTCACCGGTCAGGAAGCCGGCATCGTAGGGGTCGGCATCCGTGGTCAGCAGATCCGCTGCGTTGGCGTCGGTGCGGGCGATGACCAAGGTGGTGGTACCGCAGACATCTGCCGCGAGGCGAGCCGCGACAAGCTTTTGCACCGCTTCCTGGGTCGGGACCAGTACCTTGCCGCCCATGTGGCCGCACTTTTTCACGGACGCGAGCTGATCTTCGAAGTGCACGCCGGCGGCGCCCGCTTCGATCATCCCCTTCATCAGCTCGAAGGCGTTCAGCACGCCGCCGAAACCGGCTTCCGCATCCGCTACTATGGGCAGGAAGTAGTCGATGAAGCCCTTGTCCTCTGGTCCAACCTTGTTGGCCCACTGGATCTGGTCGGCCCGGGCGAAGGAGTTGTTGATGCGCTCCACCACGGAGGGGACGGAGTTGGCCGGGTAGAGGGACTGATCCGGGTACATGGTGGAGGAGAGGTTGTTGTCCGCCGCCACCTGCCAGCCGGAGAGATAGATGGCTTCGATGCCGGCCTTGGCCTGTTGCACCGCCTGGCCGCCGGTCAGGGCGCCGAGGCAGTTTACATAGCCTTTCTTGGCGCCGCCGTGGATCAGCTCCCACAGTTTGTCGGCGCCGCGTTGGGCCAGAGTGTGTGCCGGCTGCAGGCTGCCACGCAGGTTCACCACGTCCTCGGCGCTGTAGCCGCGCTTGATCCCTTTCCAGCGGGGGTTTTCTGCCCAGTCTTTCTCGATAGCCTGGATCTGTTGCTCACGGGTCAGTGCCATATCAGTTCCCTCTTTCATTGATTTCACGTTTCCATTGACTTGTTATGGGGGCCGTTACCGGCCCGGGTCTCACAGCCGCTCGTAGCCGGGCAGCGTCAGAAAATCGATGAGTGTGTCGGCGCAGGTGATCTCGTCCATCAGGGCGCTCGCCTCGGCGAAACGGCCCGATTGCCAGCGGGCCTCGCCCACTTCGCCTCTGACCACCTCCTGCTCCTCGGCCAGCATCTGGCGGAACAGCGCCTTGGTCACCGCCTGACCATTGGAGAGGGTCTTGCCGTGGCGGATCCACTGCCAGATGGAGGTGCGGGAGATCTCGGCGGTGGCGGCATCTTCCATCAGTCCGTAGATGGGCACGCAGCCATTGCCGTTGATCCAGGCTTCCAGGTATTGCAGGGCGACGCGGATATTGGTGCGCATACCCGCCTCGGTGCGATCACCCTCACAGGGGGCCAGCAGGTCGGCGGCCGTGATGGGGGCATCCTGCTCGCGCAGCACGCCGATCTGGTTCTGGGCACCCGCCGGAATGGTGGCGTTGAACACCGCCATGGCGGTATCGGCCAGACCGGGGTGGGCGACCCAGGTGCCATCGTGGCCGTTGTCGGCCTCGCGCTGCTTGTCCGCGTGCACCTTGGCAAACACCTGTTCGTTGACGGCCGCGTCCTTGGCCGGAATAAAGGCAGCCATGCCCCCCATCGCCAGCGCGCCGCGCTTGTGGCAGGTCTTGATGAGGAGTCGCGAGTAGGCAGAGAGGAACGGCTTGTCCATGGTCACCACCTGACGATCCGGCAGGACGCGATCCGGGTGGTTCTTCAAGGTCTTGATATAGCTGAAGATGTAGTCCCAGCGACCGCAGTTGAGGGCGACGATGTGATCCTTCATCTGATAGAGCAGCTCGTCCATCTCGAATACCGCCGGCAGGGTTTCGATGAGCACGGTGGCCTTGATGGTACCGCGGGGCAGACCGAATTTGTCCTCGGTCCAGGCGAACACCTCGCTCCACCAGCGCCCTTCCAGATGGCTCTGCAGCTTGGGTACGTAGAAGTAGGGACCGGAGCCCTTGGCCAGCAACGCCTTGTGGTTGTGCAGGAAATAGAGGGCGAAGTCGAAGAGGCCGCCGGGAATGGGGGCACCATCAAAGGTGACGTGTTTCTCCGGCAGATGCAGACCGCGCACCCGGCAGATGAGCACGGCCGGATTGGGATTCAGGGTATAGGCCTTCCCCTCCGGGCTCTGGTAGGCAATGGTGCCGTTGACCGCATCGCGCAGGTTGATCTGGCCCTCGATCACCTTGTTCCAGGCCGGGGCCAGGGAGTCCTCGAAGTCGGCCATGAAGACCTTGACGTTGGCGTTGAGGGCATTGATCACCATTTTGCGCTCGACCGGGCCGGTGATCTCCACACGGCGGTCCTGCAGATCGGCGGGAATGCCGCGCACCGTCCAGTCACCATCGCGAATGTGGGCGGTCTCTGGCAGGAAGTCCGGTAACTCGCCGCCATCGATACGGGCCTGGCGTGCGACTCGCTGCTTCAGCAGCTCATTGCGTTGGGGAGCGAAACGTTCCACCAGTTCGGACACCAGGGCCACCGCATCCGGCGTCAGGATCTGCGCGTAATCGGGAAGCATCTCGCCTTGAATGCGCAGGCGGGTGCTGCTGATGGTCTGGGCCGGTGCCGACATAGTGGGTACTCCTCCAAAAGTTACATTTTGAATTTATTAACTACGACTAACGTCTATATCCCTTTCTTTCAAACTCCCCGTAACAGCGGGGTAACACGATTCATAAGGTGCAAAAGAATGGCGGATTCGTCAACTTGATTTTTAAAACAGGTGTTTTTTGATGATAGTTAAGATGCTGTTTTAAATGGATTTATGTGATTAGTGTAAAAGCTCTTTGTAGATGGTTATGCTCTTGGGTTGCCGGGGCGGTAGGGGGGAGGATTTCGGTAGAGGGGATGGGTTAAAAATGTAACTAATTACGTAATAAAATTACAAATGCAAAAACAAATCCCGACATTACTCCAAGCTTTGCAAAAACAGCTGTATGAAATGCCTTCGTTCAATCCAGTCTGCATGAGGGCTATGAAGTGACCGGGTAGTGAACTGGTGTTTAAAACTAAAATGTCAAATTGGGTCAAAATGGCGAAGGCGAACAGGAGAGAGGGAAATGACGAGCAATAACGTAGGTTTGTATCACGGCGTGTCCATGAAGGAGAGGGAGGTTGGGGCGCAGGAGATGGTCAATTAAACTGATTTTTGAAGAAAAACCAGCATTTTGTCGTTATTTGCGGTGGCGGTCTGTTGGCCGGGGTCAAGGGCGATGCCGGACAGCAAAACCGGCGTCTTGAACCGCACTATGGTACGGGCTCGTCTCAGTAATCTTCATCCGGGGCGGCGAGATCGATCACATCGAGGTGCACTGAACTGCCAAACCCGTGCTCTGCGGAATCGAGCTCGGAGGGCGTGGGGGAGATCAGGGGCTGGACGGGCTGGGAGTCAACAGCTTGGGTCATGGATGCTTGCCTCATTGATTGCAAGCCGGTCGGTGATTCCATCACCCTAGTGTCCACCTCCCTGTTTTTATGGCCGGCGGAAAAGTTGCGTATCCTAGCGGCACTTTATGAAAGCTTCAAGTGGTTCTGTATAAAATTCATGCCAATAAAAAGCGGCGACCCGATGCACGGGGGAGGCGAGAGGAAAAGAGGCAAGCGTCGGGCGTGCAGGCAAAAAAATAGCCCAGTCGTTTGACTGGGCTATTCTCGGGGAATTTGGTCGGTGTGAGAGGATTCGAACCTCCGACCCTCTACACCCCATGCAGATGCGCTACCTGGCTGCGCTACACACCGACGGAGTCAGCTCGGCTGACGGGGAGGAAGTCTAATCGGATGATTTGGCGGGCGCAACTCCTTTTTTATCAGGGAGATGCCGACTGCTTCTTTATTGTTCAGCCAAGATGCAACTTGGGCCCTGGCCGGAGTTTTGGCATAATCGCCGCCCCCTTAGGCGGGCACAGGGTGGCGAACACCCAACTCGGGACGTTCCGATGTCGCTGGGGCCTTTGGCCTCTCTTTCATTGACAGCATCTTCTGCCGTGGGCTACCGGCTAGCGCGAGGGGGAAGGGGCCCGGTGTGCCCAGGGCCGGGACGCAGCAATCCAGGAGTGCGCGGCCGATGCCGTGCAGGGGCCAGGCAAGCCGACATCATATCGACGAGAGGATCAGGGCGTGAAACCATCTGAAGTTGCAGCACAGATCAGCCAGCGCGAGGAGGACGAACGCTGGATGCGCCATGCCATGGCCCTGGCAGCCAGGGCAGAGGGGATAGGCGAGATCCCGGTGGGCGCCGTGCTGGTGCTGGGGGACAAGATAGTGGCAGAGGGGTGGAATCGCTCCATCAGCGAGCACGACGCCTGCGCCCATGCCGAGGTGATGGCGCTTCGGGAAGCGGGCAAGCAGCTTGAAAACTATCGCCTGCTCGACACCACCCTTTATGTGACGCTGGAGCCCTGCTGCATGTGTGCCGGCGCCCTCATCCACAGCCGGGTCAAGCGGGTGGTCTATGGTGCCCGGGATTTGAAGACGGGGGCGGCAGGCTCTGTGTTCGACATCCTGCTGGATCCCCGCCACAACCACCAGGTGGTACTGACGGGGGAGGTGCTCGCCGACGCCTGCTCGGCCCAGCTGTCGGATTTCTTCAAGCGGCGCCGCGCCGAGAAGAAGGCGGCCAGACTCGCCGCGAAAGAGGCGCTTCCTCAAGATGACAGCGGGGCCTGATGGCCCCGTTTGCTTTTATTTCACTGCCAGACCGGCTGCCTGCTTCCCCCCGAATACCAACTGCCACCCCCCGATGGAGCCTGCGCTCTTTGCCGCTGTTGATGTAACAAAACTGTCATGCATCCGCCATATAATGCCGCCAAGCCTAGCTCACATTGAGGTCTTGCATGTCATCGGAATCGTTAAATCTGGTCATGGCGGGCAGTCGAAAACGCCGGATCAAGGATAAATTGGCCAAATATGGCGTCACCACAGGGGGAGCCCTGGTGCTGGTGGCGCTGTTGCTTATCTTCTTCTACCTGCTTTATGTGGTGAAGCCCATCTTCAATGGCGCCAGCATGGAGAGCACCGCTTCCTTCACCCTGCCCATCAAGGGCAAGACCGCCTGGCTCGGGGTCGAGGAGCAAAACGAGATAGGTTACCGCTTCAGCGACCAGGGGAAGGTCAAATTCTTTGCCGTGCAACCGGATGGCAAGATCAAGACCGGACAGGTGATTGGCGAGGCACAGGTGAACGGCGAGATCACGGCGGTCGCGCCGCCTGCGCCGGGCCAGAAACTCATCGCCTATGGGTTTGCCGACGGCAAGGCTCAGGTGGTGCAACCCTATTTCAAGATCTCCTATCCCAATGACGTGCGCGTCATTGAGCCCAGCCTGCAATATCCCTTCGGCGAGACCCCCGTGGTGATCGATCCCCAAGGCAAGGCGCTGACGCGCATGGTCTTCGAGGCGACCAAGGACAAGATGGCGACCGCGGCCGTGACCGAAGATGGTCGTGGTGTGCTGATGGTGATGAGCGGCGAGGAGAATTTCCTCTCCGGCGAAATCGAGTGGAGCAACCAGACCTACACCATTCCGTCCCTGCCACGCCATGTTGACCAGATGCTGCTGACCCCGAACCTGCGCCTGTTGTTCGTGCGCGAGGGCAACCGCCTGTCGGTCTATGACATCCACAACCTGAGCGACATTTCCCTGCGCAATGTCATGGAGATCAACGCCCCCAATGCCAGCGTGACCCAGGTGGCCCTGCTCTCCGGTGCGTCCTCCCTGCTGGTGGGCAACGATAACGGCGTCATCTCCCAGTGGTTCGAGGTGGCAAAGGATGGCAAGCGCCAGTTCACCCAGATCCGTGACTTCAAGGGTGACGCGCCGGTCGCCCTGCTGACCCCCGAGCACTTTCGCAAGGGCTTCATCAGCGCAGGCAGCGACGGCACCATCAACTTCTTCCATGCCACCGGCGAAGCCAAGCTGCTTGGCGAGAAGATTGACGGGGGCAACCTGGCTGCCGTTGCCATCTCTCCTCGCCACAACCTGCTGTTGACCCAGCAGGGGGATGACTTCAAGGTCTTTGACGTCGAGAACGATCACCCCGAGGTAACCTGGTCTGCCCTCTGGCAACAGGTGTGGTATGAAGGCTATCCCGAGCCCCAGTACGTGTGGCAGTCCACCTCCGCCAGCAACGACTTCGAAGCCAAGCTGAGCCTGGTGCCCCTGGTGTTCGGTACCCTGAAAGCCTCCTTCTATGCCATGGTGTTCGCGGTGCCGCTCGGCGTCGCCGGCGCCATCTATACCGCCTACTTCATGTCGGCGGGGCTGCGCAAATACGTCAAGCCGACGGTGGAGATCATGGCGGCGCTGCCGACCGTCATCCTCGGCTTCCTGGCAGGTCTGTGGCTCGCGCCCATCATCGAAGGGGCCCTGCCCGGGGTGATCCTGCTGCTGATCCTGCTGCCCATGGGCATGCTGCTCACCGCCCTGGTGTGGAACTATCTGCCGGAGCGCGGCCGCACCTGGCTGCCGGAAGGCTGGCACGCCATCCTGCTTATCCCTGTGCTGCTGTTCATCGGTTGGGGCGCCTTTGCCTTGAGCCCCATCATCGAGAACGCCTTCATGCACGGTGATTCGCGCATCTGGCTGACCCACGACATGGGCATCAAGTTTGACCAGCGCAACTCCCTGGTGGTCGGTATCGCCATGGGCTTTGCGGTCATCCCCACCATCTTCTCCATCGCCGAAGACGCGGTCTTCTCGGTGCCCAAGCACCTGACCCAGGGCTCGCTTGCGCTGGGGGCGACCCCGTGGCAGACCCTGAGCCGGGTGGTGATCCTCACCGCGAGCCCGGGCATCTTCTCGGCGGTGATGATGGGCCTTGGCCGCGCCGTGGGCGAGACCATGATCGTGCTGATGGCCACCGGCAACACCCCCATCATGGACTTCTCCATGTTCCAGGGGCTGCGGACCCTGGCGGCGAACATCGCGGTGGAGATGCCGGAATCGGAAGTGGGCAGCTCCCACTACCGGGTGCTCTTCCTCGCCGCCTTCGTGCTGTTTGTGTTCACCTTCTTGTTCAATACCCTGGCCGAATTCGTCCGCCAGCGGTTGCGTGAAAAGTACAGCTCTCTGTAAGGACTAAGGAATCGACAATGGGTAAGTGGTTTAAATCGGGGGCCCCCTGGATCTGGATGACGGGGGGCGCCGTCAGCCTGAGTCTGGTGGCCGTACTGGGTCTGTTGTTGCTGATTGGCTGGCGTGGTCTGGTCTATTTCTGGCCCCATCCCATCTATGAGTGGCAGCTTGAAGATGCAAGCGGCAACAAGAGCGTCCTGATTGGCGAGATCAACGACCGGGAGCTGGTGCCGGTGGAGCGCCTGCGCGCCGCAGGCCAGGCGCTGGAAGGGGAGGATCGCGAAGAGATCACCCGTTATCTGGTCAAGACCGGCAACCGGGAGTTCGTGGACCTCGATTTTCGCTGGGTGCTGGAGACCGATATCAAATCGCGCACCCAGCCGGCGGAGCTCGCCATGGTGGAACGCGCCACCAACGGCAACTTCTATGGTTACATCACCTCGGTGAAGGAAGATGGCCAGGAGCTGACCACGGATCTGCATCCCGCCTTGCAGCGGGTGCTGGCCCGTGCCAACGGCCTCTCAAGCCAAGCCAACGACCTGCAAAAAGGGGCCATCGGCAGCATCAACTACCAGCTGGAGCGCCTGCGCCTGAAAGAGCGCAAGGCCGAGCTGGATGACAAGCTGACCGATCAGCTTAAAGCCGAGCTGGCGAGCGAGCGTCAGGCCCTGAACGATCGTTATCAGGTGCTGGAAAAAGAGCTCTTCTCCCTGCGTACCCAGGCGGACAGAGACAGCATCACCGTCAAGGACATGCGCGGCGAGCTGGTGACCATGCCCATGTCCCGGGTGCTGGATGTGGTCTGGCCCAACGACATGAGCCTGATGGCCAAGGTGGGTCACTGGTTCCACCAGATTGGCAAGTTCGTCTCCGATGACCCCCGGGAGGCGAACACCGAGGGCGGCGTCTTCCCTGCCATCTTCGGCACCGTCTTCATGGTGATCCTGATGGCCATCATCGTGACCCCGCTCGGGGTGGTGGCGGCGGTCTACCTGCACGAGTACGCAGGCAAGAACAGCCTGACCAAGATCATCCGCATCGCGGTGATCAACCTGGCGGGGGTGCCCTCCATCGTCTACGGCGTGTTTGGCCTGGGCTTCTTCGTCTACACCCTGGGGGGCAGCATCGACCGCCTCTTCTACCCGGAAGCGCTGCCGAGCCCGACCTTTGGCTCCCCCGGTGTCATCTGGTCAGCCCTGACCCTGGCCATCCTGACCCTGCCGGTGGTGATCGTCTCAACCGAAGAGGGGCTGGCCCGGATCCCGAGCACCATTCGCCAGGGTTCGCTGGCGCTGGGTGCCACCCAGGCCGAGACCCTGTGGCGCATCGTGCTGCCCATGGCCAGCCCGGCCATCATGACCGGCCTTATCCTGGCCATCGCCCGTGCGGCGGGCGAGGTGGCGCCGCTGATGCTGGTGGGGGTGGTGAAGCTTGCTCCCACGTTGCCGATGGACGGCAACTTCCCGTACCTGCACGTGGAGCGCAAGTTCATGCACCTGGGCTTCCACATCTATGACGTGGGCTTCCAGAGCCCGAACGTCGAGGCGGCGCGTCCTCTGGTCTACGCCACCTCCTTCCTGCTGGTGACGGTGATCGTCGGCCTCAACCTGACGGCGATCGGTATTCGTAACCACCTGCGCGAGAAATTCCGGTCGCTGGAACATTAATCCAGCCATTACAGAGACGGGCAGGGACCTTCCCTGCCAACCAGATATTCCGGCAGCGGGCAAGACGTTTGCCCGCTGCCACCAAGAGAATTTGAGGTAAACAGATGATCAACGTAACACCGAGTTCGGCCCCGCACACCGCCACCGACCTGCTCAACCTGACCCCGGAGCAGACTGCGCTGGAGGTGAAGGATCTCAACCTGTACTACGGCAACAAGCAGGCGCTGTTCAACGTCAACATGAAGATCCCCAAGGGTCAGGTCACCGCCTTCATCGGCCCGTCCGGTTGCGGCAAGTCCACTTTGCTGCGCTGCATCAACCGGATGAACGATCTGGTGGAGATCTGCCGCATCGAGGGGGAGATCCAGCTGCACGGCCACAACATCTACGACAAGAGCGTCGATGTCTCCGCCCTTCGCCGTCAGGTGGGCATGGTGTTCCAGCGCCCCAACCCCTTCCCCAAGTCCATCTACGAGAACGTGGTCTACGGCCTGCGCCTGCAGGGCATCAATGACCGCCGTACCCTGGACGAGGCCGCCGAGCGTTCCCTGCGCGGTGCTGCCCTGTGGGAGGAGGTGAAGGATCGTCTGCATGACAACGCCTTCGGCCTCTCCGGTGGTCAGCAGCAGCGTCTGGTGATTGCCCGTGCCATCGCCATCGAGCCGGAAGTGCTGCTGCTCGATGAACCGACCTCGGCGCTGGACCCCATCTCCACCCTCACCATCGAGGAGCTGATCAACGAGCTCAAGAGCCAGTTCACCGTGGTGATCGTGACCCACAACATGCAGCAGGCGGCTCGGGTCTCGGATCAGACCGCGTTCATGTACATGGGGGAACTCATCGAGTACTCGAATACCAACACCATCTTCACCACCCCGGCCAAGAAGAAGACCGAAGACTACATTACCGGTCGTTACGGCTAAGGGATGCCGCTGATTGAGATGAGCAAGATGAGCATCAACAAACAGATTGGCAGTCAGTTCAACGGCTAAGGCATAATCGGAGCAACAAGGATTACTGGTATGGACAATATGAACCTCAACAAACACATCTCCGGTCAGTTCAATGCCGAGCTTGAGAGCGTGCGCAATCAGGTACTGGTGATGGGGGGGCTGGTGGAGAAGCAACTCACCGACGCCATCGCTGCCATCCATGGCCAGGATCTGGATGCGGCGCGCAAGATCGTGGCCAACGACCACAAGGTCAACGCCATGGAAGTGGCGATCGACGAGGAGTGCACCCGCATCATCGCCAAGCGTCAGCCCACCGCGTCCGACCTGCGGCTGGTGATGGCCATCATCAAGACCATCACGGATCTGGAGCGGATTGGCGACGTGGCGGACAAGATTGCCCGCATGCTGACCGACAACGCCAACAAGCCCCAGCCACCGCTGGTGTCGCTGGAAAACATGGGGCGTCGCACCATCAAGATGCTCCACGACGTGCTCGACGCCTTCGCCCGCATGGATCTGGATGCCGCCCTGGCGGTCTACAAGGAAGATGACAAGGTGGATCGGGAGTACGAGTCCATCATCCGCGAGCTGATGACCTACATGATGGAAGATCCCCGCACCATCCCCCAGGTGCTCAACGTGCTCTGGGCGGCACGGGCCATCGAGCGGGTCGGCGATCGCTGCCAGCACATCTGCGAGTACATCGTCTACTACGTCAAGGGCAAGGATGTGCGTCACACCAAGGCCGATGACCTGAGCGATCTGCTGGGCAAGGGCTGATCGGGCGCTTTTGGTGGAGACTCCGTCGCGGCTGCACGATGGGAATCCAACTCTGATTGAATAAAAAGGCGCTTTGAGCGCCTTTTTCATTGCATGGCATGGCAGTTCAAGATAACGCCACCCAGCGGGCGCTTTTCTGCTAGAATATGGCCCCTGTGTGAGTCCCGGATGGAGTCACGGTCCGGTTTCCCGGGCCCAGTTTGCCGTCTTGTGCTAAGGCGGCTGTAGCAATAGGTTAATCATGAGTTTTGCCGATAGTTTGTTCTTTCTGATGCTGCTGGTCGCCGGCAGCGTGTTCTTCTCACTCTCCGAGATCTCCCTTGCCGCCTCCCGCAAGATCAAGTTGCAGGTGATGGCCGACGAGGGCAACCGCCACGCCGAGAAAGTGCTGGCATTGCAGGCCCAGCCGGGCAACTTCTTTACCGTGGTGCAGATAGGCCTCAATACCGTCGCCATCCTCGGCGGTATTCTGGGGGAATCCGCCCTCAATCCCGCCATCAGGGAGCTGATAGCCGGCTTCTACCAGGGGCCCTGGCTCGGCCAGATTAGCTCTGCGGCCTCGTTCGTCTTCGTCACCGGCATGTTCATCCTGATAGCGGACCTGATGCCCAAACGCCTTGCCATGACCATGCCCGAGCGGATCGCCGTGGTGGTGGTGCGTCCCATGATGCTGTGCGTCACCTTGCTGATGCCGCTGGTGTGGCTGTTCAACGGCATGGCCAACGGCCTGTTCCGGCTGATGCGCATCTCCATGGTGCGCAACGACGAGATCACCTCCGACGATATTTATGCGGTGATGGATGCAGGTGCCGAAGCCGGTGTCATCCAGCGCGAAGAGCACCAGCTCATCGAGAACGTGTTCGAGCTCCAGTCCTTGGGTGTCACTTCCGCCATGACGGCGCGCGAGAGCCTCATCTACTTCACCCTGCAAGAGGGGGAGGAGAGCATCAAGGCGAAGATCGCCGAGCACCCCCACAACAAGTTCCTGGTGTGCGACCACAACCTCGACAGCATCAAGGGGTTCGTGGATGCCAAGGAGCTGCTGATCCGCGTCATCAGCGGCCAGAGCATCGATCTCAACAGCGGCTCCCTGGTTCAGAACGTCATCATCATTCCCGACACCCTCAACCTCTACGAGGCGATGGAGTACTTCAAGAACCATCGTGGCGATTTTGCGGTGGTGATGAACGAATACGCCCTGGTGGTGGGCATTGTCACCATGAATGACCTGATGAGTACCGTCATGGGGGAGTGGGCCACCCACGTGGTGGAAGAGCAGATCGTCCAGCGGGACGAGAACTCCTGGCTGGTGGACGGGGTGACCCCCATCTCCGACGTGATGCGCGCCTTCGACATCGAGGAGTTCCCGGAAAACCAGAACTACGAGACCATCGCCGGTTTCATCATGTACATGCTGCGCAAGATCCCCAAGCGCACCGACTCGGTCAAATATGCCGGTTACAAGTTCGAAGTGGTGGACATCGACAGTTACAAGATTGACCAGTTGCTGGTCACCCGGGTAGAACCTGCGAGCAATGAGAAGCCCGCTCAGGAATCCTAAAGGAGTTCGTTAGCAATCATGAAGATGAAGACTCATTCCCGTGCGCTGGCCTGTGTGGCGCTCGCCCTGGCACTGGGTGCCTGCAGCCAGAGCGCACCGCGCAAGCCGGTGACGCCTGCCAAACCCGTTACCCCCGAGCCTGCCGTGGTGGTCCCGCAGCAGGATCCCGATGCGGTGGTGCAAAGCGCCGTGGCAGAGCCCAGCCCGGTGTTCGACGAGGAGTATCACGGCCCGGATCAAGGGTCGCTTGAATCGGTCACCGCCCTGTTTGCCCGGGGTTACATCGAATCGGCCATGCGCGAGACCATGCTGGCGGCGGTGCACAGCGACTATCCGCTGCTCGGCATGCGGGATGTGCGTCTCACCGACCCTGTTGCCAAGTTCCTCACCTCGGCCCAGGCACGCACCACGGCCCACGACTACCTCTATGCCGGGGTGCAGCGTCGGCTGGGCCGCCCGCTCAGCCCCGCCCAGTGGGAGCAGATCTGGCAGGGCTATCCCCAGCAGGGTCGGGTCTCCGACTGGGTCAAGCAGACCAAGCGGGTGCTGGCCGGGCGCTGAGCCCCTCTGGTTATCGGCGGCTGTGTCCGCCTTGATCCCCTGTTTCACAAGAGGTCACCCCCCGGGGTGGCCTCTTGTCGTTTCAGTGCCTGGCCAGGTGATGCCTGTGCCGGGGAGATCTCCCTTTGCCGCCATCATCCTGAGCTTGCCCGGATTTGTTCGTAGCCCCCGATTGCCTCTTGTTCTACTTTGGGTCATGATATTTGGGATTTCTGGCCGTCTAGATGTTTTGATGGCTTAATGTGGTTTCACACAATAAACACCCGTCATGGCGGGGAGACGCAGAGAGACAGAGATGGACAAGCAGGATTTGTGGGTACTCGATGGCGGTATGGGCCGTGAACTGGCGCGGCGTGGTGCGCCGTTCCGTCAACCGGAGTGGTCGGCGCTGGCGTTGATGGAAGCGCCCGAGACGGTGCGCGAGGTACACCAGGCCTATGCGACGAGCGGTGCCCGGGTGATCACCACCAACAGCTATGCCCTGGTGCCCTTCCATATCGGCGAGGCGCGCTTTGCCGCCCAAGGGGAGGCACTTGCAGCTCTGGCCGGGCAACTGGCCCGAGACGTGGCCGACGAGCAGGGGGGAGCCGTCAAGGTGGCCGGTTCCTTGCCGCCGCTCTTTGGCTCCTATCGTGCGGACCTCTATCAAGCCGAGCGGGTGAGCGAGCTGGCGACACCGCTTATCCGGGCCCTGTCACCCCATGTGGATCTCTGGCTGGCGGAGACCATGAGCCTCATCGCCGAACCCCTGGCCCTCAAGGCCCTGCTGCCCGAGGACGGCAAGCCGTTCTGGGTCTCCTTTACTCTGGAAGATGAGGCGCCGGGCAGCGAGCCCACCCTGCGCTCCGGCGAGCGGGTGGCGGATGCCGTGGCCGCGTTGGCGTCGGCCGGGGTGGATGCCATCCTGTTCAACTGCTGCCAGCCCGAGGTGATTGAAGGGGCGCTCAAGGTGGCCGTCGCCGCGTTGCAGGTTCAGGGGCGCACCGACGTTCGCCTCGGCGCCTATGCCAACGCCTTCCCGCCCCAGCCCAAGGAGGCGACTGCCAATGACGGTCTGGACGAGATCCGCGGCGATCTGGGGCCGCTGGATTACCTCGGCTGGGCCGAGCGCTGGCGCAGAGCCGGGGCAAACCTCATCGGCGGCTGCTGCGGCATCGGCCCGGAGCACATCGAGGCGCTGGCCAGCCGGCTGCGTTAAGGAGCGCCCATGAAAGAGAGCAAGATCGGGCTCTGGTCCCTCACTGCGCTGGTGTTCAGCTCCATGGTGGGGGCCGGCATCTTCAGCCTGCCCCAGAACATGGCCGATGTGGCGGGCGCTCGCGCCGTGCTGATCGGCTGGGCCGTCACCGGGGTCGGCATACTGGCGCTGGCCATGAGCTTCCTTTACCTGTCGCGGCTCAAACCCGAGCTCGACGGCGGCATCTACAGCTATGCCCGGGCCGGCTTCGGCGAGCTGGTGGGGTTCTTCTCCGCCTGGGGATACTGGCTCTGTGCCACCATCGGCGTGGTGGGTTATCTGGTGATCGCCTTCGCTGCGCTGGGCAGCTTCGTCGACACGCCGGAGCGGGTCTGGTTTGGCGAGGGCAACACATTGGCAGCTTTTGTCGGCGAGTCCTGCATCCTCTGGGCGGTGCACCTGCTGGTGGCCCGCGGCGTGCAGCAGGCGGCGCTGTTCAACCTAGTGGCGACCCTGGCCAAGAGCCTGCCGCTGCTGCTGTTCATCCTGTTCGCCTGCTACTGGTTCGATCCGGTCACCTTTGCGGCGGATCAGGAGGGCAGCACCCTGGCGGTACCGGTCTCCGAGCAGGTGCGCAACACCATGCTCATCACCCTCTGGGTCTTCACCGGCATCGAAGGGGCAGCGGTGCTCTCGGCCCGGGCGAGAAACAAGCGGGACGTGGGCACCGCCACCGTGCTCGGTGTGGTGCTGGCGCTGCTGCTCTATGTGCTCATCTCGGTGCTGGCGCTCGGAATATTGAGCCGCCCGGAGCTTGCGGCCCTGCCTAACCCCTCCATGGCGGGATTGATGGCCCAGATGACCGGTTCCTGGGGCAAGTTGCTCATCAGCGCCGGCCTCATCGTGTCGGTGCTCGCCTCCTACGTGAGTTGGACCCTCTTCTCGGCCGAGGTGCCGTTCAGCGCGGCGCGTCACGGGGCCTTCCCGGCCATCTTCCGGCGCGAGAACCGCAACGGCACCCCCATCGCCTCGCTCTGGCTCACCAGCCTGACCGTGCAGGGCTGCTTGCTGCTGGTGTGGTTGCTTGGCAAGGGGTACACCAACCTGCTGCTCATCTCCACCTCCATGATCCTGGTGCCCTACCTGCTGATCGGCCTCTTCCTGCTCAAGCTGGTCTTCAGTGGCAAGGGGGGGCAGGGCCGCGGCCTGATGCAGGTGGTGGCGCTGGTGTCGAGCGGTTATGGTTTCTGGCTGCTCTACGCCGCCGGGGTGGAGTACCTGCTGCTGTCGCTTCTGCTCTACGGGCCGGGTCTGCTGCTGTTTCTCTACAGCCGTCGCCAGCTCGGCGCCGAACAGCGGCTCAGCGGTCGCGAACGGCTGCTGGCCGGGGTGACGCTGCTGAGCCTGATCCCCGCCGTCTGGTCCTTCGTTCACGTCTGACCTGGGGGTTGTCCCTGTCATAAAAAAGAGCGCCCCTGGGCGCTCTTTTTTATCTTGGTCGGTGGGTCAACCGCTGGTGGGGCCCGCCGGTTTGCCAAACAGCACGGCGAGCTTTTGCCGCCAGGGGAGGCCCCGGGCCTCTTGCAGCATGTCGCGCCACTCGTGGAAGGTGAGGATGAGGGGGTTGAAGCTGTGGATTGGCTTGGTGATGCCGAAACGGCACGGCTCGCCCAAGTCTTCTTCCACGAAGGTGCCAAACAGCCGGTCCCAGATGATGAGCACGCCGGCGAAGTTGCGATCGATGTATCTGGCGTTGCTGGCGTGGTGCACCCTGTGGTGGGAGGGGGTGTTGAAGATCCATTCAAGTTTGCCCAGCTTGCCCACCACCTGGGTGTGGACGAAGAACTGAAAACCCAGGCTCAAGAGCACGGTGGCCACCACCGCCTCGGGGGGAAAGCCGATGAGGATCATGGGGATCCAGAACAGCCACATGCCGGAGACCGGGTACATCAGGCTCTGGCGAAAGGCGGTGGAAAGGTTGAGCCGCTCCGAGCTGTGGTGCACCACGTGGGAGGCCCAGAGCCAGCGCACATGGTGGCTCGCGAAGTGGAACAGCCAGTAGCAGAGATCCTGCAACAGAAAGAGCAGCAAGAGGCTCCACAGGTTCAGCTCGATATCGAATAGTCGCCAGCCCCAGAGTGTGTCATAGAGATAGGCGATGGCAATGGCTGCCAGGGCATCGCCCCCCTGATGCATCAGTGCCAGGGTGGCATTGGCGAAGAGATCCTTCCACTGGTAGCCCGCCGTGGGATAGGCGGCGCCGTGTTTTCGCAGGTAGAGCATCTCCCAGCCGATGAAAACCAGAAAGAGGGGCGAGAGGTAGAGCAGGAGCAGTTGCACATCCATGTGAGCCATCCGGTTGGACCAGTTGGATGTCAGCATACCGGATGATGTTAAAAACTCATTAACATTTGATGGTGATCCTCCTGTCTGACGCGGCCCGGCCTTGCCCTCCCTGTTTACACTGAAGAAGGAGCGCGCGCGGCATCTACCGCAAGCGGCAGTACCTTGGGAGGGAGAGAAAATGAACGGGACGCCTGTTTGTCTCATGCTCGGCCTGCTCAGTGCGAGTGCGATGGCCAATGACAGTTTCAACAGCGAGTTGAGCCATGTTGTCGGTGGTGCGGCCATGGGGGCGGGCTTTACGGCCATCGCGGATCACTATGGCTATCGGGAGCACAGGGGCTGGATTGGTTTTGGCATCTCGACCGGCATCGGCATCGCCGCAGAGCTGATCGAGCGGGCCAGTGGTCAGGGGTCCTTCTCCGCCCTGGATGCGGGGGCCAATGCGCTGGGGGCCGCCGCCGGTGCCTACGGGACGGATCGCTGGCTGCTGGCACCCGTGGTGCTGCCCGAGCAGCACTTCGCCGGCCTGACGGGCATGTATCGATTCTAGGTGCGAGCCACCTGGAACAAAAAAGGGAGCCTGGGCTCCCTCTTCTTGATTTGCATGACACCGCTGCGCGGTTGATCGAGCCCGGGTTTGCCCCTTTACCGGATTGCCAATATCGGTGCGCTCGTCAGAGTACCTGGCTCAGGAACTGGCGCAGGCGCGGGGAGGGGGGATTGTCGAAGAAGTCGGCGGGTTTCTCGTCCACCAGCAACTCGCCGCTCTCCATGAAGAGCACCCTGTCCGCCACTTCCCGGGCAAAGCCCATTTCGTGGGTCACCACCACCATGGTCATCCCTTCGCGGGCCAACCCCTTCATGACGTCCAGCACCTCTCCCACCATTTCGGGGTCGAGGGCGCTGGTGGGTTCGTCAAACAGCATGATGCGCGGCTGCATGGCGAGCGCCCGGGCGATGGCCACCCGCTGCTGCTGGCCGCCGGAGAGCTGGGAGGGGTAGCTCTGGGCCTTGTTGGAGAGACCGACCTTGAGCAGCAGGGCCTTGGCCCGCTCCTCAGCCTCCTGGCGAGAGAGTCCTCTCACCTTCTGGGGGGCCAGGGTGATGTTGTCCAGCACCGTCAGGTGAGGGAAGAGATTGAAGGACTGGAACACCATGCCCACCTCTTCCCGCAGCTTGTTGACATCCCCGGGTTCGGTGAGGCTGATGCCGTCGACCACGATATTGCCATCGTTGATGGTCTCCAGCTGGTTGAGGGTGCGCAGGAAGGTGGACTTGCCCGAGCCGCTCGGCCCCACGATCACCACCACTTCCCCTTCGGCCACCTGGGTGCTGACGTTTTTCAGGGCGTGCACCTCGGTGCCGTAGAACTTCTCTACACCGGTCGCCATGATGATGGGATCAGTTGCAGCGCGCATAGTTCACCTCCAGACGACGCACCGGTAAGGGGCAGGGAGTGCCGGTGATGGCAGAACGTTTCGACACCGATGGCGCCTTGATAACGGGATCAGTTGCTGCGCGCATATTTCACCTCCAGACGACGCACCAGGAAGGAGAGAGTGCCGGTCAGCACCAGATAGAGCAGGGCCACGGTGAACCACACCTCGAACGGGCTGAAGGTGGAGCTGACCACTTCGCGCCCCGCCTTGGTGAGATCCGTGATGGAGATGACGGAGACCAGAGAGGAGTCCTTGATGAGGTTGATGAACTGACCCGCGAGCGGTGGCAGCACCCGTTTGAAGGCCTGGGGCAGGATGACGTAGCGCATGGTCTGGGCCGAGGTCATGCCAAGGCTTCTGCCCGCTTCCATCTGCCCCTTGTGAATGGAGCTGATGCCGGCGCGCACGATTTCCGCCACGTAGGCGCCGGTGAAGACCGCGAGCGCCGCCACACCAGCGGTGAATCGGTCGAGGTTCAGCACGGTGCCGATAAAGAAATAGACGATGAAGATCTGCACCAGCAACGGGGTGCCACGGATGAGCTCCACATAGGTCACGGCCAGGTTGCGCAGGGCCGGATTGGGGGAGAGGCGGGCGAGCCCGGCCAGGGTGCCAAGCAGGATGGCGAAGATGCCCGCCACCAGGGAGAGCTTGACCGTGACCCAGACGCCCCAGGCAATGGGGCCGGCGGTCCAGCTCAGTTGCACATCCAGGGTATCGCCGAGGAAGACGGTATCCCCTTCAGCCAGCTGGGAGCCCCTGGGAGCGATGGCCTGACGGCGGCTGGGGTCGAGATCGTCTTGCAGGAAGAGCTGTCCCTTGTCCGCCACCACAGTGCCGTCAAACTCGGCATAGTGTTTCTGTTCTGCCTGATAGGCGATGTACTGGGGAATGCGTTCCCAGCGCCAGGTGTAATCCACTGCCTGCACGGCCTTGTAGATGCCGAAAATGGCGGCCAGCACCAGCAGCAGGAAGATCCCGTGCCAGAGCAGCTGATTGGGCTGTTTTTCCATCTGTCTTGTGAGTTTGGGGTTGATCACTGTCACAACCTCTTTTGTCGTTATCGTGTGGGGAGTCTGCGTGAAGGGGCGGCATGCCGCCCCTTTGAGAGGTTATTTGAGCTGGTTCAGCCAGGCGGTGGATTCAAACCACTTCTTGTAGAGACGGTCGTAGCTGCCGTCGCCCTTGATCTGGCGCAGGTAGTTGTTGAACCAGTTGAGGGTGTCCTGATCCCCCTTGCGGATGGCCCAGGCCAGCGGCTCGAAGGTGAACGGCTTGTCGAGGTGCACCACGGCGCCCTGGTTCTGGGACGCGAAGATGGCGTTGTAGGGCAGGTCGTAGACGAAGGCATCCACCTTGCCGTTGATCACTTCCAGCTTGGCGTCATCCTGGGTTTCAAACTGCAGCAGGGTGGCCTTGGGGATCATGCGCTTGACCGCTTGCTCGCCCGTGGTGCCGAGTTTGACCGCGATCTTGTATTTGGGATCGTTGAGGTCCTGGAAGGATTTGATTTCGCCCGCCTTGTCCTTGCGAAGCACGATGGTCTGGCCGACGACGATGTAGGGATCGGCAAAGTTCACGCGCAGGTTGCGCTGGGGAGTGACGGTCATGCCGCCCATGATGACGTCGAACTTGTCGGTCAAGAGCGCGGGGATGATGCCGTCCCAGGCGGTGTTGACGAACTCCACCTTCACGCCCATCTCCTTGGCGACCATCTTGGCGAGATCCACGTCAAAGCCGATGTACTGGCCCTGCTTGTTGGTCATCTCGAAGGGTTGATAGCCGGCATCGAAGCCGACCCGCAGCACACCGCGTTCCAATACGGCATCCAGGGTGGAAGTGGGCGCGGCGTTGGCCAGCCCGCACAGCAGCAGGGTAGAAAGAATGAGTTTTTTGATCATAAATGACGTCTCTGTCGTAAATGTGGTCGGCCTTGAACCTGCTCCCGTGCGACTCCATGGCACAAGAGACTGCTGCATCCGGCAGCAGGCAAGACAGGATTATTGTCTTGGTCGGGGCAAAAGCCCCATATGAGATTCTATGAATGGTTCGTTGGATGAAAAATGTACCAAAACCTGTTTGTGCCAGAAGACTCAATAAGTTATGGAGACTTTTATCCCTCGTGGTGACTCATAAAACCACATGAAAACAACATATCTATCTAATGGCGCCGGTTCAAGTGCAAAATATCCGGCGGCCGTCTCGGTGGAAAATCCGGGCACAGACAGGGCGTTGTCCGGCCCGCTTCAAGGGGAGTAGGGCGTGCGAGCCGGGCAAATATTTTTGCCCGGCCCATAGGCTCCCTCTGTGTCTTGTCATGGGCTTCCCATATACTCAGCCATCCCCATTGGAAGGTTCGGGAATGGACGCCTCAATTCTGCTCAATCTGGACGTATTTACCCTGATGTTGATGGCCCTCGGGGGCTACAGCCTGGGATTCATCACCCTCTCCATCATCTGGTCGACCCACAGGGAAATACCCGGTCTCGGGCTCTGGTGGTGGTCCAGCCTCTGTGCCCTGGCGGCGCAATCGCTCTTCTTCATGCAGGCGTTTGCCCCCCATATCGCGGGGATCTGGCTGGCCAACCTGCTCATCACCTTCTGCCTCGCCCTGATGCCACTCGCCATCCAGCGCTTCTTCGGGGAGCCGCCAAACTGGCGGGCCTTCACCCTCTTCATGCTGGTCTACCTGCTGATCCTCTGCTGGAGCGTCATCTTCAACGACAAGATGGCCCCCCGGGTGCTGCTGGCCTGCCTGAGCTACATGATGGTGGGGGCGGTGATTGTATGGCTCATATGGCGCCATGGTTACCCTGACTATCTGCCCGCAGTGCTGGTGTTCACCGTGGTCAACATCCTGCTCTACGGTTTCAATCTGGTGCGCATGGGGGCCCTGCTCGGCGGCGAGGTGCGGGTCCTGATGGATCAGCATGCGGTCAATGTGCTCCCCTTCCTCTCCATGCTGATGGGCAACTATCTGTCGACCTTCGGGGTGCTGCTGCTCTGTACCCAGTACCGGGCCCTGGCCCTGCGTCGACAGGCCAGCCAGGACCCCCTGACCGGCCTCCTGAACCGGCGCGGCTTCATGGATCACTGCGTGACGATGGCAAGGCAGGGGGCGCTGGTGGTGCTGGATCTCGACGACTTCAAGCAGATCAACGATCGCCACGGTCACGAGACCGGGGACAGGGTGCTGGAGGCGGTGGGTCGCTATCTTGCCGGCCAGCGGGATCTGGTGGCCAGCCGCTTCGGCGGGGAAGAGTTTGTGCTGCTGTTGCCCGAGAGGGACCCCCTGGCCCAGCAGGCGCGCTGCGAGCAGATCCGCCAGGGAATAGAAACGCTGGGGCTGAAGGGGGTCCGGGTGACTGCCAGCCTGGGGTGGGTGCCCAGCGCCCGTGAATGGCACTTTGACACCCTGTTCAGCCAGGCAGATCGCGCTCTCTATCAGGCCAAGCGGGAGGGCAAGAACCGGATCTGTCAGGGGGCCTGATCCCCCGTCAGGTCATGCCCGGCCGGTGGCCGTCGGCTCCGACCGGACAAAGACATACCGAGTCAACCACCTGGTCGCATCAGACCAGTGTGGTCGCCTAGACGCCTGTCAGCGGTGCAGCTCCCCCGCGCGTTCCGGCTGATAGACCACTTCCAGGATCTCCACCTGGATGGTGCGACCGGCCGGCCCCGGCCAGGCGATGCTGTCACCCACCTTGAGCCCCAGCAGGGCGCTGCCCACTGGCGCCAGCACGGAGATCTTCGATTCGTCCCCCTGCACATCCTTCGGATAGACCAGCGTCAGGCAGAAGTCGTTGCCACTGTTTTGCATCTTGAAGCGCACCGTGCTGTTCATGGTCACCACGTTCGGCGGCATGTCGGCGGGTTCGCGGATCTCGGCGCGATCCAGCTCCTCTTGCAGGGCAAGGTGCTGGGGGTGGTTGCCAAGCAGCTGTTCGATGCGATCCAGATCCAGGCTGGAGATGACGAGATGAGGCTGTTTCATAGGGTATTTCCTTATCAATGACTGAAGGGACCAGGATGACGGGCAGACTGGTCGACAAAAAACGGTGCAAGGGTAAAAAGCAGACAGCAAAAGCGATGCCCCCGAGCGACTCGCGCAGCGGGGCGAGGGCGGGGGCTCAGCGGGGTGTGAGCGTACTGGAAAAAATCATGATTGCTTTCATGGAGATACCATAACCATTCTGGGGTGGTTTGGCAATTGGACTGACTTTCTCATCAGGGAGCCTGGTAATCGTACTGGTGCAGGATGCGCGCGAGACTGCCATCCTCCCTCATTTCCTGAATGACCCGGTGCCAGCGCAGCGCCTCGCTGCGGGAGAAGCGGGGACTGGCGGCCAGGTAGAGGGTGCTCTGCTGCAAGGTCTCGCCCCGCACCAGATCCGGGAGCGGCAGACCCGCCCGCTGCTGGTTGTAACGGGCGGTGTTCCAGGCCACCGCCCAGGCCTGGATGCGGCCGCGCGCCAGCTTGCTGGCGTTGCTGACCTCCTCGGTGACCAGCTCCCGGGTCACCCCTGTCAGCGGTTGGATCAGGCTCTGGCTATGGGAGCCACGCATCACGCCAACGGTGAGACCTGGCAGTGTCTTCATGGAGAGCGGCGCTGGATGGTGACGGCGATGGCTGACCAGCACGAAGGCCTCCTCCAGCAGGGGGGCAATCCAGAGAAACAGTGGTTCGCGCTGGGGATTTCGGGCCGGGGGCAACAACAGGACATCCGGGCGGTGGCTGGCCTGGCTGAGGGCGCGAGCCAGCGGCATCAACTCGATCTCGAGCGGTTCCCCGAGGCGGCGGGCAGCCTCCTCCAGCACCTCGATGGCCATGCCGCTCGGCGCACCCTGCTGGGCGCGGATCACATAGGGGGGAATGTCTGCGGCCACGACGACCACGGCACGGGCCGAAAAGGCGCAGACGATCAGAGGGGAGAGCAGCAGAAGCAGAGTAACAAGGCGCATGGATGTTCGGGTCCGGGATGAGTACAGAGAGTGTAACATCCCGTTACGTCATGTCAGCCAGGCGATTGCCGCCTGGGGGGATCAGTCGAAGAAATCCCGCAGATCCAGGGTCTGGTACCCTGCCAGTTGCTGCCAGGGGAGGGTCTTTGGCAGCGTCTTGAGCGTCACCTCCATCCGGTAGCTGCGATAACCGTCGAGGCTTGCCGACTCCACCACCAGGGGCAACTGCCAGCGGCTCGACCAGAGGATGCGGGTACGCTGGCGACCTTCGCGGGTCTCATACCAGTTCGCCTGGTCGGGGGCGGCCTCATCCAGCGGTGTCATTCCCTCCAACAGGGAAGGGTTGATGAGGTGGCGGATCCGCGCCCACTCCGGCTTGAAGGCCACCTGGCCGTACTCCTCCTGCGGCACCTCCACCAGCTGGTTGTGCCAGGCATCGGCGTAGCGCAACTGGAGTGCGTCTCCCTCGCTGCGGGTGACCCAGCGTGCCGCCATCTGGTGAGTGAAGTGTTTGTGGCCGGGGCGGGCATCATGGGTGGCGTGATAGGCACGGGCCAGGGGAACGGGAATGAGCCGCTGGCTCCACACCTGGTCACCGACCCGCAGCCACTTCTCCTGCCACTGGCTCTCCCGGGTGATGCCGTCGCTGCCGGTCACCCTGTCCACGTAGCGGATGCGGGCGGCCAGATCGGGCACCTCGTCGGCCAGGAGGGGGAAGGAGAGGGCGCTGCCCAGCAGCCATAAAGAAAGCAGATATTTCATCATCGTCTCTCGCTCGATGGAAAACGGGCCCGGCGCGGTGCCGGGCCCCTTTATCACAGGCCGAGGGCCTCCCTGAGCTTGCCGAACACCCGGGTGTTGTCGAGGGTGCCCTTGAACTGGCTGCTGCCGGCGCCGCCCGCGAACAGCATCACATCGCCGCCGCCGTGAGTCTCGGAGCCGAGCTTGACGCCGGTTTCCTGCAGGTAGTCATCCGCCATCACCTCATCGCTGGTGAGGGTGGGGCGCTGGTCCTGGCGGTTGGGGCCGTTGCCGAATACCAGAGTAGTGAACGGCTTGCCGTCCGCGTCGTTCTGGGTCGAACCATCGGCGTTCTTGACCAGATCCAGCACCTTGTTGCCCTTGGCGGAATAGCCGTTGATGGTCATGGTGTGGTCGTGGTCGGCGGTGACCACGATCAGGGTATCGCTCAAATCCACTTTGCCGAGGGCCGTCTTGACCGCCTCGTCCAGCGCCACCGCATCGGTCAGGGAGCGCTTGGCGTTGGTGGCGTGCAGGGCGTGGTCGATACGTCCCCCCTCCACCATCAGGAAGTAGCCCTGGCTGTTCTGGCTGAGCAGATCGATCGCCTTGGCGGTCATCTCGGAGAGGGACGGCTGGGTACTGGCCGCCCCCTTGGCGACGCGGTCCAGTTCGTAGTCGAGGTGGGATTTGGTGCTGAACAGCCCCAGCACCTTGCCCGAGTTGACGGCAGAGAGCTCATCCTTGGTGGTGACATAGCGGTAGCCCCGGGCGGTCAGCTCGGCGGTGAGATCCCGGCCGTCGGCCCGGCCGCCCTTATTGCTGGCGCTGTAGGGCGTCCAGTGGTTGGCGCCGCCCCCCATCAGCACATCGACCCCATCCCCCAGCGCCTGGTTGAAGCCGGCTCCGCCTGGTACCGCCTGCTCGGCGATGGCGTAGGCCGCATCCCGGTGGCAGATATGGGAATAGGTCGCCGCCGGGGTGGCATGGGTCAGCTCCGTGGTCGTGACGGCCCCCACCGACTTGCCCGCCGCCTTGGCCAGCTCGAGAATGGTGGGCACCGGGCTCCCGTTGTCGCTGGTGCAGTTGTTGATGCCCTTGTTGCCGTTGGCATCCTTGGACGGTGCCACGGCCCTGGTGTCGCTGCTCATGGCGATCACCTCGTTGTTCATCTTGACGCCGGTGGTGTAGGCCGCCATGGAGGGGGCTGAGTCCGTGGTCTGGGCATCGTGGGAGAAGGTCTTGATGCGCGCGCTCTGGGGCAGTTTCATCATCTCGAGATCCCCCTCTTCCCCCACCTTGAACAGGCGGGTGGCGGTGAGCACGGTGGGGCCCATGCCGTCACCGATAAAGAGGATGACGTTCTTGGCATCGGCGGCGTGCGCCTGGGAGAGGCCGCCAAGCGTGCCGAGCAGGGCGGTGCAGACCAGCGTCTTTTTCATGGTGATGTTCATCCTGATAATCCCTTACAGCTTGGCCGCAGCCTTGATCTTGCCGAACACGGCGGTGTTGTCGAGAGAGCCGTGGAAGCGCTCCGCTCCCTGGCCGATGGCGCCGAGGAAGACATCGGTACCGCCGTGGGTCTCGTTGCCTATCTCGCCCACCTTGACCACCACCTCCTGGTGATAGTCGTCGGCGGAGGTGGTGGCGTCGTCGAGGGCCGCCACGCTGCTGCGCGGGCCGTCCACCCGGTTGTAGCCGTTGCCAAAGCCGATGATGGTGTAGGGCATGCCATCGCTATCCTTGCTCGGCTCGCCGGTCTCGTAGTTCTTCACCAGCCCGAGCACGCCCGCATTGCCTGCCGTGGTCTTGCCGGTGCGCTTGGCGTAGCCGTTGAGCACAAGCGTGTGGTCATGGTCGGCGGTGACCACGATCAGGGTGTTTTTCAGCTCGGGATCGGTTTTCTTCACTTCATTGATGGCGGCCTGGATGGCGTTGTCGAAGGCGAGGGTATCCTGCAGGGCACGCTTGGCGTTGGTGACGTGCAGGGCGTGATCGATGCGCCCCCCTTCCACCATCAGGAAGTAGCCCTTCTCTTTGTCCTTGAGCTGTTTGATGGCGGCCAGGGTCATCTGGGCCAGTGATGGCTCGCTGGCGGGCCGGTCCAGGTCATATTTCATGTGGCTTGAGCCAAACAGGCCCAGCAGCGGCTTGCTCGCATCGGCCTGGTTCAGCTCGTCCAGGGTGGCGGCAAACTGATAGCCCTTCGCCTTCATCTCGTCGATGAGGTTTCGACCATCGGTCCGCTTGCCCTTGTCGGCACTGGGCAGGAAGAAGCCGCTGCCGCCTCCGAGCACCACATCCAGCCCCTCCTTCAGGGCGCTGTTGTAACCGCTGCCCCCCGGCACCATCTGGACGGCGATATCAGCCTCCAGATCCCGGTTGCAGATATGGGCATAGGTGGCGGCCGGGGTGGCGTGGGTGACCCGGGTGGTGGTGACCACGCCGGTGCCGCGGCCATCGGCCTTGGCCAGCTCCAGCAGGGTGGTCACCGCTTTGCCGCCGCTCTGGCTGCAATCGCTCTCCTGGGTGGCGTCGCTGTCCATGCTGATGACGCCGTTGTTGCTCTTGACCCCGGTCATGTAGGCCGCCATGGAGGGGGCCGAGTCGGTCACCTGGGCATCGTGGGAGAAGGTCTTGATGAAGGCCGTTTCCGGCAGGGTGTCGATGGTGAGGCTGCCCTCTTCGCCGACGCCATAGATCCGGGAGGCGGTCAGGGTGTTGAGACCCATGCCGTCGCCGAGGAAGAAGATCACGTTCTTGGCGCTGGGTTCCGGGGTGTTGCTGTCGTTGTTGGAGTTGCAGCCGGCGGCCAGGGCGGCGCCTATCATCACTGCAAGTCCTGCCATCTTTCTCATTGGGGTTCGCTCCTTGTGAAACCTGAGCGCAGCCTAGAGGGGGCAGATGACACTTTTAGTGAAGAGAGATGACAATACGGTGAAAGCGTCTTGTAAATGTTATCTTATATCAATGGGTTATGTTGATTGTGTTCTGCCACTCACCTCCCGGTGGCGTGGCGGGCATCCGGCCACCCGGGTGACAACACCCGGCCAGAATAGCCTGTCAAATCGGGGCCGCAGCAGGTAAAATGCGCCCCCTTGCGATGAGTGCCAGCGGTCTGGCGCATCACCACGCACCCGCAACCCCGAGCGCCCGCAGCCCCGAGAGGGGACCGCATGCCAATGAGAGAGTAACGGATATGTCCATCAACTGGTTCCCCGGCCACATGCACAAGGCCCGCAAAGAGATTGCAGAGGTCATGCCCCAGGTCGATGTCATCATCGAGATGCTCGACGCCCGCATCCCCTTCTCCAGCGAGAACCCCCTGGTGCCGGAGCTGCGCGGGGAGACGCCGGTGATCAAGGTGCTCAACAAGGCAGACCTTGCCGACCCCGAGATCACCGAGCTGTGGGTGGCCCACATGGAGCAGGAGAAGGGGATCAAGGCACTGCCCCTGACCCAGCAGGAGCCTACGATGATCAAGCAACTGCTGACCCTGTGCCACGAGATGCTGCCGGAGCGCAACTTCGAGCTGCGCGGGGTGCGCGCCATGATCATGGGCATCCCCAACGTGGGCAAGTCCACCCTGATCAACACCCTGGCGGGGCGCATCATCGCCAAGACCGGCAACGAGGCGGGGGTGACCAAGTCCCAGCAGCGGATCAAGCTCGACAACCACGTCATCCTGACGGACACCCCTGGCTTCCTGTGGCCCAAGCTCAACCCGCCCTCCTGCGGTTATCGACTGGCGATCACGGCGGCCATCAAGGATACCGTCTTCGATTACGCCGACATCGCCATGTTTGCCGCCGACTACTTCATCAAGGCCTATCCGGAGCGCATCAAGGCACGCTACCAGCTGAGCGAGCTGCCGGAGACCGAGATCGAGCTGCTGGATCTCATTGCCCGTCAGCGCGGCTTCATGCGCAAGGGGGGGCTTGCGGATCTGCACAAGGCCTCGGAAATCCTGGTCAATGAATTCCGGTCCGGCATGCTGGGGCGGATCTCCCTGGAGACGCCAGAGATGGTGAGCGTCGAGATAGTGGAAGCCCAGGCCGAGGCTGAGCAGAAAGCCAGGGAGAAGGCGGAGCGGGAAGAGGAGCGCCAGGCCCGGGCTCGTCGCAAGTACGCCAAAAAGCGTCAGCGCTGACCGGCGTTGTGCACAATAGGTTGTGCTTGATAGCAAGAAGAGGCGGCCCTGGGCCGCCTCTTCTTGTCATGGCCTCGGTCTCTGGCGTGAGGGTCGATGTTCAACGGCCCGCTTCCCCTCATCATGACCAACGTGCCGGCCAATCAAGGGGATGAGGCTCCCGTCAGGGGAGGGCCTTGCCGCGTTGCCATCACGGTGGGCAGAAAAACCTTGCGACCCGGCCTCAGTGCCGATTGACAAAGGCACAGGCGGTGGCATGATGCGCTCGCATTTTGCCTCTCCCCACGGTTCTATCCATGACCACATACTCCCGCCCGGTGCTGCTCCTGCTCTGTGGCCTGCTGTTGCTGACCCTGGCCATCGCGGTATTGAATACCCTGGTGCCGCTCTGGCTCGCCCATGAGCATCTGCCCACCTGGCAGGTCGGCATGGTCGGTTCCTCCTATTTCACCGGTAACCTGCTGGGAACCCTGCTGGCGGGCAGACTCATCGCCCGCTGCGGCTTCAATCGCAGTTACTACCTGGCCAGTGCGCTCTTTGCCGCAGGCTGCGTCGGGCTCGGCATGACCCTGGCGTTCTGGAGCTGGCTCGCCTGGCGATTCATCGCCGGGGTCGGCTGCGCCATGATCTGGGTGGTGGTGGAGAGCGCGCTGATGTGCAGCGGCAACGCCCGCAATCGGGGTCGCCTGCTGGCCGCCTACATGATGGTCTATTACGTGGGCACCGTGCTTGGGCAACTGCTGGTGAGCAAGGTACCGACGTCGCTGATGGCGGTGCTGCCCTGGGTGACCGCCCTGGTGTTGACGGCCATGCTGCCGCTCTTGTTCACCCGCATCGCCAGTCCGTCAGGCAACCACCAGGCCAGGACTCCGGTCTGGCCGATGCTGCGCCTGCGTCAGGCGCGTCTGGGGGTGAACGGCTGCATCCTCTCCGGCATCGTGCTGGGGGTGCTTTATGGTCTGATGCCGCTCTATCTGAACCACCAGGGGGTGAGCGACGGGGCCATCGGCTACTGGATGGCGGTGATGGTGAGCGCCGGCATCCTGGGGCAATGGCCGGTGGGGCGTCTGGCGGATCGTTTCGGGCGCCTGCCGGTGCTGCGGGTACAGGTGCTGGTGGTGATCCTGGGGGCCATGGCGATGCTCGGCAACGCGGCCATGGGACCGACGCTGTTCATTCTGGGGGCCGCGGGCTTCACGCTCTATCCGGTGGCCATGGCCTGGGCCTGCGAGAAGGTCGAGCAGCATCAACTGGTGGCCATGAACCAGGCGCTGCTGCTGAGTTACACCATCGGCAGCCTGCTCGGGCCGACCCTGACGGCGCTCCTGATGCAGCACTACTCGGATCATCTGCTGTTCATGGTGATTGCCGGGGTCTCCCTTGTCTATCTGCTGATGCTGCTGCGCAAGATGGGCGAGCACCCGACGCCGATGGCCCATGCCTGAGGGCAGACGGCGTCATCATCCCTGCGCACTGGATATAGAAGAGGCGACCCAAGGGTCGCCTTTTTTCATCATGGGCCGGGTGGTGCCGCTCAACCAAACCGGTGCCTTGCTACTTCAAAGAGCGAGAGGTGCAGCGGGATCAACTTCTGCCAGTCTCGCCGGTAACCCCCTCCCGGTACGGCGGTGATGGGCAGCCCGTGGCGAAGCGCAGAGTCAAAGACCATGGCATCGCGCTGGCGCACGCCGGAGTCGCTCAGGGAGAGGTAGCCTAGCTCGTCGTCCCGGTGCACATCCACCCCGGCCTGATAGAGGATGAAGTCGGGGGCGTAGAGGCGATGAGCCAGGGCGAGGGCCTGGTCCAGGGTCTCGAGATAGGCGTCGTCCTCCATGCCGCTTGGCAGGGGAAAGTCCAGATGGGAGGCCGGCTTGTGGCGGGGGAAGTTGTGTTTCCCGTGCAGGGAGAGGGTGATGATGTCACGGCTGCCCGTGCACAGGGCGGCGCTGCCATCTCCCTGATGGACATCGAGATCCACAATCAATACTCGCTCGCAGAGTCCCTCGTCCAGGCAGGTTCGTGCCGCGATCACCAGATCGTTGAAGAGGCAGAAGCCGCTGCCAAACCCCCGGTGGGCGTGGTGGTAGCCGCCGGAGATCTGCAGTCCGCAGCCCTGTGCAAGGGCGTGGTGGCTGGCGGCCAGGGTGGCGCCGACCGAGTGCAGGGTACGTTCAATCAGCAGGGGAGACCAGGGAAAGCCGAGCCGGCGAATGGCCCCTTCATCGAGGGTGCCGGCGAGGGCGGCCTGTACATAGGCCGCATCGTGCACCTTCTCTATCTGCTCACGGCTGGCAGGGGCGGCCTGTGCCAGCGGATAGTCGAGGGCGACGAGGCGTTCATACAGCGCCTGGTACTTGGCCAGGGGGAAGCGGTGACGCTCGGGCAGCCTCAGGGCGGAGTAGTGGGGGTGATAGAAGATGCGCAGTGACATGAAGCATCGGCCATGAACGGGTATGAAAAAGGGGAGCCAGGCTCCCCTTGATGCAGGCGTGCGATGCGCCTTACTGCTGCTGGATCACCCAGATCTGGAAGGCTTTGCGGGTCTCCGCATCGGCCTTGTTGTACCAGCTCTGCAGCTGGGTCAGGGCTTCCGGGTTGCTCATGGCCTTGCTCGGGGCCACTTCCACCGGTGCGCTGGCGGCAGCCATCACGGCGGCGGTGGAGACGGAAACGGTCTTGGGCTGGTTGAAGGCCTTGCCCATCTTCAGCAGCTCCTGCTGATAGTCACGGGTCAGCTGGAAGCCACCCACGGTCGGCATGACGAACTGCTCGGATTTCAGGACCTGGCCGGTGGATTTGTCTTTCAGAACGACATTCTGTTCCTTGACGAAACGCTTGGCTTCTTCTTCCTTGCGGGGCTTCTTGAAGTCGAGGAAGAGTTGCTGGTTGTCGGCGGCGGTGAAGTTGATCACCAGGGGCTCGGCGGTGACCAGCTTGGTTTCACTGCGGCTGGAGTAGTTGCCCTCGAAGGCGACCACGACCTGGTGCCTGCCGGGCTCCAGGGAGAAGACGGTGGCTTTGTCGAGCAGCTGAGGGTTGACGGGCTCGCCATCGAGCAGCTGGATGACATAGGGATTCGTAATTTCCAGTTGGCTAGCGGCCAGGGCGCTACCTGCCCACAACAGACCAGCCAGGGCCGGTACCAGAACAGTCAGTTTCATTTCATCTCCTTGAACAGTCAGGCAATTGCCCACTGAAAAATAGGGGGTCATTTTTACAGGTTTGCCCCACAGCGGCAATAGCCGTTTATGGCGCCATCCGGTGTGCGGGGTGTGGATCCCGTTGCCCCGAGCCCTGCGGGCAGCGTGCTCTTCTATCTTCCTGCCCCCTCCTGACATGAGAGACAGGGGAGCGCATGGCGGGCGTCAGCCGTGTCACTCGATGCGTCGGGTGAAGGGGGGGAGGGCGTCCAACAGCCCCTTGCCGTAGCGCTTGGTCAGCAGGCGCCGGTCCAGGATGGTGACCCGCCCCCGATCCGCCTCTTTTCGGATGAGGCGGCCACAGGCCTGGATGAGCTTGCGCGACGCCTCCGGCACCGTTAGTTGCAGGAAGGGGTTGCCGCCGCGCTGCTCTATCCACTCGGCGGTCGCCTCTTCCACGGGGGAGTTGGGCACCGCGAAGGGGAGCTTGGTGATCACCAGGTTGGTGAGGTAGTGGCCGGGCAGATCCAGCCCTTCCGAGAAGCTGCCGGTGCCAAAGAGGATGCTGGGCTGGCCGCCGTCGCACTTCTGTTTGTGCAAGAGGAGCAGAGCACTGCGGGACGCTTCCCCCTGTACCAGGAGCGACATCCCCTTGGCCCGCAGCCCCACCGCCACCTCGTTCATCTGGCGATAGGAGGAGAAGAGCACCAGGCTGGCCTCCTTGCCTGCCAGCAGGCGGGGCAGGGTATCGATCAACTCCTGGGTGAAGGCGGGGGCACTGGGTTCATGGGCCATCTTGGGCAGATAGAGTTCGGCCTTGTGGTAGTCGAAGGGGGAGCGCAGCCGCAGATAGCGGGTGCCGTCATGCTCCTTGAGCCCCACCTGGTGGCGAAAATAACTGAAGGAGGAGAGGGCGGTGAGGGTCGCCGACACCAGCACGGCCCCGAGACAGCGGGACCAGAGCCACTCCTCCAGCAGATACCCCACCTCGATGGGGGAGGCGTGCAGCCAGATGTCCCCGTCCTCGCTTCTGGCCATCCAGCGGGCGAGGGGGGTCTTGCCGGTGGGAACATGGCGGCTCAGCATCTCCCAGAGGGCGTAGAAGCTCTCGAGCCGTTGCAAGTGAAAACCGCTCTCCGCCAGCAGAGGCTCGGCCTCCTTGCGACGAATCTCGCCATCCTTGAGCGCCTCGCCGATGGCCCCCTGCATTCTGTCCAGCGCCCGCAACGCCTTCTTGCTCGCCTCCTTGAGGTTTTCCGCCAGCATGGGCAGGGGATCCGGCAGCACCCCATCGGCGAATCTGTGGTGGGGCTCGCCGCCAAAGAGGTGATCATTGCTGGTGAGCCACTGCTCGAGGGCCTTGAGATCCGGCTGGAGAGAGGCCAGGGCATCCTGCAGTTTGAGCTGGGGGTCGAGGAGGCTCTCCTTGTTCAGCGTCCTTGCCAGTTTGCCAGCGCTTTGCACCAGCTTTTCCAGCCAGCGGCGGGATCCCTTGATACTGGCGCTGGCGGCGCCGTGATCCCGGGCGATGGTGGGCAGGTGATGGGCTTCGTCCAGCACATAGATGCACTCGTCCGGCGGCGGCAGTATGATGCCGCCCCCCATGGTGAGGTCGGAGAGCAGCAGGGCGTGGTTGACCACCAGCACGTCTGCCGCGTCCATGTCGTTGCGGGCGCGATGGAAGGGGCAGTGCTGATGGTGGCTCAGGGCCTTGTTGCAGGTGTGGCGGTCGGCGGCGATGCGATCCCAGCAAGGGTCCGGAATGGGTTTGGGCCAGTTGTCCCGATCCCCGTCCCACTTGCCTTCTGTGTAGGCCTGCCACAGCCCCTGGTAGCACGCTTTGTCAGCATCCGATGGCTTGTGTTTGCTCAATGCGCCGAAGTCGAGTTCGAAATTGGCCATCTCGCTGCCGTTTGCCGCCTGCTCCAGCAGGTGCTCGCAGCAGTAGCGCTGGCGCCCCTTGACCAGCATGAAACGAAACGGCAGCTCGCTGTGACGGTGATAAAAGGGGAGATCCTTGTGGATGAGCTGCTCCTGCAGGGCCACGGTGGCGGTGGAGATCACCAGCTTCTTCTGGGTCAGCCGTGCCACTGGTATGGCCCCCTGGGCATAGGAGAGGGACTTGCCGATGCCGGTGCCTGCCTCGGCCACCAAGATGCGGCGACTCCTGTCATATTCTCCCGTCAGGGTCTTGGCGATTTCGGCAACCAGGAAATTCTGCTCCTTGCGCGGCACAAAACCGGGTAAACCATCGGCAATCTGGCGATAGGTATTGCGGATGGTGGCTTTGAGGCGAGTCGATAGCATAAAGAAGGTGTGACCGTGTCGGTGTGGATGGCAACAGGATACCCGCAACAGGCGGCCCTGGTCGAGGCAGGGGAGAAGCAGTCGGGTCAGCCCCGGCTTTGCACATATGTTATGAGGGAACAGGGGGTTGCAATAAACCACCAAAAAAGAGGGATTCAGGCAGAGAGTATCGCTGTAAACGTTTTCCCTGATGGGGCAAACATTGTGAGATTCAGCTCACAAATTTTTCCCTGTGACTATGGTTTTCATAAAAAGTTCCAAGTTTTTTCATTGCGGATTCGAAAACCCGGTGATAGTCTCGGCGCCATAGTGATGCAAAGAACATCGCTAACACAGGGAATAACAAGGACTTAGTGTTTAATTACAGTAGGCATTGGAAACTATGAAAAAGACAATTCTGGCTATTGCTATCCCGGCTCTGTTCGCATCCGCAGCCAACGCTGCTGTCGTTTACGACAAAGACGGCACCTCCTTTGACATCTACGGCCGTGTACAAGCCAACATGTACGCAGACCACGACGACACCGACGCTGAACTGGTTGGTTCCTCCCGTCTGGGCTGGTCCGGCAAAGTTGGCCTGAACAACACCTGGTCCGGTATCGCCAAGACCGAGTGGCAAGTATCCGCCGAAAACTCTGACAACAAGTTCAACTCCCGTCACATCTATGTCGGCCTGGACGGTACCCAGTACGGCAAGATCATCTTCGGCCAGACCGACACCGCGTTCTACGACGTGCTGGAGCCGACCGATATCTTCAACGAGTGGGGTGACGTAGGTAACTTCTACGACGGTCGTCAAGAAGGCCAGATCATCTACTCCAACACCTTCGGTGGCTTCAAGGGCAAAGTGTCCTACCAGACCAACGATGACGTAGCTGTCAAGGTTACTGACATCGGTCAAGGCATCAAGGAAACCGACGTCTACGGTCCGAACGTCAAGCGCAACTACGGCTACGCCGCTGCTGCTGGCTACGACTTCGACTTCGGTCTGGGCCTGAACGCCGGTTACGCTTACTCCGACCTGGAAAGCACCGTCAGCACCGCTTCTGGCGACAAGAAAGAGTGGGCCCTGGGCGCACACTACGCCATCAACGGTTTCTACTTCGCCGGTATGTACACCCAGGGTGACCTGAGCTACGACAACACCACCCAAGGCAACAACAAGGACAAGGGCCGTGGCTACGAGCTGGCTGCTTCCTACAACGTTGACGCTTGGACCTTCCTGGCCGGTTACAACTTCGCCGAAGGCAAGGTACTGTCCAACTCCGCCGGTTCTTCTTACGAAGACATCGTCGACGAAACCCTGCTGGGCGTGCAGTACAACTTCACTTCCAAGTTCAAGGCGTACACCGAGTACAAAATCCAGGGTATCAACGACAAAGACGACGAGTTCACTGTTGCCCTGCAATACAACTTCTAATCTAGCCTCTGCGCTGATTTAGTTGATGAACGGCCAAGCTTGCTTGGCCGTTCTGTTTTTTGGCCCCTTCACTACTTTTCGTCCTCTGGCCCTGCGCCATATCACGTTGTCTTCCTTGCCCCCTTGGTTCTCCTCTGGTAAATCGCTAGATTATTCAATTTGTTGAAGCAGATTGGCCGACAGGGAAGGATGCCTTTGATCGATTTCACCCACCCCGAGTGGCGCACGCTGGCACAGCAGTTGCTGAGCGGCGGCTCCCAGGCTGTTCGCGGTCGTCAATGGCAGCCGCTCATCGGCATGCTTCGGGACAACCAGTTGCTGCTGGCCCTTGGCAATCACCACTATGAGCTCACCCCTGCCGGGCACCGCTATCTGACCCGGGAGCTGATGCTGGCGAAGATGGCCAGTGCCCCGCCGGAACCCGAGGAGTGGCTGCAATCCCACGGCTGGCAACTGGGGGAGAGGGTCAACGAGCGGGTGCTGGCGGCCCTGTATCGCAAGGGGGAGGGTCATTTCAGCCCCATCGAGCAGATTGACTTCGAAGACAAGGGGATCCGGCTTTGCACTGATCTGCCCCTTCGTCTGCGGGCCGCACGGCCGTTTAGCCTGTTTCTCAGCGGCGGCACCCTGCTGGATGCCGCCCCCTGGCTCCAGACCCTGGGGGAGGTGGCGCTGCCAGCCCGCACCCTGGCGCAGCTTGGCAAGATCCTCTGGGGAGAGGGGGAGATACAGCGGGTGATCACGACCGATGCCGTCGGCGCCTTCGCCGAGTTGCCACTGCCCGCCGACGCCCTGCTGGTCTGGTATCCTGCCGAGGATCCCGGCACGCTGGAGCCCCTGATCGCCGCCTTGCCGCCCCAGACCCTCTGGAGCCACCTCACTGCCCTGGATCCGGCCGGGGTCGACAGAGTGCTGGCATTGGCCCAGCGGTTGGGGAGACCGGCGAGCTGGTGGCTGCCTCGGGATCTGGTGCCCATCAAGGCGGCCTACGGGGCTCCCCTGGGGGATGGCCGGCCCTGGGAGCCAAGCCGTATCCCCCGTGCGCTGCTGGCGCAGTGCAATGATCTGGTGGAGTCGAATCGGGGTCTGTCGGTCGAGGTGTGTGCCCTGGCACCGGATTGGCACGGGATTGGTTGAGGCGGCGCCGAGAAAGCGGTTTTCCCCTATGGAAGGCAGTGGTATAAAGAGCTGACGAAGCGCTCCCTGGACGGGCGCTTTTGTTTGCCAACCTACTTTGCCAGCCAACGAACTCAACGGACTACAGGGAATACCATGTTTGAAAAGGTTGTTGCCGCCCCAGCGGATCCGATCCTGGGCCTGACCGAAGCCTTCCGTGCCGACACTCGCAGCCACAAGATCAATCTGGGGGTCGGTATTTACAAGGATGAGACCGGTGCTACTCCTATCCTTCACTGCGTCAAGCAAGCCGAGCAGAAGCTCTTGACCGACGAGAAGACCAAGAACTACCTCGGTATCGAAGGCAATATCGAATACGGCCGCATCGTGCAGCAACTGCTGTTCGGCCGTGATGCCGCCCTGGTGACCAGCGGCCGCGCCAAGACGGCGCAGGCGCCGGGCGGTACCGGTGCCCTGCGTATCGCCGCCGAGTTCGTGGTACGCAACAATCTCGCCAAGACCATCTGGATCTCCGATCCCACCTGGGCGAACCACGTCAGCGTGTTCCAGGCGGCTGGCTTGACCGTCAAGTGGTACAAGTACTACGACGCCGCCACCAAGGGGCTCGACTTCGCCGCCATGCAGGCCTCCCTGTCTGATGCGCAGGCGGGGGATCTGGTGCTGCTGCACGGCTGCTGCCACAACCCGACCGGTATCGACCCCACCACCGAGCAGTGGCGCGCCCTGGCCAGGCAGAGTGCTGCCGCCGGCTGGCTGCCGCTCTTTGACTTCGCCTATCAGGGCTTTGCCCGCGGTATCGAAGAGGATGCCGAAGGCCTTCGCATCTTCGCCGAGTGCCACGACGAGCTGCTGGTGGCGAGCTCCTTCTCCAAGAACTTCGGCCTCTACAACGAGCGGGTCGGGGCCTTCACCCTGGTCTGCGCGACCAAGGCGGTGGCCGACGTCGCCTTCACCCAGGTGAAGACCGTCATTCGTGCCAACTACTCCAACCCGCCGTCACACGGCGCCGCCGTTGTCACCACCGTGGTGAGCGACCCGGCCCTCTATGCGGAGTGGGTGGAAGAAGTGGCCGCCATGCGGGTGCGCATTCGCGAGATGCGCGAGCTGCTGGTGGAGAAGCTGGCCGAGCGGGGGGTGAACCAGGATTTCAGTTTCATCCGCGAACAGAACGGCATGTTCTCCTTCTCCGGTCTCTCCAAGGATCAGGTGGAGCGCCTCAAGAGCGAATTCGCCATCTACATCGTCGGCTCCGGCCGGATCAGCGTGGCAGGCATCACCCGCGCCAACATTGATCCCCTCTGCGACGCCATCGCCAAGGTGTTGTAAGAGAGAAGCATCTGCGCCCAGCGCCTTGCTTCAGCCATAAAAAGCCCGCCGACACGGCGGGCTTTTTCATTTTCCGGCATCAGCGGCGCCGCTTGCTGCTCCCCAGCAGGGAGCCGAGCACCCCGCGCATCAGCTGGCGTCCCACCTCGTTGCCAAGGGTGCGGGCCACGCTCTTGGCGGCGGTCTGCACCACCCCGTCATGCTGGCCACCACGGGGGCCGGTGCGACCGAACAGGATGCCATTCAAGGCATCCAGCAGACCGCCGCCCTGGTCGGTCTGTGGGGAAGCGGTCTCGTCACCGGCGGCGGGCGATGCCTCCTGAAGCCGCTCGAACGCGGACTCCCTGTCCTCCTGGGTGTCGTATCTGCCGTAGAGCAATGAGCCCTGAATAAGCGCCTGGCGCTCGGCCGCGCTCAGGGGGCCGATGCGGCTGGCCGGGGGCGCGATGAAGGCGCGCTCCACCACGCTGGGCCGCCCCTTCTCGTCGAGCAGGGAGATGAGCGCCTCCCCGACCCCCAGTTCAGTGATGGCTCCGGCGGCGTCGAAGGCCGGGTTGGCCCGCAGGGTGTTGGCGGCGATGCGTACCGCCTTCTGATCGCTCGGGGTGAAGGCGCGCAGGGCGTGCTGCACCCGGTTGCCAAGCTGCCCCAGCACGCTGTCGGGGATGTCGGCCGGGCTCTGGGTCACGAAATAGACGCCCACCCCCTTGGAGCGGATGAGGCGCACCACCAGCTCAATTTTCTCCAGCAGTGCCCTGGGCGCATCCTTGAACAGCAGGTGGGCCTCGTCGAAGAAGAACACCAGCACGGGCTTTTCCGGATCCCCCACCTCGGGCAACTGTTCAAACAGCTCGGAGAGCAGCCAGAGCAGGAAGCAGGCATAGAGGCGGCTGGACTGGGTGAGCTTGCCGGCGGCCAGCACATTGACATGGCCGTGGCCCGCCTCGTCGGTCTGCATCAGATCCTGGATGTCCAGCATGGGCTCGCCGAAGAAGTGATCGCCGCCCGCGCTCTCCAGGGTGAGGAGGTTGCGCAGGATGGCGCCGATGGAGGCGGTCGACACATTGCCGTAGCGGGTGGTGAGGGTCTTGGCGTGCTCCCCCGCAAACTGCACCATGGCCCGCAGGTCTTTCAGATCGAGCAACAGCAACCCCTCGTCGTCCGCCACCTTGAACACCAGCTCCAGCACCCCGCTCTGGGTGTCGTTGAGGCCGAGCAGGCGTGCAAGCAACAGAGGCCCCATATCGGAGACGGTGGCCCGCACCGGGTGGCCCTCTTCGGCGAAGAGATCCCAGAACAGGGTGGGGCTGGCGGCAAAGTCGGGTGCCTGAAGGCCGAGCTGGGCCAGACGGGCATTGAGCTTGGCAGAGGGGGTACCGGCGGCGCCCAGGCCGCTCAGATCCCCCTTCACGTCGGCCAGAAAGACCGGCACGCCGAGGCGGGAAAACCCCTCCGCCAGCACCTGCAGGGTGACTGTCTTGCCGGTGCCGGTGGCCCCGGTGATGAGGCCGTGGCGATTGGCCATGGCGGGTAGCAGGGAGAGGGGGTGGCCATTGGCATGGGCCAGCGTGAGCGGTTCGGCCATGGTGGGCTCCTTGTTTCGAATGGGGGTCGAAAAACAACGGGTTACAAGGAGTGTGGTGGCAGAGGCAGACGATGGCAAGGCACGCCACCCGAGACAAGGACGGCGTGCTGGCAACCTAGCGGGGGCGGGTCAGCTTGCCCAGTTGTAACAGCAGCAGGGTGAGCAAGGCGCCGGCGGCGGCGCTCAGCACCGCCAGCAGCAGGCTGCCGAGCAGGAAGGGGGGCACCAGGGTGGCTGCCTCCTGCTCCAGCCAGTGCAGGGACCAGGTGAGATGGAAGGGGGCTGGCGTCTCGTTCAGCACCAGGCAACCGGTACGATAGGCGTAGAGGTACATGAAGGGGAGCGTCAGCGGGTTGTTGAACCAGACCGCCAAGAGGGCCAGCGGCAGGTTGAAGCTGAACGCCAGCACCAGGGCGACGGCCACCAAGGAGTGCATGGGCATGGGGATCCAGCTGGCGAACAGCCCGGCCGCCACGGCGCCACAGAGGGCCCGCGTTCCCCCTTGCCAGAGGGCGGGGGTCAGCAGTCGCTCGCCAAAGAGGGCGAACCACTTCTGTTGGCGCAGGGTATCGGGGTCAATCTTGAAGCGGGCCAACCAGCGATTCAGCATGGGCGCGCCACCTTGCGTTTTTGCCACTGGCGCACCGTGCTCAGGCGCCAGCCCGCGCGAACCAGGAGATAGCCGACGAGGGCGCTCAGCAGGGCAAGCACCAGGGAGCCCAGCAAGAGCGGCGGGGCAACCGTCTCGAACACCGACACCAGCCAGGCCCAGGTGAAGGTGATCTCGATGTGCTGGGAGGGTTGCCCCAGCAACTGGCAGCCCACCAGATAGGCGCCATAAAACAGCGGTGGCATGGTCAGGGGGTTGGAGAGCCAGACCAGGGCCACCGAGAGGGGCAGGTTGACCCGGCAGGCGATGGCGCCGCCAGCGGCCAGCAGCATCTGGCAGGGGAGGGGCACCCAGGCCATGAAGAGGCCGACCGCACAGGCACCGGCGGCGGAGCGCCGGTTGAGATGCCAGAGATTGGCGTCCAGCAGCAGCTTGCCAAAGAGTCGCAAGTGCTTGTGTTCCTTGAGGGTCGCCGGGTCGGGTAGCCAGCGCTGTATGATTCGTTTGGGCATGTTCTGAACCTTGCTAAATACTTGCTCCATGGATCTGCGTCTGTTGTCGTTTGCCCTGGGGGCAAGCTCCTCACTGCTTTGGCCATGGCTGCCTTCATGGGAATGGGGTGGCCTGATGCTGCTGCTCGCGCTCCCCCTCGCCGGTGGTCGTTGCTGGCGGCTGCTGTTTCTGCTGCTCGGCATCCTCTGGATGCAGGTGAATTTGCACTACCGGCTTGCCTGGCTGGATCAGCTTGGCAAAAAAACGAGCCACATCATAACCGCACACGTGCAAAGTGCGGAGTCTTCGGGAGAGAAAGAGGGGGATAAATTTGCGCGCCTGCTGCTGCGCCTCGACACCCTGGACGATCGCCCCCTCATCGTGCCACCCCTGGTGCGGGTCAATGCCTATCAGGTGTTGCCGCCGTTGCCTGCCGGCAGCCGCGTCACCCTGGTGACCTCTCTCAAGCCGGCCCATGGCCTGGCCAACGAAGCGGGGATGGATGGGCGGCGCCTGCTCCTTGGCAAGGGGATCACCGCCACCGGCAACCTGCGCCGGGTCATCGCCCTGGATGCCGTACCCCCGGGTGTGCGCGATCGCTGGCTGGCGGCGGCGAGTCGCGCCTGGGAGGGGATGGCGCAGGCCCCCCTGCTGGCGGCCCTCACCTTCGGGGAGCAGGGGGGGATCACGGATACCCAGTGGGAACTCTTTCGCGGCAGCGGCCTGACCCATATCATCGCCATCTCGGGCCAGCATATCGCTCTGGTGGCGGTGCTCGGCTGGTGGCTCGGGCGGCTGTTCGGGCTGCGCGGGGCTATCTGCGTGTCACTCCTGTTCGCGGCCACCTACAGCTGGCTGGCGGGGTTTGCGGTGGCCACCGAGCGTGCCCTCATCATGGTGCTGGTGTGGAGCCTGCTGCGCTGGCTAAAGCGGGACTGGCCGAGCCACCGGATCTGGCTGTGGGCCTTTGTGGTGCTGACATTGTTGGACCCTTTCGCCCTCTATTCGGCGGGGTTCTGGCTCTCTTTTCTGGCGGTGGCACTGCTGTTGCTGGCGAGCCTGTTGCACGATCGCCCCGGCCTGGTGCGGCTGCAACTTCTGCTGCTGCTCGGCTTGCTGCCCCTGCAACTGCTGCTGTTCGAGGGGATGGCGCCCCTGGCGTTTCTGCTCAATCTGCTGGCACTGCCGCTGTTCTGCCTTGTCATCATTCCCCTGGCGCTCATCGGCGTGCTGGTGGCGCCCCTCTCCACGTTGCTGGCCCACGGCCTGCTCTGGGTCTCCGCCTTCGGCCTGGAGTGGGTGCTGTGGGGGCTCACGCAGCTGGCGGATCGCCTGCAGCTCTGGTGGCCGGTGCCCGGCTGGCTGATGCCCGCCAGCGCCCTGCTGATCCTGCTGTGGACGGGATGGCACCTGCCGGGAGGGCGCGCCCTGGGGGGGCCGGTGGCGGCGGCCCTGCTGCTCGCCCTCTGGCCTGCTCCCGCTTCCTGGCAGGTGCGGGTGCTGGACGTGGGGCAGGGGCTATCGGTGCTCGTCACCCGGGGCGAGCGGGCCATCCTGTTTGATACCGGGGATCGCTACCCAGGGGGCTACAACATGGCGGATGCGGCCATCCTGCCCCTGCTCAACCGGCTCGGCGTCCGGGTGATCGACACCCTGATCATCAGCCACAGAGACAGGGATCACGCGGGCAACCGGCAGGCTCTGCTGCAGAGCATGGCGGTGCGCCGGGAGCTCTCATCCTTCCCCTTTGCACCGGCTACCCAGGCCTGCCGCCGAGGTCAGCAGTGGCATTGGCAGGGACTGGATGTGCGGGTGCTCTGGCCCCTGGCAGCCGGGGCGGGGCGCAACAATGACAGTTGCGTGGTGCAGCTGGACGACGGGCGTCATCGGTTGCTGCTGAGCGGCGACATCGAGCAACAGGCGGAGCGCCGCCTGCTGGCACTGGCGCTGGAGGAGGGTGAGGGCGCGGGGCTGGCCAGCACCCTGCTGGTGAGCCCGCATCATGGCAGTCGCACCTCCTCCACGGCCCCCTTCGTGGCTGCGGTGAAACCTGCCTCCGTGGTGCACAGCGCAGGCTTCATGAACCAGTGGGGCTTTCCCCGCCCCGAGGTGGTGGCGCGATACCAGGGGGCGCGGCAGTGGGTCACGGGGGAGGCGGGCGCCATCCTGATCGAGCCGGGGGACGCGGGGCTCAGGATCCGGGCCGAGCGGGAGCAGGGGCCCTGGTACCGGCGTGGCGGCCCCTGGTGGCAGCCGCAGGTATGGGGAAGGGAGTGAGGATCCAATGAGCCAGCCCGGCAAGGGGCGGCCTTCATTTGTGACCCGGGTTGTAGCCATCGCGCCAGCGGCGCTTGGTGTAGCTCCAAGGTTTGGCTAGAATAGCCCGTCATTTCCCTTATTAACGGCTATTCATGCAACAAGAAACCTCACAAGAGAGCTGGACCGTCTTCAAGCGCCTGCTCGGTTATGTCCGGGATCGCAAGCTGGGTCTGGTGGGCGGCATCATTGGCATGCTGGGTTACGCGGCCGTGGATACCACCTTCGTCTACTCCATCAAACCGCTCATCGATCAGGGGCTCAACGGCAACGACAGCAGCGTGCTCAAGTGGATGCCCTTCTTCGTCCTCGGCATCGTGGCTCTGCGCGGCTGCGCCGCCTTCCTCTCCAACTACTGCATGGCCTGGGTCGGCAACCACGTGGTGATGCGCCTGCAGCAGCAGGTGTTCAGCCACCTGATGGCCATGCCCATGAGCTTCTTCGACCGCCAGAACACCGGCAACCTGCTCTCCAAGGTGACCTATGACGCCGGTCAGGTGTCGTCCGCCGCGAGCTCGACCCTGGTCTCCCTGGTGCGGGAAGGGGCCACCGTCATCGGCCTGCTGGGCCTAATGTTCTGGCACTCCTGGCAGTTGTCGGTGATCTTCCTGGTGGTGGGGCCCCTGGTCGGGATCCTCATCAGCATCATCAGCCGACGTTTTCGCAAGATAAGCCGCCACATCCAGCAGGCGGTGGGTGACATCACCACCTCCACCGAGCAGATGCTCAAGGGGCACAAAGAGGTGCTGATGTTCGGGGGCCAGGAGGTGGAGGACAAGCGCTTCTACCAGGTGAGCAACCGGATGCGCCAGCAGACCATGAAGATGGTCGCCGCCGACGCCATCGGCAGCCCCATCGTCCAGATGGTGGCCTCCGTGGCCCTTGCGGTCTTCCTCTATGTCGCCACCATCGACAGCGTCAAGGCGACCCTGACCGCGGGCACCTTCACCGTCATGGTCACCTCCATGATGATGCTGCTCAAGCCGCTGAAAAGCCTGACCGACGTGAACAACCAGTTCCAGCGCGGCATCACCGCCTGCCAGAGCCTGTTTGGTCTGCTGGACTCCACCCCGGAGCAGGACACCGGCACTCGCACCCTGGAACGTGCCCGAGGTGAAATCGAGTTTCGCAACGTCACCTTCACCTACCCGACCAAGGAGACACCGGCGCTGCGCAACATCAGCTTCAAGGTGGAGGCAGGCAAATCGGTGGCCCTGGTGGGTCGTTCCGGCTCCGGCAAGAGCACCATCGCGAGCCTCCTGACCCGCTTCTATGACATCGAAGAGGGGGAAATTCTGCTGGATGGCGTCAACATCCGCGAATACCGCCTGAGCGAGCTGCGCAAGCAGTACGCCCTGGTCTCCCAGCACGTGCACCTCTTCAACGACTCCGTGGCCAACAACATCGCCTACGCGGCAGAAGAGAAGTACAGCCGCGACGAGATCAAGCAGGCGGCCCGCATCGCCCATGCTGACGACTTCGTCAGCAAGATGCCGGAAGGTTATGACACCGTCATCGGCGAGAACGGCGCCTCCCTCTCCGGCGGCCAGCGCCAGCGCATCGCCATCGCCCGCGCCCTGCTGCGGGACTCCCCGGTGCTGCTGCTGGACGAGGCCACCTCGGCCCTGGACACCGAGTCCGAGCGCCACATCCAGGCGGCCATCGACGAGCTGTGCAAGGCGCGCACTTCCCTCGTGATCGCCCACCGTCTCTCCACCATCGAGAAGGCGGACGAGATCCTGGTGATCGACGAGGGACACATCGTCGAGCGCGGCAACCACCAAACCCTGATGGACATGCATGGTACTTATGCCCAGCTGCGGGCCATTCAGTTTGGTAATACAGCCACGGGTAACAAGGGCTGATGCTGGCCAGACTCTGGTACGGGAACAGCCTCTGGCGCTGGGGGCTGGCCCCCTTCGCCCTGCTGTTTGCCCTCATCAGCGGCGTCCGCCGTCTGGGGTATCGCCGGGGTTGGTTCCGCGCCTATCGGGCCACCCTGCCGGTGGTGGTGGTGGGCAATCTCTCGGTGGGGGGCAACGGCAAGACCCCGGTGGTGGTCTGGCTGGTGGAACAACTCCAGGCCCGGGGCTGGCGCCCAGGCGTGGTCAGCCGCGGCTATGGCGGCAAGGCGCCCCATTACCCCTATCGACTGGATGAGAGCAGCACCCCGGCCGAGGCCGGGGATGAGCCCGTGCTCATCGCAAGGCGCTGCGGCTGCCCCGTGGCGGTGGCCCCCAGACGGGCCGATGCTGTGCGGTTGCTGGAGCAAAGCGGTGAGGTGGACATCATCGTCACCGACGACGGCCTGCAGCACTATGCCCTGGCCCGTGACATCGAACTGGTGGTGGTGGACGGTGCGCGCCGCTTTGGCAATGGCTGTCTGCTGCCCATGGGGCCGCTGCGCGAGCCCACGACCCGCCTCAAGCGGGTGGACGCCATCATCTGCAACGGCGGCGAACCCGCCCGTGGCGAATATGCCATGCGCCTGGTGCCGGATACCCTGCGTCGGGTGTGCGATGATGCGCCTCTCACGGCCCCCCTCTCGGGGCCGGTGGATGCCCTGGCAGGCATCGGCCATCCCCCCCGTTTCTTCGCCACCCTGACCGCCCTTGGTTACGAGCTGGTGCAGAGCGTCGGCTACGGGGATCACCAGGCGTTCGACGCCGCCGAGCTGCTGGCCCGCTTCGGCCAGCGCCCCTTGCTGATGACCGAGAAGGATGCGGTCAAGTGCCGCCCCTTTGCCCCGGACAACTGGTGGTATCTGCCGGTCAGCGCCGAGCTGCCCGATGCCCTGGGGGAGGCGCTGCTGCGCACCCTGGGTCCGCAGCCCGGAAGAGGGGACAGGCACCAGGCGCCCTGACCGGGCGCCACCGGATTGGAACAGACGGCCAGCGCCCGGACTCGGGGGCTGGCCCTGCACATTGACATGCCAGGCAAGATCGCCTGTGGGAAATCGTTAAAGGAGTTTCGTTGTGGCACTGGATATTAAACTGCTCGACATCATCGCCTGCCCGGTCTGCAAGGGGAAACTGCACTATCAAGCGCACGCCGAGGGCCCTCAGGAGCTCATCTGCCGCTTCGACAGACTGGCCTATCCCCTGGAGGAGGGGATCCCGGTGCTGCTGGAGAACCGGGCCCGTCACCTGGCGCTGGAAGAGCTGAAGCCATGAGTTTCGTCGTCGTCATTCCTGCCCGTTACGCCTCCACCCGGCTGCCGGGCAAGCCGCTGGCCGACATTCACGGCAAGCCCATGGTGCAGCACGTGGTGGAGAAGGCCCTGCAATCGGGCGCCGATCGGGTGATCGTCGCCACCGATGACGAGCGGGTGCAGCAGGCTCTGGCTCCCTTTGCCGCCGCTGCCGGGTTCGAGGTGTGCATGACCTCACCGGATCACCAGTCCGGCACCGAGCGTCTGGCCGAGGTGTGCCGTCACTACGGCTTTGCCGCCGATACCATCATCGTCAACGTGCAGGGGGACGAGCCCCTCATTCCCCCCGTCATCATCCGCCAGGTGGCGGACAACCTGGCCGCGGCCAGCGCGCCCATGGCGACGCTGTCGGTGCCGATCAGGGATGCCGAAGAGGCGTTCAATCCCAATGCCGTCAAGGTGGTGACCGACCGGGAGGGGTATGCCCTCTATTTCAGTCGCGCCAGCATCCCCTGGGATCGGGACCGCTTTGCCCAGAGCCGCGAGCAGATTGGCGATCACTACCAGCGCCACATCGGCATCTACGCCTATCGCGCCGGCTTCATCCAGCGTTACGTGGACTGGGCACCGAGCGTGCTCGAGCAGGTCGAAGCCCTGGAGCAGCTGCGGGTGCTCTGGTACGGGGAGAAGATCCACGTGGCCCAGGCGCTGCAAGCCCCGCCGGTGGGGGTGGACACCCAGGCCGATCTCGACAAGGTGCGAGCGCTGCTGGCCGGTTGAGGCTGGCGGAACGGCTTTGATGCAATACGGCGCCCCAGGGCGCCGTTTTTTAATTGATTCTTTGTATAATAATTTGATTTAAAACGGATTTTACGAGCAATTTCAAACTTTTCCCGCCCATGGTTTGCCAAATCATCGAGTTTGGTTATGATGCAAGACGCCGTGTTAACCCTAACTGGCATATAACGAGATAAAAAACGGGGTGTTTGGGTGATTAATGTATTCCTGGTCGATGATCATGAGTTGGTGCGTACAGGGATAAGACGCATTTTGGAAGACGTCCGCGGGATCAAGGTGGTGGGCGAGGCGCAGAGCGGGGAAACCGCGGTGGCCTTCTGTCGGCAACATCACCCCGATGTGATCCTGATGGACATGAACATGCCGGGCATCGGCGGTCTGGAAGCGACCCGCAAGATCCTGCGGATCCGCCCCGATGTACGCATCATAGTGCTGACCATTCATTCAGAAAATCCGTTCCCTACCAAGGTGATGCAGGCGGGCGCCGCCGGGTACCTCACCAAGGGGGCCGCGCCGGACGAGATGATCCACGCCATTCGCCTGGTTCACTCCGGTCAGCGCTACATCTCCCCGGAGATCGCCCAGCAGATGGCCCTGAGCCAGTTCGCCTCCGCCGACGAGAACCCCTTCAAGTCCCTCTCCGAGCGGGAGCTGCAGATCATGATGATGATCACCAAGGGGCAGAAGGTGACCGACATCTCCGAGCAGCTCAACCTGAGCCCGAAGACGGTCAACAGCTACCGCTACCGCCTGTTCAGCAAGCTGGGGATCAACGGCGACGTGGAGCTGACCCATCTGGCCATTCGTTATGGCATGCTGGATGCCGATACCCTGTAACGGGGGCGTGTGGACACCAAAGGCGGCATCGGCCGCCTTTTGCTTTTTGCAGGCTGTGGGCAGTATGCTCTCCCCGTCTTTTTGCATTCATCCGTTGAGTCGAGTTGCCGATGACCCTCTCTCCCGAGCCCCATTTTGACAGCAAGGCGTTTCTGAGCGCCGTCACCCACCAGAGTGGTGTCTACCGCATGTACGACAGCGGCGGCACCGTCATCTACGTGGGCAAGGCCAAGGATCTCAAGAAACGGCTCGCCTCCTACTTTCGAGCCAATGTCGACAGCATCAAGACCCGCACCCTGGTGCGCCAGATTGCCGATGTGCAGGTAACGGTCACTCACACCGAGACCGAGGCGCTGATCCTCGAGCACAACCTCATCAAGCAGTACCAGCCCCGCTACAACGTGCTGCTGCGGGATGACAAGTCCTACCCCTGGATCATCATCACCGACCATCGGCACCCGCGCATCGGCGTCCATCGCGGCGCCCGCAAGGTGAAGGGGGAGTATTTCGGCCCTTACCCCTCCGGTGGCGCGGTACGCGAGAGCCTGCACCTGATGCAGAAGATCTTCCCGGTGCGCCAGTGCGAGGATGCGGTCTATGCCAACCGTACCCGCCCCTGCCTGCTCTACCAGCTCAAGCGCTGCGCCGGCCCCTGCGTGGCGGGGCTGGTGAGCGAGGCCGAGTATGCCCAGCAGGTGGCGCTGGCCAAGCTGTTCCTCGCGGGCAAGAACCAGCAGGTGATCGGCGAACTGGTGGGCAAGATGGAGTCCGCCAGCGGCGATCTGCGCTTCGAGGAGGCGGCCCGCTACCGGGATCAGATCCAGGCCCTGCGCCGGGTCACCGAGCAGCAGTCGGTGAGCGGCAACGTGCTGGACGAGCTCGACGTGGTGGGGGTGGCCTTCGAGCAGGGGACCGCCTGCATCCACGTGCTCTTCATCCGCCAGGGCAAGGTGCTGGGATCGCGCAGCTACTTCCCGAAAGTGCCGGCCGATACCCCGCTTGACGAGGTGGTGCAATCCTTCCTGCTGCAGTTCTATCTGTCGGGGCAGGGGGGACGGCAGATCCCGAGCGAGGTGCTGCTGGACGTGGCGCTGGAGGATGAGAGCGTCATCGCCGACACCCTGAGCCAGACCGCCGGCTACAAGGTGCGGGTGGTGAGCCGGACGCGCAGCGAACGGGCCCGCTTCATCAAGCTCGCCTCCATCAACGCCCAGACCGCGCTGCGCTCGCGCCTCGCCCACAAGAGCACCATCACCGCCCGTTACGATCAGCTGGAGGAGCTGCTGGAGCTCGAGACCCCCATCGCCCGCATGGAGTGCTTCGATATCTCCCACACCATGGGGGAGCGCACCGTGGCCTCCTGCGTGGTGTTCAACCGGGAGGGGCCGCTCTCCTCGGAATACCGCCGCTTCAACATCGACGGTATCACCGGCGGGGATGACTATGCCGCCATGGAGCAGGCGCTGGAGCGCCGCTTTGGCAAGCAGCAGGAGCCGGACAAGGTGCCGGATGTGCTGTTCATCGACGGCGGTCTCGGCCAGTTGCGCCGCGCGGAGGAGATCCTGGCGCGCCAGTTGGAGTTTCTCGGCGGCAAATACCCGCTGCTGGTGGGTATCGCCAAGGGGGTGACCCGCAAGGCGGGGTTGGAGACCCTGATCCTGGGGGACAGCCACGAAGAGCTGCATTTGCCGGCGGACATGCCCGCCTTGCACCTCATCCAGCACATTCGCGACGAATCCCACCGCTTTGCCATCACGGGCCACCGGGCCAGGCGGGCAAAGGCCCGCACCACCAGTACCCTGGAAGAGATTCCCGGGGTGGGGCCGAAACGGCGGCAGGCGCTGCTCAAATACCTGGGGGGTTTGCAGGAGGTGAAAAAAGCCGGGGTGGACGAGCTCGCCAAGGTGCCCGGCATCAGCCAGGAGCTGGCCCAGTCCATCCACGACGCATTGCATTCGCTCTAGTGCTGCCTTTGGTGTGAAGGTGGTCACGCCAGGGGGCATCAGGGCGTGCCGCCTGCGCACAAGAGCCGTGACGCAGGGGGCTCCCAAATGCCATAATGACCGGCATCCTGAGGTTATTGATGGATTAATGGACCAAGGCGGGCGCCAGTTCGGTTGCATCCGCGATCGGCTTGGGGCTACCATGTAGCGGCATACAAGAAGTGGCTGAAAATAATGACAAATATTCCTAACCTGCTGACGTTCTTTCGGATTTTGCTCATCCCCGTCTTCGTCATCCTGTTCTACCTTCCCTATCAGTGGTCCTACATGGCGGCGGCCATCGTCTTTATCCTGGCGGCCGCAACCGACTGGTTTGACGGCTATCTTGCCCGCAAGCTGAACCAGTCCACCGCCTTTGGCGCCTTCCTCGATCCGGTGGCCGACAAGATCATGGTGGCGGCGGCCCTGGTGGTCATCGTCGAGCACTACAACACCGTCTGGGTCACCATCCCCGCCATGACCATGATTGGCCGGGAGATCATCATCTCCGCCCTGCGTGAATGGATGGCCGAGCTTGGCAAGCGCTCCTCGGTGGCCGTCAGCTGGATTGGCAAATGGAAGACCATGATCCAGATGGTGTCGCTCACCGGCCTCATCTGGCAATACGACATCTGGATGGTGTGGCTCGCCTATGTGCTGCTCTACGTGGCCACCGTGCTCACCTTCTGGTCCATGTTCCAGTACATGAAGGCCGCCTGGGGCGATCTCAGCTACCACTCCCGGTTCTAGTCCCGACGGGAAGATGGCCGTTTCTCTGCCACTGGCGCCGAGAAACGGCCATGAGCGCCAAAAGTGTGGGACAAGGGTAAAAAACACCCGAACGATCAGCGTATTAAATGTTTTTGGTTGACTGGGCGGGGAACATCGCTAGAATGCGTTCTCACAGTCAGGCAGTCAGCCAGACCGATGCGGGAATAGCTCAGTTGGTAGAGCACGACCTTGCCAAGGTCGGGGTCGCGAGTTCGAGTCTCGTTTCCCGCTCCAAATTCAGACAATAGAGAGTTCCTCTCTTTTGCATGGCGCGTTAGCAAAGCGGTTATGCAGCGGATTGCAAATCCGTTTAGTCCGGTTCGACTCCGGAACGTGCCTCCATATTGACAAGCCCGCCCGCGGACTTGATACCGATTGCGGTGCCTGAGTGGTGAAATCGGTAGACACAAGGGATTTAAAATCCCTCGACGTTCGCGTCGTGCCGGTTCGATTCCGGCCTCAGGCACCATTAAAATCAAAGAGTTACTAAGGCCACTAGCAATAGTGGCCTTTTTGTTACTAGCTAATTGACAGCCAGAATGGCAGCGACCTGAAGAGTCGGTTCATCTCTTGAATCTGCACGTGCCAAGCTACGACACCCTGGTGTGAACATCAAAGAGCCTGCTCGATGGCAGGCTCCTGAGTGCTTCCCAGAATTCTCTAGAGTTCCGAGATGATGGTCGACACCTCTTCTGCTCCGTGAATCGCCCCTACTTTCCTAGACACCTCAAGAGCCTCAAACTGAGGTCAATCAGGAGGTGTTATGAGCAAGCAGCAACGTTACACGGAAGAATTCAAACTGGCCGCCGTCAAGCAGGTGACTGAGCGCCATTACCCAGTGGCAGAGGTCGCTGAGCGACTTGGTGTTTCCAGCCACAGTCTTTACGCCTGGATCAGGCGCTACAGCCAGCCCGCCGTGCAGCAACAGCATGACTCCAGCCAGCAAGCCGAAATTCGGCGCCTCAAGGCTGAACTGCGCCGCGTCACCGATGAGCGAGATATCTTAAAAAAGGCCGCCGCGTACTTTGCCAAGCTGTCAGGGTAAGGTACGCCTTCATCCGGGTGCACGCGTCCACACATCCCATCCGCCGACTGTGTCGGATGATGAATGTCCACCCGAGCGGTTATTACGCCTGGCAGCACCAGCCTTTATCTGCCCGCGCACTTGAAGACCAACGCCTCCTGGGCCAGATCAAGCAATGTTGGCTAGAAAGCGGGGGCGTCTATGGCTATCGCAAGATCCGGGATGACCTGCGAGAGATGGGCGAGACCTGTGGGAAACACCGGGTGGCGCGATTAATGCGTCATGAAGGTTTGCGTTCACAAACCGGTTATCGTCGCCGTCCCGGTCATTATGGTGGCCGGCCAACGGTGGTTGCACCGAATCATCTTGAACGCCAGTTCGATGTGACTGAGCCAAATAAGGTCTGGGTAACGGACATCACTTATATTCGAACCCATGAAGGCTGGCTCTATCTGGCCGCGGTATTGGATTTGTTTTCACGACAAGTCATTGGTTGGTCAATGGGGCCACGGATCGACCGAGAGTTGGCCATCAGCGCGTTACTGATGGCAGTGTGGCGACGGCGACCCGAGCAGGAAGTGCTGGTTCATTCTGACCAAGGGAGCCAGTTTAGCAGCTATGACTGGCAGGATTTTTTGCGGGAGCACCGGCTCAAGGCCAGCATGAGCAGACGTGGCAATTGCCATGATAACGCGGTGGCGGAGAGTTTCTTCCAACTCCTCAAACGCGAGCGGATCCGACGTAAAACCTATGCAGATCGGGAGGAGGCCCGGCAGGATGTGTTCGATTACATTGAAATGTTTTACAACCCCAAGCGTCGGCACAGTTTCAACAATGGGCTATCGCCAGTAGAGTGTGAAAAGCAATATTTCGAACGGCTCAAAAGTGTCTAGAGAAGCCGGGGCGATTCA
>NZ_JBFODR010000032.1:0-45137 GCF_040908425.1 Aeromonas sp. R2-1
TGAATCGCCCCGGCTTCTCTAGACACTTTTGAGCCGTTCGAAATATTGCTTTTCACACTCTACTGGCGATAGCCCATTGTTGAAACTGTGCCGACGCTTGGGGTTGTAAAACATTTCAATGTAATCGAACACATCCTGCCGGGCCTCCTCCCGATCTGCATAGGTTTTACGTCGGATCCGCTCGCGTTTGAGGAGTTGGAAGAAACTCTCCGCCACCGCGTTATCATGGCAATTGCCACGTCTGCTCATGCTGGCCTTGAGCCGGTGCTCCCGCAAAAAATCCTGCCAGTCATAGCTGCTAAACTGGCTCCCTTGGTCAGAATGAACCAGCACTTCCTGCTCGGGTCGCCGTCGCCACACTGCCATCAGTAACGCGCTGATGGCCAACTCTCGGTCGATCCGTGGCCCCATTGACCAACCAATGACTTGTCGTGAAAACAAATCCAATACCGCGGCCAGATAGAGCCAGCCTTCATGGGTTCGAATATAAGTGATGTCCGTTACCCAGACCTTATTTGGCTCAGTCACATCGAACTGGCGTTCAAGATGATTCGGTGCAACCACCGTTGGCCGGCCACCATAATGACCGGGACGGCGACGATAACCGGTTTGTGAACGCAAACCTTCATGACGCATTAATCGCGCCACCCGGTGTTTCCCACAGGTCTCGCCCATCTCTCGCAGGTCATCCCGGATCTTGCGATAGCCATAGACGCCCCCGCTTTCTAGCCAACATTGCTTGATCTGGCCCAGGAGGCGTTGGTCTTCAAGTGCGCGGGCAGATAAAGGCTGGTGCTGCCAGGCGTAATAACCGCTCGGGTGGACATTCATCATCCGACACAGTCGGCGGATGGGATGTGTGGACGCGTGCACCCGGATGAAGGCGTACCTTACCCTGACAGCTTGGCAAAGTACGCGGCGGCCTTTTTTAAGATATCTCGCTCATCGGTGACGCGGCGCAGTTCAGCCTTGAGGCGCCGAATTTCGGCTTGCTGGCTGGAGTCATGCTGTTGCTGCACGGCGGGCTGGCTGTAGCGCCTGATCCAGGCGTAAAGACTGTGGCTGGAAACACCAAGTCGCTCAGCGACCTCTGCCACTGGGTAATGGCGCTCAGTCACCTGCTTGACGGCGGCCAGTTTGAATTCTTCCGTGTAACGTTGCTGCTTGCTCATAACACCTCCTGATTGACCTCAGTTTGAGGCTCTTGAGGTGTCTAGGAAAGTAGGGGCGATTCAGTTCTACTGACAAGCTCGAAAGATAGGTTTGGTTGAATCCCACAGGGTCCAGTACAAACTCCGCTTTTAGCTTTCTTGCCTGCTCACGTATCTCTTTAACGCTGAATTCGTCCGTACTCGCGATTTTTAGCCGATAACGAACTTTGTTTCTAGTGAAACTAAGACAACCTACCTTGCGACCTGTGGCATAAGTGATCCACGTAAGTGAACGCTCGTATTTATCTTTACTTTCACGCTGCTTTGAACTGCACTCCTCCAACTTAGTAGCATCTTCAGTTGGAGCTACAGCCTGTTCGGGCATCGTACCTCCTTTATCTAAAGCCCCCACCTTGGCGGCTCAGGCATGTTGGACGAAAAACGAATGCTTGAAAATAGGTGGTCATGCCGCCAAACCTCCCCAATCTGAAGCAGCGGTTGATGTGGCCCGATTTATGCTTTTTTGATTTTTTTGACTCGCCTGCTTCTAATCTCACTCGAATATCCTCTCCTTCTCAAAAAATAAAAGCCCCATAAGGGTCCCAATTTTGATGTGCAAAATTTTTATATTTTTTTTTTGATCCCCCCAGAGAGCTGTTTATTTTTTGAACTAAAACACCACGTAAAGCACTAGCTATTTACCCCCTACAGCTCTTGCTGTAGGGGGTTATCACTCTTCTTCAAAAAGCAGATCCGAAAGTTGAGCGACCGGAGGTCCTTCGGTATCGACGCACCAAACCCTGTCTGGTCAATTTCTGGTAACTTTTCAGCGCACAAAAAACATGCACTTCGGCTCATCTGGATTTAACAAAAAATGAGCGCATTTACGGGCGACACGGGATATGTGAGACAGCGAAAAAGCCAATTCCATCCAGGGAAAAAACCTCGATAGCAGAACCTGCCGACAACCGGATCCCGGTGTGGAGTCAGGGGCTCCTTGCACACTCTCTCGCCACTTGGTTCAACCTATGCAAAAACATGCCAGAAACTGGGGGTGCAAGGTTGACACCCCAGTCCAGAAAGGGTTTAATGCGCGCCGTTGCCCAGATAGCTCAGTCGGTAGAGCAGGGGATTGAAAATCCCCGTGTCGGCGGTTCGATTCCGTCTCTGGGCACCAACTACTCCTCCTTAGTTCAGTCGGTAGAACGGCGGACTGTTAATCCGTATGTCACTGGTTCAAGTCCAGTAGGAGGAGCCAAATTCGAAAGGCCCGCTTAGATGAGCGGGCCTTTTTGCATCTGTCATTTACTCACATGCCGGGGCTAGTAGTGGTTTTCGTCCCCATGCCATACGTGTCCAGCCGAGCAGGCCCGGGCGACTTCGTGGCAGGGGTCGTCCGCATGGCGGCGAAAGAAGTGCTGATCCTGTTGCAGCAGGAGCGAACTCATCGAGTGGCTCATGCCAGCCAGTGCCTCGCCAGCGGTCAATCCTGCAACCCGGTGATCTGTGGCCAAATGAGCCAGGACTTTTTCACGACTGTTCATGATCGCCTCCCTCTGTGGATCCGGTCGTAAATTGACCATAGCAGCCGTACTCTGCATACCGCAAACCCGCGCCAGCAAAGGGCTACAGGCAGGTCCCGACCTTCTGCTCCGGCATGAAAAAACCCGCTCATGACAAGCGGGTCTGTTTCACTCAGCTAACCGCCATTGCAGGCCGCCAGCAACAGAGTGGCACCACAGGTGGCGCTGAACACCAGCAAACCCACCTGCAGCACCCCCTCCGGATCCCTCTGCGTGCGTCTCTTGCGAACACGTATCCATCTCGGCTTCATCGAGCCAACTCCATCCAGTTTCCTGCACCCGGGGTGCTGACCTATTCCTGCCCATCCCGGCAGGCGGCTCATCTTTGTCCAGTTGCAGCCCGCCGTCAACCGCGGCGAAACCACACCTTGTACGACACCGACCTCAGGCTCCATCTCTGTTAACCATCTGGAAAACCGGCGTGACCCGCTCCTGCGCCAGGGCTATGATGAGCCCGACGATTTTCCTACCCTCAGGGAGACCCCAGATGAGCAGCCCCTTGCACTATGTGCTGGATGGCATCCATTGCGAGCCACACTTTTTTACCGTGCCCCTCGACCACCAGCATCCCGACGAGGAGGCGACCCTCACCCTGTTTGGCCGCACCCTCTGCCGCAAGGACAAGCTGGATGATGACCTGCCCTGGCTGCTCTATTTGCAAGGGGGCCCGGGCTTCGGCGCTCCTCGCCCGACCGCCGATGGCGGCTGGATCAAGCGGGCCCTGCAGGAGTTTCGGGTGCTGCTGCTCGATCAGCGCGGCACCGGCCACTCCACCCCCATCAGTGCTGACGCCCTGGCGGGGATGACCCCAGATGAGCAGGCGGACTACCTCGGCCATTTTCGTGCCGACAGCATAGTGCGCGACGCCGAATGCATTCGCGAGGTGCTGAGCCCGGGGCGCCCCTGGAGCCTGCTCGGCCAGAGTTTCGGCGGCTTTTGCAGCCTTACCTATCTCTCGTTGTTCCCGCGGAGCCTGCACGAGGTCTACCTCACCGGCGGCGTAGCACCCATCGGGCGCAGTGCGGATGAGGTCTACCGCGCCACCTACCAGCGGGTGGCGGACAAGAACCGCGCCTTCTTCACCCGCTTCCCCCATGCACAGGCCCTGGCCAACCGGCTGGCCAATCACCTGCACCACCACGACGTGCGCCTGCCCAACGGCCAGCGCCTGACGGTGGAGCAGTTGCAGCAGCAGGGGCTGGATCTGGGGGCCAGCGGCGCCTTCGAGGCACTTTACTACCTGCTGGAAGACGCCTTCATCGGCGAACGCCTCAACCCCGCCTTCCTCTATCAGGTGCAGGCCATGCAGCCGTTCAACACCAACCCGGTGTTCGCCATCCTGCACGAGCTCATCTATTGCGAAGGGAGTGCCAGCAACTGGGCGGCCGAGCGGGTGAGAAGGGAGTTCCCTTCCCTGGCCTGGGCGCCAGGCAAAGATTTCGCCTTCACCGGTGAGATGATCTTCCCCTGGATGTTCGAGCAGTTCCGCGAGCTCATTCCCCTGAAGGAGGCCGCCCACCTGCTTGCCCAGAAAGCGGACTGGGGTCCCCTCTACGACCCGGCGCAGCTGGCCCGCAACACTGTGCCGGTGGCCTGCGCCGTCTATGCCGAGGACATGTACGTGGAGTTTGACTACAGCCGCGACACCCTGAAGGGGCTTGGCAACAGCCGCGCCTGGATCACCAACGAGTACGAACACAACGGCCTGCGGGTCGATGGCGAGCGGATCCTGGATCGGCTCATCCGCATGAACCGGGATCGCTGATCCCGCCGGGCGCACGCCCGCAGCAAGACAACAAGTTCGAGGGCGGCCCATGAGCCGCCCCGCCCATGGAAGCAACACAAAACAACAAGGACACCCATTGGATCATCCGGAAATCTCGGCCGGCTGGCTGAGTCGCCTCTTCTATCGCTGGACCGGCCCGCTGCTGCGCAAGGGGCTGACCCAGCCCCAGGTCAGTCTCGACGATCTCTATCCCCTGCTGCCGGAAGACAGGCGCGACGGCCGCGCCGACGCCTTCCTCGCGCTCACTGCCCACCAGCCGGTGCGCCCCTGGCCCCTAACCGCCTTTATCTGGCGCCATTACAAGGGACGGATTGGCCTGCTCACCCTGCTGCAACTGCTCGGCATGCTCGCCACCCTGACCAGCCCCTGGCTGCTCAACCACAGCATGACCCAGCTCGGCACCGATGCCACCACCGGCCACAAGCTGCTGCTGGCCCTGGCCCTGTTCGCCTCCGTGCTCGCCGCCGGCATGCTGGCGGAGCACTCCCTGCAACTGGCCCTAAAGATGCACGTGCCCATCCGCCGTCTGCTGGCCGAATCCCTGCTCGCCAAGGTGATGAAGCAGGGTGGCAAGAGCTTCGACGACAGGGCCGGCGGCCGGGTTCAGAACCTCATCAACCGGGACGTGTGGGACATTACTTGGATCCTGGCTGACCCCGCCATGCCGGTCACCATGGCGCTGCAACTCATCGGCACCATCGCCCTGCTGGTGTGGCAGGTGGGCAGTGCCGGTCTGGTGGGCTTCGCGGTGCTGGCCCTGCTGCTGCTCATCTCCACCCGGGTGGTACGGCGCATGAACCAGCAGGAGCAGCAGCTCAAGCGTCAGCAGGACGAGCGCAACGGCATCCTGGCGGAATACATCAAGAAGCTGAGGCTGGTGCGCCAGAACGGGCTTGGCCCCTTCTTCACCCGGGCGGCCAACACCAAGCGCCAGCAGGAGTTGGGAGTGCTGGGCCGGGTGCTCAGGCTCGATGCCATCAACGAAGGGCTGATGCTGAGCACTCCCCTGCTGGTGACCCTGGCTACCTTCACCACCTACCTGGCGTCGGGCAACACCCTCACCCTGCCCCAGGTGTTCACCACCATCGCCCTGTTTACCGTGCTGCGCATTCCCATGATGCGACTGCCCTACCTCATCCGCACCCTGATCAACTTCAACACCGGCTTCAACCGGCTGTGCGAGTTCCTGAACAGCCCGGAGCAGCACCGGGAACTCGATGATCCCGCCCTGCCGGCGGGGGCCCTCCACCTGGAAGGCGTCAGTGCCCTGCACCAGCAAAAACCGGTGCTCGAGGGAGCCAACCTCGCCATCGCACCGGGGGAGCTCGTGGGGATCACCGGGGCCACCGGGGCGGGCAAGAGCTGCCTGCTGCATCTGGTTGCCGGCTTTGACAGCGAGTTTGCCGGCAGCATCCGTCGCCACGGCCGGGTTGCCCATCTGGGCCATAAACCCTGGCTGATGAACGACACCATCCGCAACAACATCCTGTTCGGCCAGCCCTGGCACGCCGAGCGCTATCGTTGGGTGCTCGGCGCCTGCGCCCTCACGGCCGATCTCGCGCTGCTCAGCCACGGGGATCAAACCCTGGTGGGGGAGCTCGGCACCCGCCTCTCCGGCGGCCAGCAGCAGCGGGTCGCCCTGGCTCGCGCCCTCTACGCCCGGGCCGATATCCTGCTGCTGGACAACCCCTTGTCTGCGCTCGACCCCATGGTCGCGGCCCAGGTACTGGAGCAGGGGCTCGCCTTCAAGCCGGGGCCGACCCGGCTGCTGGTGAGCCACGACCCGGATGTGCTGGCCAGGTGCGATCGGGTGATCCGCATCGAGCAGGGGCGCCTGGTGGAGCTCGATGCCCACCAGTTGGCGGATCTTGTCCAGCATCCCCAGCCCGCCCCGCCGGTGCCCCCTCAGGAGGCGGAGCAGTTCAGCGAGGAGAAAGTGGTGGAGGGCAAGGTGGACTGGGGGCTGTTTGGCTTCATGTGGCAGCGCCTCGCCGCCCCCGGAGCCATCCTGCTCGTCCTGCTGCTCACCCTGGGCCAGGAGGGGCTGCGCATCGCCTCGGATCTCTGGCTCGGCGGCAAGGCCGAGGTGAGCGACGTCACGACCCTGCTCGGCATCTATGTGCTGCTGGGGGCGGGCTCCCTCGCCTGCATCATGGCGGTGCGAGTCATCAACTACAAACTCGGCCTCAAGCTGGCCTGGACCCTGTTTGACGGCATGCTGGGGCGCATCAGCCGCGCCCCCATGGCCTTCTTCGACAAGGTGCCCCAGGGGCGCATCCTCAACCGCTTCGACCGGGATCTGGGGGAGGCGCAAGAGATGCTGCTCTCCATGCTGGTGGGACTGTTCGGCATGCTGGTGTCCGTGGCCTTGCAGGTGGTGGTGATCGGCATCAATATTCCCCTGCTGCTGCTCATCGCCCCCCTGGTGGGATGGGCGCTCTATGTGTTGCAGCGCCGCTACCGGGCGGTGCAACTCAAGCTGCGGCGCCAGTCCTCGGTGCTGCGCTCCCCGCTCTACATCAGCATCAGCGAGACCATCCGCGGCGCCCCCGCCCTGCGCCTGGCCGGGGCCGAGCGTTTCGCGCTGGACCAGGTGCTGCACCACTATGACAACAACCTGCGCAGCTGGTACACCACCACCTCCATCAACCGCTGGCTCGGCATGCACCAGACCCTGCTCTCCGCCGCCCTGGTGGGGGCCGTGGCACTCATGGTGGCCTTTGGCAACAGCCCGCTGCTGGGGGCGGTTGCCATCACCTATGCCTTTACCGCTTCCGCCATGCTCAACTCCCTCATCCGCACCTTTGCCGAAGTGGAACAGGTGATGAACGCGGTAGAGCGGGTGCGCGAATACAGCGAAATAGAGAGCGAACGCCAGGAGGGAGAGGCCCTCGCCACCCCTCACCCCGCAGTGCGCTTCGACAACCTGGGGCTGCGCTACCCCCAGACCAGCCAGTGGGCGCTGCACAGGGTGAACTTCGAGCTGGCCCCAGGTGAAAAGGTGGGTGTGTGCGGGCGTACCGGGGCAGGCAAAAGCTCCCTGCTGGGGGTATTGCAGGCCATGTATCCCGCCTCCCAGGGGGAGATCTTCTACGGCGAGCAGCCACTGTCACGACTTGCACCGGAGGCGGTGCGCGATCTCTATGACACCGTCTCCCAGATCCCGCTCACCTTCTTCGGTACTCTGCGGGCCAACCTGGCGCCCCTGACCGAGCATGAGGACGCCATGCTTGAGCAGGCGCTTGCCCGGGTGGGCCTCGCCGAGCGCTGCGCCGGGCGGCTGGACGAGGATCTCGACAGGCTGCAACTCTCCGCCGGCGAGACCCAGTTGTTGGTGATCGCCCGCATCCTGCTGTCGCGCCGACCGCTCATCGTGCTGGACGAGGCCACCTCGGACCTCGATCACGGCGGCATGCGCAAGATGGCGGAGCTGCTCTACCGCTACCGGCCGGAGGCCAGCTACCTGGTGATCGCTCACCATCTGGAGCCGCTCTTGTCGGTGGACAAGGTGGTGGTGATGGAGGCCGGCACCGTGGTAGAGCAGGGTTCGCCGGTGAGCCTGCTGGCCAACTCCCACTCCCGCTTCCACCAGCTGTTTGCCGGCCAGGTCAACCGTCAGGTGCCCCAAACGGCATGAGCACCAACAATAACAAGGGCTGCCCCCGGGCAGCCCTTGTTGCTTGAGGAGAGCCTCAACGCTCCATGATCTGGGTGATGTCGTCCTTGTTGATATGCACCTCCCGCCCCTCTTCATCGTAATAGCGATACATGCCTGTGGTCTCGTCCAACCTGGGTTTGCTGTCGGTGGCAATCATCTTGCCATCCTTGGTGCTCATGATGTATTGGGAGCTGCACCCCGCCAATCCCAACAGACAAATCAGCATCATCACAGCTTTCATCACTCTCCCCTTCTTCACGCTCACCCTAGCGGTGATAGGTGAAGCCTAGCTCAGTATGGGTTTCTGACTGCAGCAGCCATAAAATTAGAGCAAAAAGTCAACCCTGCCAGACAAGCCTTATACGACACCCTAGTCAGGCACCAGAAACAAAGCCGTAACATTCGGCATGCTGAGTTATCAACATGTGGTCTCATACCCGGCCATTTAATGTGCCTTCTGATCAAACAAAGGAATAATCCGATATCAGCTGTAGGAATTGTCTGATATATGTTGCAAAAAAATACACTTTTGATAGATTTCCGCGCGGAAAACAAATGTCATTGTCATTGCCAACACAATCAATAATTTGACGCTTTGACCATCAGGTGCGACGCACACTGTCAGTCAGCCTGGAAAAATAACAAAAAATACACATCCCATGCCGATTTGCCCTTCGGATGCGGTAGCCATGTCTTTTTACTCCCGACCAGCATGGACGTTGTGACACTCATAATGAGCGAAGACACAATAATTACCGTGCACGGGGCAACACGCTGACGCCAAGTACCAGTCATGCCATCCCTGCCCCTGCGGGTGGTTTGCTCCTCATGCTGACAACACTGAGCATACCCAGGCCTTCCATATACCTGGGTGCCTTGCATATAAAAACGTCACACAAGCATGTTCTAATATACGGGGCTTGTTATTTTTCACGGATATATAAAGAAAGTCTAATTTACTCAATCGCCGAGTAAACACCCTATTTATTACCCACCATCTTCAGCAATCTGAACAAACACATTGCAAGGCTTTACCTAAAATGAAATTTATAACAGCGCCATGGATATTAGCTGCGATTAGTTTAAATGCATTCGCTGCGCCGCAAATCAGCCCGCAGATGATGGAACAATTCAAGCGCCTCCCCGCTGATCAGCAGCAGGCTCTGGCCAAGCAATACGGTATTTCTGTCGACCAGTTCCAGAATGCCAGCGCCATGACCCCTGTCACCCCGTCAACGCCGGTAGCGGCGCCACGGGAGGTCGACTACAGCCAGGTATCCCAGCGCCCGCTGATCGCAGGGGTAGCCCAGCCAGGGGAGCTCCAACCATTCGGTTACAATGTGTTCGCCGGGGAACCCATTCTGGATGCCCCCGTGACCGACATGCCCGTTGCTGATGATTATGTCATTGGCCCGGGGGATGAAATCCATGTACAGCTGTATGGCAAGGAAAACGCGGTCTATGACCTGAGTGTCGGTCGCGAAGGCTTCATCGATTTCCCCAGTCTCGGTCCCATCTCCGCCAGTGGGTTGACCTTCCAGCAATTCAGAAGCGACCTTGAAACCCGGATCAAGGAGCAGATGATAGGCGTCAATTCCTTCATCAGCTTTGGTTCCATGCGCGCCATGCAGGTCTTTGTGATGGGGGATGCCTATCGCCCCGGTGCCTACAATGTCAGCGGCATGGCGACCGTCACCCAGGTCTTGCAGGCGGCTGGCGGCATCGACACCGTCGGCTCCCTGCGCAAGATCCAGGTCAAGCGGGCCGGACAGAAAGTCATCGATGTGGATCTGTACAAGATGCTGGTCTGGGGGGATACCAGCCAGGATATTCGCTTGCAGGCGGGGGATACCGTCTTCGTCCCGGCCAAAGGCAGTGAAGTGTCCATCAGCGGACTGGTCAAGCGCCCCGCCATCTACGAATTGAGAAATTCGGCGCCCCTGGCGGACGTGCTCGCCCTGGCCGGTGGCGTAAAGGCGTCAGCCTTGCAGGAAGTCTCGGTAGAACGCCATACGGACACCGGTCTGAAAGTCTTCAACCTGACGCTGGCCAATGGCCATGACCGTCAGTTCAGCATCCGGGACGGCGACAAGATTTCGGTCAAACCGAGCAGCACCGAGTACAGTCAGGCCATCGTCGTCAAAGGGGCCGTAGTACGTGATGGCGTCTACAGCTACACCCCGGGCACCCGCATCAGCAACCTGCTCAAGAGCGTTCAGCGGGATCTCATCTCCGCGACCGATCTGAGCTATGCCCTGGTCGTCCGGGAAGTGGACTCCCAACGCAATATCAGCGTGATCCAGTTCAACTTGGGCAAGGCGCTGCAACAGCCGGGCAGCAAGGACGACGTGGTACTCCAGGCCAGGGACCAGGTACTGGTGTTCCGCAACGATGCCACTGACCGGCTCAGAGAGACTGCCGCAACCTCGACCAGAGTGAAGGATCTCAAGACCAAGACGAGGGAGCTGGACAACGCCGCCATGATGCGGACCGATGTTTCCACCGGCGCCGATGTCAAGAGTGACGAGCTCAACAATGACTCTCAGATCAAGCTCTCCTCCCTGTCCGACAAGACCGCCACGGACGCAGTGGTCGCCGATTCACGGCAAGCCCTTCTGGCGCCTGTCATCGAGCGCCTGAAGGCACAGTCTACCCTGGGTCAGCCGGTGAAGATCATGGAAGTGCGTGGCGAAGTGAAATACCCGGGCCTCTACCCGCTGACCGACAACAGCCGCATGTCCGATGCCATCCTGGCCGCCGGCGGATTCAACGAGCAGGCCAACGTGGTCGAACTCTCCCGCGTCAATGAGCGGGGCGACAGCATCCTGGTACAGAACGAACGATTCTCGCTGGATACCGCCAACAGCCCTTACGGTTCACCGCTGCTGCAATCCAAGGACAACATCAACGTCCTGCCCCATCCCCAATGGCGGGAAGAGGCGACCGTCCAGGTCTTCGGTGAAGTGAAATTCCCGGGCACTTACACCGTGCGCAGGGGAGAGAGCCTGCACGATCTGATCGAGCGCGTGGGTGGCATCACGACCTACGCCAACCCCAACGGGGCCATCTTCGCCCGCAAGGCCCTGCGCAAGCAGGAGGAAGAGCGGCTGGTGATGCTGCGCGATGAACTTCGCCAGGAGATCTCGACCATGACCTTGCGCAGACAGAGCACCATTGCCAACTACAGCAGCTCCCCTGCCGAAGCCATGTCGGTGGTCAACCAGCTGGAAAACAGCAAGGCCATAGGACGCATGACCATCGACATGCCAGCCCTGCTGGCCGGAGAGAAGCAGTCAGACGTCCTGCTTGAGGATGGCGACAAACTCTATATCCCGACCATGCAGAACGTGGTCTCCATCGCGGGCATGGTGCAGTTCCCCTCTTCCCATATCTACAAAGAGGAGACCAGCATCAACGAGTACATCAGCCTGGCCGGTGGTACCAAGAAACAAGCCGATACCGATCGCGTCTATGTCATCAAGGCCAATGGCAGCGTGATGCTGCCCAATGACAGCTGGTTTGGCGGACGCAAGAGCCTGGAGCCGGGGGACACCATCATAGTGCCGGTGGATTCCGACTATCTGGACAACCTGAGCATCATGTCTTCGGCGACCCAGATCATGTATCAGTTGGGCGTCGCCTGGTCCGCCATCAAGTAACGCGCTGGACGCGTCCAGTCATATTCCATAGGACTCATCAAATCATCATGGAAGCACAAAAAGCGAACGTCATTCCCTTGCCAAGGGATCTTGCTCCGGCAAGCGATGAAATCGACCTGCGAGAGCTGGCTATTGCCCTGTGGCAAGGCAAGTGGTGGCTCTTTGCCACCACATTGATCGCTACCTGTCTCGCCGTTGCCTTCGCACTGTGGAGTCCCAACATCTATCGTGCAGAAGCGCTCCTGACCCCCTCCCTTGAACAACAGGGGGGAGGACTCTCCGCGCTGGCCTCCCGCTTCGGCGGGCTGGCCAGTCTGGCCGGGGTCGATCTGGGCAATAAAGGAGGAGACAAGGCTTCCATCGCCATCGAGGTGGGCAAGTCGCGGCTGTTTCTCGGGGAGTTCATTCGTCGCCATCAACTGGCCGTCCCCCTGATCGCCGCCACCGGCATGGATAAAACCACGGGGGAGCTGCTCATCGACCCCGAGGTCTATGACACCCAGTCCCATCAGTGGGTCCGCGAGATGCCGCCCGGCAGGTCTCCAGAGCCCACTGACTGGGAGCTCATCAAGGCGTTCAGGAGCCTGGTCAATCTCAACAGCGACCCCAAGACAGGGCTGCTGACCGTCAGCGTCGACTTCTACTCCCCGCAACTGGCAAAACAGTGGGTGGACTGGTTGATCGACGATCTCAACAGCACCATGAAACAGCGGGATCAGGAGGAGTCAAAACGCAATATCGCCTATTTGACCGAACAACTCTCCAAGACTTCCGTTGCCGATATGCAGAAAGTCTTTTATCAATTGATAGAAGAGCAGACCAAAACCTTGATGCTCGCCGAAGTCAATCAGGAATATGTCTTTAAAGTGCTTGACCCTGCCGTTATCGCCGAAGAGAAAATAAAGCCGAAACGGGCACTCATCGTCGTATTGGGTGCCCTCTTGGGCGGCATGTTGGGGGTGATGATAATTTTGGTTCGATTTGCATTCCGTCATGATAAAAAATAATGGATGCAAATTGATCAAAAACGATGGCTTGCCATCACAATAGAGTAGAACGATCGTCGACTATTCTGATTTTATAAGGGAAATATATGAAGAAGAGTGTTTTGATTATGACTGCACTGCTGGCCCTGTCCAGCCCGACCATGGCTGCTGAAGAAGTCGCTGCTGGCGCAGGCGCCAGCACTGGTGGCGCCGCTGCCGGTGCCGGTGCTGCTAGCGCTGCTGCTGTCGGTGGCATCACCGCTGGTGCCATCGCCGTTGGCGTAGCCGCTGCTGCTGCCATCGGTGTTGCCGTTGCCGTTGCCAGCAACAACAACGACGACAACCCCTCGACTGTCACCAGCACAGCTCGTTGATATAATGAAATAAAGACTGCCTCAGGGCAGTCTTTATTGTTTTTCTATTTATTCAGTGATGCTTTCATGCTAATCAAGCGCATTCTTTTATTGCTATCAATGTTGTTGTTTGGCTGTGCAGACAGCAACGTTGATAGCTATCAACAGCTCAAATATATCTTCACTGCGGATGATGAGATAACCATTTCCCCGGAAGCCATCGAAAAGCTGCCCTATGCCAGTGCATTGCTCACCGTTGATGACAGACCACCTGTATTGCTCGTGCTCGCCTTTGCCGAGGGGGATCGCCTCTCCTGGGTCAGCAGCGACAGAGGCTTGATAGTGACCGAGCATGGTCGAATTACCAAGACGCTCAAGCTGGATAATGATCTTCGCTATTTCGCCGCCACCATGGCGGATCCCTTGAGTCAGGCCGTCATTCCAGGTGATGCCCAATTCAGTTATCTGGCCGAATGGGCGCAACTTCGCCACAGCGGAAGAAACCTCCACGCCACCTTCAAACAGCTGGCTGATGAAAATCTGGATATCAATGGCGCCGTGCTGACGACCTCCCTCTACGAAGAGACGGTCCAGTCGGTGAAGGATGACCTGACGTGGCGGAATTATTACTGGCTGGACAAAAAGACGGGCTTGGTCAGAAAAACCATTCAGCACATCGGCCCTGACAACAGCACCATCGAGATGGTCTTCACCAAGCCCTATGCACCATGAAAAAAATCATACTCTCGCTTCTGATTGGCTATGCCCCATGGCTTCATGCCGACAGCATCACCCGGGTGATGGTCGGCCATGCCAGCAAGACCACCATTTCCCTCTCCGATAGCCAGCGTCTGGAACAACTGTTGAATGCGCCCGGCTTGCCCGGCGACATCTACTGGCCTGCCGCCATCATCTCCTCCCCCGCCCGAGATGAGTCTGCACAGCAAGCCAAAGAACAGCTGCTCAGCGATCTGAAAGCCCTCCAGGTTCTCTGGATGAGAGCGCATCAGGGCGGCCTGGTTCAGGCCACCCAGCAACTGCTGCGCGAGCTGGATCAGCTCGATGTGGCCGGCCGGATTGACATCAAGCTGGATCCGGATCTCAGCAGAGTGGAGCCTGCAAACAACCCTCGTCTGTCTGGCGACTATTCTCTCTATCTCTCTCGCAGACCATCCAGCCTCTACCTGCTGGGATTGATCAACAGTCGCAGGTCCATGCCCCATGAACCCGCCAAGGGGCTGGCTGAATATTGGCAGGGCCACAGTCTGCTACCCGGCGCCAACCCTGGTGAGGTCTATCTCATCCAGCCGGATGGCCGCGTCCAGTTGTCCCCCGTCGCGGTGTGGAACGAATACCATATCGAGCCCATGCCGGGTGCAACCCTGTTTGCCGGTTTCGATCCGGCGCTGTTGCCTGCCCAGTTCAAGAACATCAATCTCCGTATTGCCGACATGATTGCTAATCGGATACCCGAGTAATGCTGACCAGAATCGCCACTCTCTCGCTGCTTGCCTCCCCCTTCGCGTTTGCCAACACGGACAGCTTCTCGCCTCTCCTCCCCACCCAGAGTGATTTTGGTGGCGTGGGCCTGCTCCAGATGCCGACGGCACGCATGGCTCCGGAAGGCGAGTTTTCATTCAACTACATGGATGACCAGGAATACCGGCGCTGGTCCATCTCCATGCAGCCATTCTCCTGGCTGGAAGCCACCCTGAGATACACCGACATTCGCACCCGGCTCTACAGCAATGACGAGAATTTCAGTGGCGACCAGACCTACAAGGACAAGGGGCTGGATGTCAAAGCCCGACTCTGGACCGAATCCACCTGGCGCCCACAGGTCTCTGTGGGCCTGCGCGATGTGATGGGGACCGGGCTCTTTGACAGCGAATACATCGTCGCCAGCAAACGCTACAAGAACCTTGATTTCACCCTGGGAATGGCGTGGGGAAACATGGGTCAGAGCGGCAATATCAAGAACCCCTTCTGTGAAGTCCGTGAAGGCTGGTGTCAGCGTGATGACGGCTTCTCGGGCAGCGGCGGCAAGTTTGAATTCGGCAGCCTGTTCCATGGCCCGGCGGCCCTCTATGGAGGGATAGAGTACCAGACCCCCTGGCAGCCCCTCAGGCTCAAGCTCGAATACGAGGGCAACGACTACAGTCACGAGTCGGCGGGGGCCATCGTTCAGAGCACCCCCATCAATGTGGGCATCGTCTACCAGCCTTACGATGTGTTCGACATGCACCTCAGCTATCAACGCGGCAATACCCTGATGTGGGGGCTGACATGGCATACCAACTTCAACGATCCCTCCCTGTCGCTGCCCAAGGTCATGGATCCCCCCGTTCCGGCCTATCAGGCCAGCCAGGTCGACTCCCTGGAGCAGGTCGACTGGTCGACGCTCTCTTCCCAGCTGGCCAGCAATGGGGGCTGGCAACAGGCCTCACTCTACAGTGACAAGGAGACCCTGACGCTGGAGGCAGAGCAGACCCGATACAGGGATCAGGCCCAGAGCGAGCAGCGAGCCACCCTGCTGGCCGTCAATGCCCTGCCTTCCACGGTGAAAGAGCTGCGCATCATCGAGCAGAAGCAGGGGATGCCCCTGCAGGAGAGCCGAGTCGATCTCGACTCCGTGCGTCGTGCCAACAGCGATCTCCCCCTCGGCCAGACACAGGAGATCGAGGTCAGCCGCCAGCCACCGGCCCCCGTCGAAGGCACACTGCGCCATGGAGCCGAACCCCGCTCATGGGATTTCAAGATAGTGCCCAAGCTGAGCCAGTCCATCGGGGGAGCCGAGAGTTTCTACATGTACCAGCTCGGGTTGAATGCCAACACCGACTGGCACATGACCGAGCACGACTGGGTGAGCAGCACCGTCTTCGTCAACCTCGTCAACAACTACGACAAGTTCAATTACACCGAGCCGCCGCCCGATGGAGAGGCCCTGCCCCGGGTCCGTACCTGGGTGCGGGAGTACGTGACGTCATCGAATGTGCTGCTCAACAACCTGCAGCTCACCCACATGGACAAGTTTGCCGATGGCTGGTACGGCCAGGCCTATGGCGGCTATCTGGAGATGATGTATGCCGGTGTCGGCGGGGAGGCCCTGTATCGCCCCTTCAACCGCAACTGGGCCATCGGTGCCGATCTCAACCTGGTCAGGCAGCGGGACTGGGAGAACACCCTCCAGCTCGCCGATTACCAGATCGCCACCGGCCATGTCACCACCTACTGGCAACCGGCGTTTCTGGACAAGGTGACCGCCCAGATTTCGGTGGGTCGCTATCTCGCGGGGGACTATGGCGCCACGTTCAACTTCGCCAAGACCTTTGATTCGGGGATCAGCGCCGGTTTCTTTGCCACCTTCACCAATGTGTCGGCAGAAGAGTACGGCGAAGGGAGCTTCACCAAGGGCCTCTACATCACCATCCCGTTCGACCTGATGATGTTCAAGTCCACCATCGACAGCGCCAACATCAGCTGGGTCCCCCTGACCCGGGACGGCGGCCAGATGCTGTCGAGGAAGTACGGCCTCTACGACCAGACCAGCGTGGCCTCCTTCTGATCCCGGTTCACCATGCCTTGCAGACAAAAAAAGCACCTTCCTTGAAGGTGCTTTTTTATTTCCGCTGCTCGGCTTTGCCGTCTCAGTTGCCCGGCTTGCGCTCGCCGGTGACGGTGGGGTTGGCCGGATCCATGCTCCACTCGAACCATCCGCCGTCGTAGACGCTGATCCGCTTCCAGTCCATCAACCAGGCGTAGAAGAACGCCTCGGAGGCGCGCCAGCCGGTGCCGCAGTAGAAAGCGGCCTGCTGGGTCGGCTCGATATTCCACTCATCCCACATGGCGAGGATCTCGCGGGGGGGCTTCATGGTGCCGTCCGGGTTGTGGAAGTCGCTCATGCTGTTGGCATCCACCCCGCCATGACCCCATCTGGCCCCGGGAATGTCTCCCTTGGGCTTGATGTAGCTGTAGCCCGAGGTATTGCCCACGAACTCGTCCCAAGTGCGCACGCTGACCAGGGCGCCGTCCGGCTGCTTGAGCAGGGCCTTGGCCTGGTCAAGGGTGGTGTAGTACTCGGGATGGGCCGGGATGGCCACGCCAAACTCCTTGGCCGGGGTGAACTTGTTGGCCAGCCCGGTCTCGGTGCGCAGATGCTGCACGAACCAGGCCTCCAGCCCGCCATCCAGCAGCCGCACATCCTCGACCCCCGCATACATCATCAGATGGGCCGCACGGGCCGCCGCCATGGTGTTGCGGCCATAGAGGATGACGGTGGTGTCATGACGGATGCCGTTCTCCAGCAGCAGCGCCTTGAGCGCCTCGTCAGAGACCTTGTTCCACAGCGGCTCCCCTTCCAGCCGGTTGGTGTCGATGTAGCCGGCTCCCGGAATGTGGCTCAGCAGATAGGCCTTGGGGGATCCCCAGTCCACCTCGAACACCTTCCACTCCCCCTTGGGGGCGGCGATGACCGGTTTGCCTGCCTGCAAGTCTGCCAGCCAGAGCGGATGGACCAGCTGCTGCCAGCGTGCCAGATGCTCCCGGGGCGCCTCTTTCCATCCCTGCAGCTCGAACAGCTGCTTGATGCCCTGCAGGCGCAGCAGACGGGCCACCTCGGCCACCTCGCGAGGGGTGCCATAGAGGGCGACGGGTTTGTCGGCCTTCAGCCCCTTGCTCGCAAGCGCCACAGGCCACTCCTCGTCACTGTATTTCCACTCTGCGGAGAGCAGCTCGGCACCGGCTACATGGCCCCCCTGCTTCTCCCCGTCCATGGGCCAGCCCTGATAGAAATAGCTCGGGCGGGTATCCAGGATCACCGCCTCCTTGCCCTTGGCATCCGCCAGGGAGAGCGGGGGCAGCTCGGCGGCCAGCGCGGGCCAGGCACACCAGAGCAGCAAGGCGGTCAGGCAGCTTCGCCACAGTCCAGTCATTCGTTTCATGATGTCGTCTCGATGCATAGTGAAGAGAGTTAAAAAATGGAGCGGCCCAGGCGCTCGGCCAGCAGCTCCAGCGCCGCCGTCCCGGCCAGGGAGTTGCCCGCCTTGTTGAGCTCGGGTGACCAGACGCAGATGGAAAGCTCTCCCGGGATCAGCGCCATGATGCCGCCCCCCACCCCGGATTTCCCCGGCATGCCGACCCGGTAGGCGAAGTCGCCCGCCTCGTCATAGAGGCCGCAGGTGGCGAGCAGGGCATTGACCTGCTTGGTGGTCCGGGCCGGCAGCAGGGGCGTGCTCTCGCCAAGGGGCACGCCCCGGTTGGCAAGATAGACGAAGGCTCGTGCCAGATCGACGCAGCTCATGCGGATGGCGCAGGCATTGAAGTAGCTCTGCAATACCTTGTCCACCTCGTTCTCGAAGTTGCCATAGGCCTTCATCAGATAGGCGATGGCGGCATTGCGGGCGGAGTGCTGGTACTCGGAGCGCGCCACCACCTGATCCGCCATGATGGCCGGGTTGCCGCACAGGCGGCGCACCAGCTCCAGAGTGCGTTGGCGGGGAGCGGTGAGCCGGGTTTCCAGCAGATCGCTCACCACCAGGGCACCGGCGTTGATGAAGGGGTTGCGGGGAATGCCCTGCTCGAACTCCAGCTGGACGAGGGAGTTGAACGGCTGGCCGGAGGGCTCCTTGCCCACCCTGGCCCAGATCTCCTCCTCCTGATAGAGGGTCAAGGCCAGCGTGAGGCTCAGGGCCTTGGAGATACTCTGGATGGAGAAGGGCTCGAAAGCGTCACCTGCGGTGAACAATTCCCCTTCAACGGTACAGACCGCGATCCCCAGCCGATCGGCAGGCACCTGGGCCAGGGCGGGAATGTAATCGGCCACCTTCCCCTGCCCGAGCAGCGGACGCACCTCTTCCAGGATGCCGGCCAGTAATTCGGATGACAACACCATTGGCTTTTCCATGACGTGAAACGAGGCGGGGCCAGCCCACCGACAAAAATCCCGCCGGCGGCGGGATTTTCTATCTGCCCGGGAGGCAGTCAGATATCAGGCCGGCTCGCCGTACCAGAGATCGAACAGCTCGGTGACCACCACGGCCTCCAGCCCTTTGCCTTGCAGCCAGGTCTGAACGGCGGAACGGTCTTCGTCGGAGCACTTGCCGAGCTGCTGGGTGCAGATCATCCCTTCCCAGGCCAGGTGACCCGAGCCGGCGAAGGCCAGCTTGCGAGGCTCAATCACCTCGTCGATCAGCGCATCGACCACGGCATCAATGGTCTCTTCGGCGGTGCCGACCGGGAAGTTGAAACTGATGTCGAACCCCATTTCCTGGAATTCATCGACGCGCAGTTTCTTACGCAGACGGCGGCTACGGTTGGCCATGATAGCTCCTTAGTTGATACGTTGACTCAGTTGACTCGTTTGAAAATCAGATCCCAGACACCGTGGCCCAGACGATGGCCACGCTGCTCGAATTTGGTCAGGGGGCGCCAGTCGGGACGGGGCACCCAGTTGCCGGTGGCGGAGGTGTTCTCGTACCCCTCGGCGGCACTCATCACCTCGAGCATGTGCTCGGCGTAGTTTTCCCAGTCGGTGGCCATGTGGAAGACGCCACCGATGGCAAGCTTCTGGCGGATATCCTGGGCAAAGGCAGGCTGCACGATGCGACGCTTGTGGTGGCGGCTCTTGTGCCAGGGGTCAGGGAAGAAGAGCTGCAGGCAGGAGAGAGAACCGTTCGGAATCATGTGCTCCAGCACTTCCACCGCATCGTGGCAGATGACGCGCAGGTTGGTGACACCCGCCTCCTGGGCGGTGCCAAGGCAGGCGCCCACACCCGGAGAGTGCACCTCGATGCCGATAAAGTTCTTCTCGGGGGCATTCTTGGCCATCTCCACCAGGGAGGCGCCCATGCCGAACCCGATCTCCAGCACCACGGGTGCCTCGCGGCCAAACAGGGCCACCATGTCGAGCGGCTCTGGTGCGAAATCGATGCCCATGACCGGCCAGAGCTCTTCCAGGGCCTTCTCCTGCCCTTTGGTCAGGCGGCCTTCGCGACGGACGAAGCTGCGGATCTTGCGCATGAACTTGCCGTCTTCGTTAAACACATCTTGGGTCACAGACATAGTAAATTGCTCGTTATTGCATCGCTCTGGAACAGAGCCGACATAAATGGATCGCTCGTTATTGCATCAGTTCGCAAAAACAGGGGAGCGAATTATCCCAAGATAGGCACAAGGCGCAAGTGTTTCCCACAACAAATCCCCCGGGACTGCCCACATCCACCGGCAAGGTTGACAAATGCCACTCCCTTCACAGAATCTGCCGGACGTCGGGTTCATCCTGACGCGGAAAAATAAAACCATATACAACAAAGGATTGCAGTATGAAGAAAACCCTGTTGGCCCTCGCCCTGCCTGCCCTGCTGGCCGGTTGCAACCCCTCAGACAACGACTCCCAACCCCCTGCCCCCGCAGCTCAGGCCCATGAATTTCTGGTGCAACTGAGCTCTGGTGCAGAAGGGATAGGCGCTCGTCCCACAGGCACCGAGGCCGAAACCCGCGCCGCCGCCTGGATCCAGGATCACCTGGCCGGTTGGGGTTACGAGGTGCAGAACCAGCCATTCACCTACACCCGGGGCGGCACCGAACGCACCTCCCAGAACATCGTCGCCGAGCTCAAGGGTCAGAGCGACAAGGTGATCCTCATCGGTGCCCACTATGACAGCACCGGCGAGAAGAAAGGATCCGAAGGTGCCACCGACAACGGGGCCGGCGTCGCCGCCCTGCTGGCGGTTGCCGAGGCACTCAAGGGAGAGACCCTGCCCTACACGGTGCGCTTCGCCTTCTTCGGCGCCGAGGAGAACGGCCTCAACGGCTCCAAAGCCTATGCCGCCAGTCTCGACACCGACGCCGTCGCCAAGCTGCTGGCCATGGTGAACTACGACACCATCGCCGGGGGTGACATCGTCTATGTCCACTCGGCCCACTCCGACGTGGCCGAGTACAACTGCGCCGACCCGAGCCGCTACAGCTTCGATCCCAAGGTGCGCGATCGCCTGCTGGCCATCTCCCAGCAGACCGCCACCCCGTTCGCCATTCACCCCAGCTACAGCGGCTACCCGGAAGGGGAGACCGGCAGTTGGTCCGATCATGCCCCCTTTGCCTGCCTGGGGGTGCCCATCGCCTACGTGGAGGCCACCAACTTCACCATCAACGGGGAAGATGGCTATGACGGCTACTCCCAGAGCACCAATCCGGCGCTGTGGGACTGCTACGACGACGCCACCAAGAGCGCCTGCGACCGGGACAGCGAGACCCAGTGGGGCAAGATCTGGCACACGGAGCATGATCGCCTCGACAAGATGGCCGAGCTCTTCCCGGGCCGGATCGAGCAGCAACTCGGGGCCAATACCGACCTGATGATCCGCTTCCTCAAGGCGCCGGGGCTCTGACCCCCATCCCGCCCGATGCCCCCCTGACAGGGGTTTTTGCGCCCCTGACCGGGGTCGGGACGATAAAATTCGGGCAGGTGCCAAACCTGCCCTTTTTTATGGATTTTTGTGACAGCCATTGCCTCATTTCTGAAATCTGATACAAACGGATAACCTGGCGGTTGAATGGAGCGACCGCCACCTAGTCAGAGAGAACCCTATGCAGCCGTTTTTTGCCCAGCGCTTCGAGAAGGTCGAGCCTTCCTTTATCCGCGAAATCCTCAAAGTTGCCGCCAATCCGGAGATCATCTCCTTCGCCGGCGGCCTGCCCAACCCTCATCTGTTCCCGGTCAAGGCCATCGAGCAAGCCTGCCAGGACGTGCTGCGCGAGCAGGGAGCCGCCGCGCTGCAATACGCCACCACCGAGGGCTTTGCCCCGCTGCGCCAGTTCATCGCCGACCGCTACCTGAGCCGCCACGGCATGGAGGTCAATCCGGACAACATCCTCATCACCAGCGGCTCCCAGCAGGCGCTGGATCTGCTGGGCAAGGTGCTGGTGAACGAGGGGCAGGATCTCATCATCGAAGAGCCGGGCTACCTTGGCGCCATCCAGGCGTTCTCCGTCTATCAACCGAACTTCAAGCCCATCACCCTGGGTGAAGAGGGGCTGGATCTGGCCGCGCTGGATGCGCTGCTGGAGCAGGGCTCCAGCGCCAGGCTGCTCTACGGCGTGCCCAACTTCCAGAACCCGAGCGGTGTTTCCTACAGCCGCGCCAACCGGGAAGCCCTGGCCGAGCGCCTGGTGCGCCACGATCTGCTGATGGTGGAAGACGACCCCTATGGCGAGCTGCGCTTCGAAGGGGAGCACCTGCCCCCCATCGCCAAGCTGGCCCCCCACAACACCGTGCTGCTCGGGTCCTTCTCCAAGACGGTGGTACCCGCCTTCCGCCTGGGCTGGATGGTGGTGCCGGACTGGCTGCGCAAGAAGGTCACCATCGCCAAGCAGGCCACCGACCTGCACAGCAACGCCTTCAGCCAGCAGGTGCTGCACCGCTTCCTGACCGACAACTCCCTCGACGCTCACCTGGAGAAGATCAAGGAGGTCTATGGTCGCCAGCGTGCCGCCATGGAAGCCGCCCTCGCCCGCCACTGTCCGCCCGGCGTCAGCTACACCCGTCCCGAAGGGGGCATGTTCCTCTGGCTGACCCTGCCGCCCAGCGTCAGTGCCATGGCCCTGTTCGACGAGGCCATCAAGGAGAAGGTTGCCTTCGTGCCCGGCGCTCCCTTCTATGTGCGCCCCGAAATCCAGAACACCCTGCGCCTGAGCTTCTCCTGTGTGGATGAGGCGACCACGGAAGAGGGTGTTCAGCGTCTGTGCCGCGCCCTGGCCCGCATGCTCTGAGCCATCCGGCCATAAAAAAACCAGCGACCCGGTCGCTGGTTTTTTTCGCCTCGCGCTTTCCCCTCAGCGCCCCTGGCCGGCCAGCTGGCTGACAAACTCCTTCATGGGCATGGGCCTGCCAAACAGGTAGCCTTGCAGGAAGGTCACCTCGCGGGCCTTCAGATAGTCGGCCTGCACCTGATTCTCCACCCCTTCCGCCACCAGTTGCAGACCGAGCCGGGTCGCCAGGTCGATGACGTTCTCCACGATGTGGCTGGAGAGCGCGTCCGACCCAATCATGCCGACGAAGCTCTGATCGATCTTGAGGAAGTCGACCTGGAAGGTCTGCAGGTAGGTCAGGCTGGAGTGGCCGGTGCCGAAATCGTCGATGGCGATGAAGACCCCGAGGGCATGCAGCTCGGCAAAGAGCCGGTCCGTCGTCTCGTCCGCCACGATGAGCTCGCGCTCGGTCAGCTCCAGCACCAGCTTGATGGGATTCCCCTTGAAGGCGTTGATGAAATCCCGGCAATCTTCCACCAGGCTCAGATCCTTGCAGTGGCTGGCGCTGATGTTGAAGCCGAAGTGGAACCCTCGCGGCAGATGGTGCGCCTTGCCCGCAAACTGTTCGCGCACCTGCGCCATCAGCAGCCGGGTCATGGGCACGATGAGGCCACTGTCCTCTGCCAGGGGAATGAAGCGATCCGGCGAGATCATCCCCTGACGGGGGTGTTGCCAGCGCATCAGCACCTCACAACCGCTCCATTGGCCGTCCTCCCCGTTCACCACGGGTTGCAGATAGGGGATGAACTCCTGCTGGGACAGTGCCCGTTTCAGCTCCTGGGCCGGCGAAGTCGAACGGCCCATCAGCCAGAAGACCGCCACCCCGAGCAGCAGGCTCAGCAGAGGATAGATAATGACGCCCACCTTGGAGTAGTCCCAGATGTGGGCACGGTACTCATCCACCGACACCGTGGTCACGACCTTGAACGGGTACCTGGTCGAGACCTGTTCGAGATAGCCATTGCGATCCTTGGGGATCAGCTTGTCGGTGAGTTCGCTGTTTCGCAGCAGCATCTCGTTGCCGACCACCAGCCCCAGTGGGGAGTTGCGGCTCAGCATGTCCAGGATGTTGAGCAGGTAGTAGCCGTCGACCCCCACCAGCACGCTGAACTCGCCCACCTCTTCCCGGTAGGCGATGAGGGGGCGATTCGGGGTGACCGGGTTGCCCTTCATCAGGTCGAGCCTGCCCCCGACATAGTCATCCAGCTTGATGCCGCCATCGACCGGGCCATAGAGGGAAGAGCAGTAGATCCGATCCCCCCTGGCCAGGTTGACGCTGCGCACATCCGGCACCGTAGCCACCTGATCCCTGAGCCCCTGCACCACCTCGAGACAGGGCCTGCCCAGGCTGCCGGTGAGGGCCGACGCCGCCAACTGGGCATTGTCCAGAGTGCGGTCGAACATGACCCTGGCATGTTCCAGGCGCGCCACCGCATCCTGTTTCACGCCGGTGGCGGTCTGCCAGATGACGATGACGAGCCCAAGGAGCATGGGCAACAGACCGGCCAGCAAGGCACAGAGCAGCCGAACATAGAATTGACGCACCTTCAAACGTCGAAATGGCATAACGGCCCTCATGAACATGGCGAAAAAGCGCTCGAGTTTACCCGCTGGCGCCCGTTTGGCAAGCCGGAATGAGCCCCTGATACCGCCGCGCCACGGCGCCCCCCGTGGTCGCAACGCCCGGCAACCCCGTGGATAAAGGGGGCGGCGTCTTGGGAGACAAAAATCATAATGCTCATAAAAACAGGAGCTTGTCCATCGGGCACCCAGGCTCTAGAGTAGACCCTAGAGCGTCAGGGAGGCAGGACATGAAGATACTGATCACGGGGGGCACGGGGTTTATCGGCCGCCGTCTGGTGGCACACCTCAAGGTGGCGCACGAAGTAGTCGTGCTGACCCGCCAGGGCAGCCGGGCCTACGAGCTGCTCGGCCACGATGTCACCCTGCTGGACAGTCTGGACAGGCTGGATCACCTCAATGACGTGGACATCGTCATCAACCTGGCCGGCGAACCCATCGCCGCCGGACGCTGGAGCGAGTCCCGCAAGCAGTTGCTCTGCAACAGCCGCTGGCTGCTGACCGAACAGCTGGTGGATCTCGTCAAACTCTCCAGCACGCCCCCCAGATTGCTGCTCAATGCCTCCGCCATCGGCTGGTATGGCCGCCAGGATGACGCCCCTCTGGATGAAACATGCCAGAACCCTCACGACGAATTCACCCACCGTCTCTGTCAGCAGTGGGAGCAGCTTGCCCAGCAGGCCCGCTCGGCCCAGACCCGGGTCTGCATCCTGCGCATAGGCCTGGTACTCGGCATGGAGGGGGGCGCCTTGCCCAGGATGCTGCCCCCTTACCGCCTGGGCCTCGGCGGCCCCATGGGCAGCGGCACCCAGATGATGAGCTGGATCCACGTGCAGGATCTGGTGCGGGCCATGCTGTTTCTCGTCGAGCACGGCGAGTGTGACGGCATCTTCAACGGCACGGCCCCGCAACCGGTCAGCAATCGCCGGTTCAGCGAGATCCTGGCCGCCACGCTCCATCGCCCGCACCTCTTCTTCGTACCGGCCCCCCTCCTGCGACTCCTGATGGGAGAGGCGGCGGATCTGCTGCTCACCGGACAGCACGTGCTGCCCGCCCGCTTGCAGCAGGCCGGTTTTCACTTCAGCTTCCCGGCCCTGCCCGGCGCTCTGGACAATCTGCTGCACTCACCCCGTTGACCCAATGACACATCCCGACCAAGGTCGGGATGTGTCGAGCCATCAGAGCAGCCCCTGCCCCAGTCCCCTGAGCCGGTCGCTCAGGGTACCCGCCAGCAGTTGGCGGCGCATGCCCTGTCCGGCCAGGGTCACCAGCACGGCCCCAAGCAGGGGGAGTGCAGCCCAGATGGCCCAGTGGAACTGCCACTGCGCCCCCTCCCACCACCACTGCAGGCCGAAGGAGCAGAGCTCCACCACCATGGCGGCGCAAAGCCCTGCCAGGGCACCGCTCGCCACCAGCTCCCAGCGCAGCATCTTCTCGAGCAGGGCGCTGCCCGCCCCCAAGGTGCGCATCAGCAGCAGCTCCCGGCGCCGATGGGCCATGCCGGCCTGGGTCTGGGTCAGCAGCACCAGCAGGGCGGCCACCGTCACCAGCCCGAGCATCAACCCTAGGGCGCGGCTCACCTGATCGGAGACCAGGGTGAGGCGGCCTATCAGATCCTCCACATCGATGAGGCTCACCGTGGGGTGGCGGCGGATGAGTTCCACCTCTGCCCCTCGCCCCTCAGGCGGCAGACGATAGCTGCCGAGCCAGGTCTGGGAGAAGGGGGCCAACACATCCGGCGAGAAGATCATGTAGAAGTTCGGCCTCATGTTGTCCCACTTGATGGACCTCAGGCTGGTCACCCTGGCCTCGAACGCCTGCCCCTCTATGGTGAAGCCGAGCACGTCTCCGAGCGCGATGCCGAGCCGTCCCGCCAGTGCCTCGTCGACGGAGACCTCCCCCTTGCCGGCCAGCCATTGACCGGCAGTGACCTTGTTGTCGGCGGGCAGGGCCGATGTGGTGGTGAAGTTGAGCTCTCTGTCCACCCCCTCCCGCGCCGCATCCTCCCCCACCGCCTCACCGGCGATACGGGTCAGGCGCCCGCGCACCATGGGGTAGAAGTCCGAGGTGATGGCCCCGGCCTGGTGCAGATCGGCCAGGATCCCTTCCCGCTCGCTGTCCGCCACATTGACCAGAAAGCGGTTCGGGGCATCGGCAGGCAACCGGGTGGAAAAATCCTCCAGCAGATCGACCCGCGCCGCCCACAGCAGCCCGAACAGCATCAGGGCCAGGGCGAAGCCCGCCAGCTGGAACAGACCACTGCCCCGCTCCCGGGAGAGGTGATTGATGGCCAGGCGCAGGGCATGGGGCCCCTTGAGCCGACTGCCAAGACGCAGCAGCACGGAGGCGAGCAGGGCCAGCAGCGCCATCAACACCCCCATGCCACCGATGAGCCCGCAGGCCAGCCTGATGTCGGCGGTAAAGCCCCACACCAGGGCAAACAGCCCGATGAGCCCCACGGGCACCGTCAGCCAGGGGGGGATCCCCGCCTCCAGCTCCCGGCGCAGCACCCGCAGCGGCGGTACCTTGAGCAGCCTCAGGAAGGGGACGAACGCCAGCATCAGGGTGATGAAGAAGGCGACCGCGAGGCCCAGGGCGAAGGGTCGCCAGGAGGGGGGCGGCAGATCCGCAGGCAGCAGATCCCCCAGCAGGTTCAGGGTCAGCCACTGCATGGCGCTGCCCGCCACCAGCCCCATCAGGGCCCCCACCAGGGTCAGGGAGAACAGCAGGGTGCCCATCAGTTGCCACAGGGTGCGCCGCGAGGCCCCCAAGGTCTTGAGCAGGGCCACCATGTTGGTCTGGCGCTCGGCGAAATGACGCACCGCTATCCCCATGGCCAGGGCGCCGAGCAGCACGCCGGCAAGGGATGCCAGACGGAAGAAGCGCTCGGCATTGCCCAAGGATTTCCCCACCTGGGTACCCTGATCATCGGGTTTGACGAGCTTTTGCCCGGCGCTCAGCCTGGGGTTGAGCCAGGCCTCATAGCGGGCGATGGCGTCGCGGGGTCCCTTGACGAGATAGCGCCACTGCTGGCGACTGCCCGGCAGCAGGGCCCCGGTCGCTTCGATATCGGCGCTGTGGATCAAGGCCCTTGGCGCCATCTGGAAGGGGCTGAACCCCTGATCCGGCTCCTGGCCCAGCTCCCCTGCCACCGTCAGCCGGGTGTTGCCGACCTCGAGTGCCTCCCCCACCTTGGCGCCGAGCAGCTGCATCACCCTGGCGGAGAGCCAGATCTCGCCGGGCGCCGGGGCGCGCTGGGGAGTGAGCTCCAGCTTGCCGTAGAAGGGAAAATCCCCGGGCACGGCGCGGATGGAGGCCAGTTGCAGAGTATCGCCGTGAAACAGCATGCTGTTGAAGCTGACCGTGGTCTGCACGGCCAACCCTTCCTGATGCGCCTGCGCCAGCCACTCTGCCGGTGCCGGCGTCGCGGAGCGCAGCACCCTGTCCCCTCCGATGAAATCCCGCCCGGAGGCCTTGAGCCCCGCGTCCAGCCGATCCGCCACCAGAGCCACGCTGAGCACGCAGGCGACGCTCAGCGCCAGCGCCAGCACAAACCAGCGCAGCTCGCCGCTGAACCCTTCCCGGCGCAGCAGCTTCAATCCCAGTCGCCACTGACTCATGACGCCTCCCTCACCGTCCATGCTGCTGCCAACGATCCCCTGGTGCAGCTCTGTCTCCACTGACTCATGACAGCTCTCCCACCCTGGCCGCCATGACAGCCTGTGCCTCCAGCCGCCCGGCTGACATCACCAGCTGCCGCTGGCAGCGCTGGGCCAGCTCATGGTCATGGGTCACCACCACCAGGGTGGTGTTGTGCTCGCGGTTGAGACGAAACAGCAGTTCGATCACCGTCTCCCCGGTCTTGCTGTCGAGGTTACCGGTGGGCTCGTCCGCCAGCAGCAGGCTGGGGCGGGTCATGAAGGCACGGGCAATGGCGACCCGCTGCTGCTCGCCGCCAGAGAGGCGCGGCGGCAGGTGGTGCAACCGCTCTCCCAGACCGACCTGGGCCAGCAGCTCCCTGGCACGGGGCTCGCTGTCGGTCTCCCCCCGCAGCTCGGCCGGCAACATGACGTTTTCCAGGGCGCTCAGGGTGGGCAGCAGCAGGAACGACTGGAACACGAACCCCACCTGCTCGGCCCGCAGCCTGGCGCGTCCCTCCTCGTCCAGCCGGGTGAGGGAGTGGCCGAGGATCTCTATCTCGCCGCGGCTCGGCAGATCGAGACCGGCCAGCAAACCGAGCAGAGTGGACTTGCCGGAACCGGACGCACCGACCAGCGCCAGCGTCTCGCCGGTATTGACTTGCAGATCGATCCCTTCAAGGATGGTGAGGCTTTCCTGACCGAGGCAAACGGTTTTACCGAGCCCCCTGACGGCGATAATGGGCGTTGAACTCATCTTGGGTATCCTGTTTGCCTGAACCTGTAATGACAATAGAACGTGGGAGTTGACTGCATGATGCGTCTCTTGTTTGCCGTGAGTTGCCTGTGCTGCTGGGCAGCGTCCGTCCAGGCCCAGACCCTGCTGGTACTGGGCGACAGCCTGAGTGCCGGCTACCAGATGCAGGCCGAACAGAGCTGGCCTGCCCTGCTCAATGAAAAGTGGCAGCAGCAGGGGGGAGAACACACCCTCATCAATGCCAGCATCAGCGGTGAAACGACCCAGGGCGGCCTGGCCCGCCTGCCCGCCCTGCTCGAAACCCACAAACCGGACTGGGTGTTGATCGAACTCGGCGCCAACGACGGGCTGCGGGGCTTTGCTCCCGCCATCACCCGGGCCAACCTGACCAAGATGATCGAGCTCACCCGGGCGCACCAGGCGAAGACGGTGCTGACCCAGATCCTGCTGCCCCGCAACTATGGGGCGCGCTATCTGCAACAGTTCGAGCAGATCTTCCCGGATCTTGCGAAGGCCAACGACCTGCCGCTGATGCCCTTCTTTCTGGATGATATTGTGCTGCGCCCTGAACTCATGATGAACGATGGACTGCACCCGACGGCCGCCGCCCAGCCCCGGATCCGCGACAAGGTCGCCCGCTTTGTCGAGCCTCTGCTGACACAGTAGCCCGGTGGCCGGGCCCCTGGCCTTCCCCTTGCCCAACAAAAAGCCCCCGCATGGCGGGGGCTTTTTCATGGTTCGGCGTGCCGGGTTCAACGGCCCAGGATCTGCCGCATCCGCTGCTGGGCCACGTCCACCAGCAAGTCGGGCTGGAATTTGGAGATGAAGCGATCACACCCCACCTTCTTGACCATGGCCTCGTTGAAGTTACCGCTCAGGGAAGTATTCAGGGTGATGAAGAGATCGGACATGCGCGGATCGCTGCGCACCTCGTGAGTCAGGCGATAGCCATCCATCTCCGGCATCTCGGCATCCGTGATCATCAGCATGATCTCGTCGGTCACCTTCTTGCCCCCATCGCACCACCCCTTGAGCAGCTTGAGGGCCTGCAAGCCGTCCTGGCACTCGATGACCTCGAGCCCGAGCTGGGCGAGGGTCTCGCGCACCTGGTTGCGGGCCGTGCTGGAGTCATCGACGATGAGCACCCGACGTCCCTGCATCTGGGGCAGGATCTCCTCGTCCAGCACCTCGGACGAGATGCGCACGTCATAGGTGATGATCTCCGCCAGCACCTTCTCCACGTCGATGATCTCGACGATCTGGTCAACGCCCCCTTCCGGGATGCGGGTGATGGCGGTGAGGTAGTTGGCACGACCCGCCGAACGGGGCGGCGGCAGTATGTCCTTCCAGGTCATGTTGACGATGTGGGCCACCTGCCCCACCAGGAACCCCTGAATGGTGCGGTTGTACTCGGTGATGATGAGGTTGGACTCCTGATCGATGGCCATGGGACGCATCCCGATGGCACCGCGCAGGTTGATGACGGGGATGGAGACGCCGCGAATGTTGGCGACGCCGCTGATGTTGTGGTGGGACCCCGGCATCTTGTTCAGATGGGGCAGCTTGACCACTTCCCGCACCTTGAAGACGTTGATCGCAAACAGTTGCTGGGCACCCAAACGGAACATCAGCAGTTCCAGGCGATTCTCCCCTACAAGCTGGGTACGTTGATCCACTGAATCCAATATGCTCGCCATATAACGCCCTTACGTCCATTTCCCGAAATTGCCCCGCACCGGAGCTGCGACATGCCAACCAGCCCCGCTTTCCCTGTCGGGACAACGCAAGCCTATATAGAAATAATGAAAAGCGTCGAGGAAAGATAGGATCTTGACCACGGGGCGTGATCATCGCCCCATCACTGCCTCATGGCAAGCACAGCCACGCATCGGCCCCGACAACAAGGGTATCGACCACACAGGGGCATTGCTGAACCCCGGCGTGCCGCTCTTGTCATCCAGCGCGGTCCGCCAGCAACAAAAAGACCGGCCACATGGGCCGGTCCTGAGATGTGCAGTGCGTCCGGGACGACTTAGAAGTTGTACTGCAGGGCCACGGCGACGATGTCGTCGGTGGACTTGTTCAGGCTGTTCTTGCCGGTGGAACCCACTTCGTCCAGCAGGTTGATCTTGTAGTCCACGTAGGCATTGAAGTTGTCGGTGAAGTTGTACCAGGCACCCACGGAGACGTATTCGGTCGCGGTGTCATCGATGCCGTGAGCGCTGTCCTTCACGTCGGTACGCAGGTAGGCCAGGGAGGGCTTGAACTTCGGCGTGATGTTGTACTGCACGACCGCTTCGTAGCCATCCATCTTCTCGGCGTAACCGCGCATGGAGCCGGTGTCCACGAAGAGGTGATCTTCACCGTGGGAGTAGGTGGCGGCCATGTAGAGGTTGCCGACGGCATACTTGGCGCCCACCCCGAACAGCTTGGCGTCGTTGTCGCCGCCGAAGCTCACGTTCTCGGCCTGTTCGTCGGTCTTGCCAGCCTGGTTGTAGGCGGCACCCAGGCTCAGGCCCATGTTGAAGTCATAGTTGGCAGAGAGGGCATACCCCTCGGAAGAACCTTTCGGGCTCCAGGTGCTGTTCGGGCCGACGCGCTCGCTGCGGCTCGCGTTCTGCGGGTCGTTGTTGCCGGTGAACTGGGCACCCAGGGTCAGCCCCTGCCAGTTGTACATGTACTGGGCCAGGCCGTTGGTACGACCGGTGCCGAACACCTCGGTGTCCTTGCCCAGACCATCACCACCCCACTCCGGCAGCACGTCGGTGTAGTTGTTCACCGCCTTGGTGAACAGACCGTCCTGGCGACCGTAGCTGAAGGCACCGAAGCGATCGTGCTTGATGCCCGCATAGGCGTAACGCAGCTCGTCGTTGTCAGAACCGGAAACCGGCAGGTTGTACTCGGCGAAGCCGAACGCGGTCAGATCCTCGTCAACCTTGGTTTCACCTGCGATGTGCAGACGCAGGTAGCTGGCATCGCCTTCGGTGGCGTTGTCATCGGTGCCGTAGTACATGCCGTTGACGCGGCCGCCGATGTCCAGTTTGGTACCATTCTGATCGTAAACGTTGGCGGCCTGTGCACCACCGGCCAGCAGCAGGCTGGAGATGGCCATCGTCAATGCTGTCTTTTTCATTGTTCTTTCCTCAGGTGTAAGCACTCTCTGTCAGACCAGAGTTCGGTCGTGATGATCGGTTGATGTGCCGATGGCCTAAGGTAGATCCGGAAACCTTGATGGGAACTGAAGCGGCGAACGATTAATTATAAAAGCGTCAATTCGAGCTGACGCCGCGACACATAGTGTCACGCGAAATAATTTTTGCGGAACTTATGACCAATAAAATCAATATAGCAATACAAGTGATCTATAAAATGGGATAAAATCAGTTTAATCCTTCAACAAGGCGAGAAGCAGGGAAGCCCTGCCGGGCGACACGGGCTCCCCGCACACCTTCCCCGCCCCGTCAGACCGGCTGCCAGCCGCTCATGACCCTCAGCAGGTCCTTCCAGCTCACTATGCCCACCAGGGCGCCGTTCTCCAGCACAGGCAGACAGGAGATCTGGTGCTCCAGCATGAGGCCGGCGGCCTCTTTCAGGGAGCGTTCGGGGGAGACGGTGATGGGTTCACGGCTCATGATCTGGTGGGCGCGCCGGTTGAGGGTCTCGGTGTCCCGGTTCATCTCGGCATCCGTGTCCAGATAGGGGCTGATGGCACGCAGCAGATCCCGGTCCGAGATGACCCCCACCAGCTCCTCTTCTTCCACCACCAGAAGGTGGCGGAAATGGGCCTGCTCGAAGATCTCCTTGATGACGCTCAGCCTGTCATCCATGGAAACGGTCGCGACCCGGGTCGTCATGATCTCTTTAATCAACATGGTCAGCCTCCTGCCCCCCAGATGTCTCTGTTATGACACGTTTTTCCGGCGGCAGCCATCCCCCCCGCCCTCAAGTGCAAATTTGTGTCATTTCACGTAAGATCCGCGCCAGTTTCTCTCCTTCAATCGAGCCAAGCAGACCCATCCATGATAGTTGCCAGTCAAATCGAACTGATCCGCGGCGGCCGCACGCTGCTGGACAACGCGTCCGCCACCATACACCCCGGCCACAAGGTGGGCCTGGTGGGCAAGAACGGCTGTGGCAAGTCCACCTTCTTTGCGCTGGTGCGGGGCGAGCTGGCCATCGACAACGGCAGCTTCAGCCTGCCCGCCGGCTGGCAGATTGCCGGCGTGGCCCAGGAGACCCCGGCGCTGGACTGCTCCGCCCTGGAGTACGTGATCGACGGCGACAAGGAGTTCCGCGCCCTGGAGGCCGAGCTCGCCCGGGCCGAGGCGGATGACAACGGTCTGCTGGTGGCCGAGCTGCACGGCAAGCTCGATACCATAGGTGCCTACAGCATTCGCGCCCGCGCCGCCGAGCTGCTGCACGGTCTGGGTTTTGGCGGCGATCAGCTCGACTCGCCGGTCAGAAGCTTCTCCGGTGGCTGGCGCATGCGCCTGAACCTGGCCCAGGCGCTGCTCTGCCGCTCCGATCTGCTGCTGCTGGATGAACCGACCAACCACCTGGATCTGGACGCCGTCATCTGGCTGGAGAAGTGGCTCAAGGGCTATCAGGGCACGCTGGTGCTCATTTCTCACGACCGCGACTTCCTCGATTCCGTGGTGAATCGCATCATCCATATCGAGAACGGCAAGCTCAACGAATACAGCGGCGGCTACTCCGACTTCGAACTGCAACGGGCCGAGCACCTGGCCCAGCAGCAGTCCATGTACGAGAAGCAGCAACGGGAGATGGCCCACATGCAATCCTATGTGGACCGCTTCCGCTACAAGGCCTCCAAGGCCCGTCAGGCCCAAAGCCGGCTCAAAGCCATGGAGCGGATGGAGAAGATCCTGCCCGCCCACGCCGACTCCGAGTTCAGCTTCGAGTTTCGCGAGCCCTCCGCTCTGCCGACCCCGCTCATCGCCATGGAGAACCTGTGCGCCGGTTACGGCGACAAGGTGATCCTGGAGAAGATCAAGCTCAACCTGGTGCCGGGCTCGCGCATCGGCCTGCTCGGTCGCAACGGCGCGGGCAAGTCCACCTTCATCAAGATGCTGTCGGGCTCCAACCCGCCCCTCTCCGGCAAGCTGGAGGTGAGCGCCGGGGTGAGCATCGGCTACTTCGCCCAGCATCAGCTCGAGACCCTGCGCCTCGATGACAGCCCCCTCGATCACCTGGTGCGCCTGGCCCCGGACAAGACCGAGCAGGAGCTTCGCAACTACCTCGGCAGCTTCGGTTTTCATGGCGACAAGGTACTCGACAAGGTGGCCCCCTTCTCCGGCGGCGAGAAGGCGCGGCTGGTGCTGGCCCTCATCACCTGGCAAAAGCCCAACCTGCTGCTGCTGGATGAACCGACCAACCACCTGGATCTGGAGATGCGCCACGCCCTGACCATGGCCCTGCAAGGGTTCGAGGGGGCCATGGTGGTGGTTTCTCACGACCGTCACCTGCTGCGCACCACCACGGATGACTTCTATCTGGTCCACGGCGGCCGGGTCGAGCCCTTCGACGGGGATCTCGACGACTACCACAAGTGGCTCGGCGAACAGGAGAAAGAGGCCAATGCCAAGCCGGCAGATGGCACTGTCTCCGCCAACTCGGCGGTGGCGCGCAAGGATCAGAAGCGCCTCGAAGCCCAGTTCCGGCAAGCGACCCGGCCGCTTCGCCAGAAGCTGGAGAAGCTCGAAACCAGCATGGAGAAGCTGCAAGGCAGGCTCGCCGACATCGAGCACCAGCTCGTCGATCCCGCCATCTACGAAGAGAGCGCCAAGAACCGCCTCTCCGAGCTGCTCAAGTCCCAGGGCCCCCTCAAGGAGCAGCTGGAAGAGGTGGAGCTGGAGTGGATGAGCCTCAGCGAGGAGCTGGAAACCATGGAGCAGGCCTTCTTTGCGTGACGAACGGTTGATGGCAAGCGAGCGGGTCGCCGTGCACGAGCTGCCGAGCCCCCTCGATTTCTGGGAGTGGAGCACCGCCGCCTATGGCCGGCGCAGCCATGACTGGCTCAACGTGCAGGCGCTGGGGGGCAACGTCAACCTGGCTCTGCTGCTGCACCACCTGGACCTGCTCCGGATCCCGGTCGATCTCACGGATCTGCAACCGGCCCTGGTGCAGACCGAGGCCGTGCTGCTCCCCTGGCGCACCCTGCGCCAGCAAGCCAAGGCGCGACTGGCCGAAGAGGAATACCAGGCCATGCTGGCCCACGAGCTGGAGCTGGAGCGGTTGCAACAGGGGGTGCTGCTGCAGACCCTGCGCGGCCTCTCCCTGTTTCGTGGCAACAGCCACAACTTGTTGAACTACTTATCGTTATTGGGTGCCCAGCAGGGCCCCCTCAGAGACCTGATATGCTGAGCTACCGCCACGCCTTTCACGCCGGCAACCACGCCGACGTGCTGAAACATGCCGTCCAGGCCCTGATCATCGAGTCCCTCAAGAAGAAGGAGAAACCCTTCATCGTGCTGGACACCCATGCCGGTGGCGGTCTCTACGACCTGCGCGGCGACTGGTCCCAGAAGAAGGCGGAATACGCCGACGGCATAGGCCGCCTGTGGGATGAGCGGGCCCAGTGGTCCGCCATGGCCCCCTATCTCGGCGTCATCGAGGAGATGAACAGCGATGGCCAACTGCACTACTACCCCGGCTCGCCGGAGCTGTCCCGCCGCCTTATCCGCGATCAGGACAAGCTGGCGCTGATGGAGCTGCACAACAACGAGGTGGAAGATCTTCGCGCCAACATGGGGTACGACCCCCGCGTCGCCGTCCACCATCGCGACGGCTTCGAGGGGCTGGTGGCCCTGCTGCCCCCCACCCCGCGCCGCGGCCTGGTGCTCATCGACCCCCCCTATGAGCTGAAGGAAGATTACTTCGCCGTGGTCGATACCCTTAAAAAAGCGCAAAAGCGCTGGGCCACCGGCATCTACGCCCTCTGGTATCCCATCCTCGGGCAAGAGGCGGACAAGTCCCGCGACATGCTCAAAGCGATCAAGCGGGAGAACTTCGGCAACGTCCTGGTGGCCGAGCTGGAAGTGGCCGGCCAGACCAGCGATTGGGGCATGAACGGCTCCGGCATGCTGATCGTCAGCCCCCCCTGGATGCTGGACGAGCAGATTGAAGCCTTCCTCAAGCCGTTGTGCGCCAAGCTGGCCCAGGGCGCCGGCGCCCAGTACAGGATGGAGTGGCTGAGCAAGGCCGAGGCCTGACCCTCGGAACCACAGAAAATGAAAAAGGGCCTGTCACAGCAGGCCCTTTTTCATTGGGGCTGATGACCCGGCACGTTCACGCTGGCCAGCTGCTCGGGCAGGCGGCTCGCCAGCCAGTCGATGGCAAGCCGGGTCTTGAGGGGCAGATGCGGTCCATGGGGCCAGAGGGCGTTGATGGGATAGCGCCGACCCGGCAATCGGGCCAGCAGCTCGCGCAGCTCGCCCCGCTCAAGGTGGGGCCGCGCCAGCCAGGTCGGCAGCCAGGCGAGACCAAAGCCCGCGATGGCCGCCTGGGTGATGGCGTTGAGATCGTCCATCTGCAACCGCCCTCTGGGCTGGACTTCGCGCCATGCCTCGGCCTCCTGCCACCACCACGACAGCACCCGCCCCTGGCGCAGATAGGCGATGCACTCGTGCTCCGGTAGCTCGGCCAGGGTCACAGGTTCCCCCCGCTCGGCCAGATAGGCGGGCGAGGCGCAAAGCGTCATGCCGTGCTCCCCGAGCCTGCGCGCCGCCAGATCCAGGCTGTCCGGCGGCTCTGCGTTGCGGATCACCAGATCCACCCCCTCCTCCACCAGATCCACCTTGCGATCGCTGAACGACAGCTCCAGGGCCAGCCCGGGATGCGCCTTCGCCAGCGCCAGCAAAATGGGGGCCACGCACTGCTGGCCGAACAGCACCGGCATGGAGACCTTCAATCTGCCGTTGAGGGTGAGCTTGTTGCTGGCCAGCGCCGTTTCCCCAAGACGCACCTCCTCCAGCGCCCGCAGGCAGTGGCGATAGAAGAGCGCCCCCTCCTCGGTCAGGCTCTGGCTGCGGGTAGTGCGATGAAACAGTTGCACGCCGAGACGCAGCTCCAGCCGCGCCACCCCCTTGCCCACCGCCGAGCGGGTGAGGTGAAGCCGCTCCGCCGCCTGGGCGAAGCTGCCCGCCTCCACCACGGTGGCGAAGAGATCGATGCCGTTGAGCGTGTTTGCCATCTATTGCATACCTTTTGGAACCAATATGGCGAAATACTATCAGCACTGCGGAAAAAAAATGACTGGTAAGCTCCCTTCATTCTTCACACGTTTCAGATGGAGTTCCCCTCATGAGCCAGATCCTGCTGCTGCAATCCAGCCTCAACGGCCCCGCATCCCGCACCAACCAGTTGATGGAGCACTTCCTGCAAACACGCCGGCAGCAGGGCCACCAGGACCAGGTGGTGGTGCGCGACCTGACCGCCCTCGACTTGCCCGCCCTCGACAGCCCGTTGTTTCACGCCCTGCGCGGGGCGGAACCTGCCAATGAGGCCATCCGGCAGGCGGTGGCGCTGTCGGATCGGCTGATTGCCGAACTCAAGGCCGCCGACCTGCTGCTGATCGGCGCCCCCATGTACAACCTCAACGTGCCGACCCCCCTCAAGAACTGGTTCGATCTGGTGGCGCGGGCCAGGGTGACCTTCCGTTACACCGACACCTACCCCATGGGGCTGGTGGAGGGGGTCAACGCCCTGGTGTTCAGCAGCCGCGGCGGCGTGCATCAGGGACAGGCGACGGATGCGGTCACCCCCTACCTCCAATCCGTGCTCGGCCTGATGGGCATCCCGGTGGACTTCGTCTACGCAGAGGGGATGGATCTGCGCCCCCACGGGGCGGAGCAGGGAATGCGCGAGGCCCATGCTCGGATCGCTGGCCTCGGCAGGTAGGGCCATCACCCGATCTTGCCCCTTCAAACCAGCCACCTGCTGCGCGGGACATTCCAAGTAAAAAAGCCCCGCAAGGGGCTTTTCTATGACTGCGGCAGTGGCGGCTGAGGGGGACTAGGCTTGTCTGGCATCGGGGCCTGCGGGCATGTCCCGCCAGAGCGCCAGAATGAGCAGCGCCAGCAGGGCAAAGGGCGGCACCAGGCAGAGCAGCACGCACAGGAAGGTGACAAGCCCCGGGTGGCGGCTCTTGCGCCGGGCCAGTCGCCAGGCCACCACGCCGACGACGATCATCAGCAGCAGCATGAAGAGAACAAACAGGTTGGAGTTGATGGTCATGAAAGCTCCTTTTTCATGGCAAAAGGCACACTCTAGCGCCGTTGCGGTCCCAGGCAACTCCCAATCTGGTGGTGCCTCCCCCGGTCGATAGGCATTTTCTATTTCGCCGATAAATGAGAATGATTTTCATTTGATGGGATTCTGGGTGATACTGCCTTCATCGCCAGAGGAGACACCACCATGAAAAAGACCATCAGCTTCGCCATCCTGCACTTTTGTGTCGCCTTCACCGTGGCTTACCTGCTGACCGGCGAACTGCTCACCGCCAGCCTGATCGCCCTCATCGAGCCCGCCGTGAACACGGTCGCCTTCTACTTCCACGACCTTGGCTGGCAAAAGCTCAAGCCTGAGCACAGCCTGCAGGCCAAGACCAGCAGCTTCGCCCTGGTCCACTTCTCGGTGGCCTTCGGTGTCGCCTACCTGCTGAGTGGCGAGCTGCTCACCGGCGGCGTGATGGCACTGATCGAACCTGCCATCAACACCGTCGTCTTCTTCTTCCACGAGCGGCTGTGGCGCAGCCGCCAGACCTTGGCGCTGGCCGGCGTCTGATTGCCATGCAGGGCCGCCCGGCACCCAAAAACACGGGGTGCTCCTGCCTACTTCGGGTGTAAAGTGTGCTCTGATCACGGGGCATCACGCCCCCTGTTGGAGCCCTGTCGATGAACAAGATCTTGCTTGGAACCCTGCTGTTTTCCCCTCTGCTGGCCGCGGCGGCCACCCCGTCCTTCGAGTGCGCCAAGGCGAAAGGCGCCGCCGAAACCCTCATCTGCAAGGATGCCGGACTGGCTGCGCTGGATAACGAGCTGTCAGCCCTCTATCCCAAGGCGATTGCCGGGTTCTCCCCCGAGCAGCAGAAGAGCGAGCGCGCCATCCAGCGCGGCTGGATCAAGGGGCGCAACGACTGCTGGAAGGCGGGCGACTTGCGCCAGTGCGTGGAAGAGAGCTACCAGTTGCGGATCACCGAGTTGCAGATAAAAGGGGGCCAGCTGAGGGTGCCGACACCGGTCGATTACCAGTGCGGCAAGAGCGTCACCCTCTCCACCTACTTCTACAACGAGGCCAAGAGGCCCGCCGCCATGATCAACCTGAGCGAGGGTAACAACCGGCAGCAGGTGCTCGCCTATGAGACCCCCAGCGCCAGCGGCGCCCGGTACGAGGGGCAAAACCTCACCCTCTGGACCAAGGGGAGCGACGCCATGCTGGAGCGCTACGGTCAGCCCACCCTCAACTGCAACGAGATCCCGGGCAACTGATCCCCCGCCCGGCCAGAGGCCGGGCAACCACTCCCGTACAGGCAGCAAGAGGGTCACCGACAGGTGACCACTCGCCCCCTTTTACCTATCCCCAGCCCCCTCTCGCCAATCCAGCCCGGACGCCAGGCTTTCGAGCTGGCCTCCATTTGTTGATCTTGCCCGGCAATTCGCCATTTCCTCCTTCCCCTTCGCTCGCGGGCCGTTAATATAGCCAATTGGCAACACACGCCTCGTCGGAGTCTCCCATGAGCCATGCCAACCACGCCCCTTTGGTCAATCGCAGCAAGCTGGAAGCTGACATTCAGGGCGGTAGCGTCGCCAAAGGGCACAACCGGCAAGAGGTAAGTGACTGTTTCAACCATGTCGAGTGGAGTGAATGTATGGAAACGCACACACTGCATCGGGGTCGGCTGATCGACCATCTCCAGCTGGTGGTGAAAGACCTGACCGCCAGCGAGCGCTTTTACAGGGCCATACTGGCCACCCTCGATGTGCCAATCGGCGGCGGGGGTGAGGGTTACTTCTGGGCTGACGAGCTGTTTGTCACATCCATCGACAGCCCGGCAGCGCTCGGCGCACTGACCGGTCGCCATCATCTCGCCTTCCAGGCGCAGGACCGCGCCACAGTCGATCGCTTCTATCAGGCAGCGCTGGCCCACGGCGGCCAGGACAACGGCGCCCCCGGCGAGCGGGTCTATCACCCCGGCTACTACGCCGCCTTTGTGCTCGACCCGGACGGCAACAATATCGAAGCTGTGTATCACGGCGAGGCAACGCGCAGCGCGGGATCTGTGGAAATTCGGTTTTAGACAAAGAACGGAACGCCAGTGATATGGGCCTCGCCATAGTGCAGCGAGGTGACTACGCCTTGCTCAATATAGTGATGCGCTGATTTCCTTATTGAATGTATTTTTATGCAATCGTAATGATTGAGCCAAAAGGGGAAGTCAAGCGAATACAGGCAGACACAGAACCAGCTGGCAATGTTATGATTTTAAATAACTTCTCCGTCACGGTAATAAAGCCGTTATGGAGTTATACGGAAGGTTAGACTATCGAATTAGTACCGCCATCCATCTAATCACTGTCAGGCATTCATAAGGTTCCATTGTGAATTTAGAAATATTAAAAATTATTATTCAGATACTATTGTCTATAGGCGCTGCTTTCTTGGGCGCATGGCTTGCGTCGCGTCGCTTTAGGAATGAGCGATGGTGGGAAAAGAAATCTGAGGCTTATTCAGAATTAGTAGAAGCACTTCATAACATGAGGTGGCCATCAAGTGAGCACTTTGACGCTGGTTTAGAGCACAGGGAACTTTCAGAAGAATATAGTCAAGAATTATGGGAAGAGTTTAGAAGAGCTAGAAAGATTGTTTGGAAAATTACTGAGAGCTCATCATTCCTAGTTTCATCTGAGGTGCTAGAAGCAGTCCAAGAGATGGAGAGAGGCCTGTCAAATGCAAGAAGCGCAGAATCTTGGTTTGATCACCTAGATGAACAAGGTGCTGCGATCGATATTTGCATTGAGAAAGTTAAGGGTATTGGAGTAAAGGAGTTGGGAATAAAAAAAACCTAACAAGTTTCTCAATTACGTTCCAGCTAAAATAAAGTGACCTCCACAGGACTGCCTGCGCGGTGGTAACCCATTAGCAAAGCGTTATATAGAACCTAGGACTCCTACCATCTCGATATCAGGCTAGCTTGGCAAGCTGGGTTTCCCAATATTCTTTACCGGTATTGCGTCGCTCATACCTTAATGCTGCGTTATAATTTCAGAGGATCTTTATGAGGATAAATCACATTTGCCCATATTGTATGCAAGAAGCATTTGACAACAGTGGCATGCAGACCCTCAAATTTAGACTTACACCTCACATGCTTCACGATAGTGGAGTGCACAAAATTAAGTGCCCCAGAGGCCATGAATATTCAGTTGTATTAAGTGCTGCAAAATATGAAATTTTATATGACGTTGGTATGAATGCCTTGGGAGACGGCTATACACGAGAGTCTGTTTCATCTTTTGCTAGCTCATTAGAACGCTTTTATGAGTTCTTTATTAAATTCCAAATGGTGAACGCAGGCATCGCCTCAGAACTTGCAGACGAAGCTTGGAAAAAAGTGTCAAATCAATCTGAAAGGCAACTTGGAGCCTTTACTTACCTTTACTTATCATCACTAGGTGAGTTACCTCCAGAACTAAGTAGTAAAGAGCGAGGCTTTAGAAATGATGTAATTCATAAAGGTTACATACCATCAGTGGATGAAGCTATAGAATTTGGAAAGGTTGTATACAACCATATAATGGAGGTTTTATCAGAACTTGAAACCAAGCATGGCCACCAAAAAATATATCAATTTTACTCAACCCAACTGCCAAAATGTAATGCTAATTGGGTTGTGAGTGAATCAGCAAAATCTATGAATCTATCTCGAACGTCTGGAGGTACTTCAGTGGTTGATTTTGACACAATGTTGAGATGGTTTAGTTGAATGTAAAATTATAGAAATTGCTCAAGTCGATAACTAATGCTTGGCATTTTCGGTTCGGCTGAACGATATAACTTGGGACACCCACCATCTCGATAGCAGGTTAGCCTAACAAGGTGGGTGTCCCAATAAATTATACTTTGTCAAAACTTCGACATTTCCGCTCCTATATCCCCACGTTATTGCAAGTGCTCATGGATATTATGGCGCAAAAATGGGAATATCCTCACATATATAAAGACTAAGAACATGGGTGTACTAAGTAATTTGCTTGGGAGAAAACAGGATAAAATACCTCCAGATATCAAAGATTTTTTCAAGGACTCCGGTTTTATCCACTTATCTGAAAATGCGTACTGCGGGTACCCAACACCACTGCCTCCAGACCATTCAATCGGAGCTTATTTCGTTCGCTTCCTCGTTTCAGAAGATAGTCTAGCGATGCTTTTCCGAGCCCTATCCCAAACTGGATATGTTGTGGAGCCTGAGTTGAATACACAGGTGCTAAATCGCTCAGGGGATCCTGCGAGCAAGAAACTCATGCTTTTTCAGCACTCTTCTTTTGCTGGAACGGTAGTCTCGTTTGCCAGTGATGACCTTGATGTGATTGACGCTCTCCAGCAGATAAGGTTAGAGCCACCTCTCCCGGCAGACTCCTTCCCATTGATTGACCCCGAAAGTTTGGGCTCGCTTCAGGGTGACATGGAATACTGGTGGACATCTTTGTGGTTACCTTTCTGGGAGGCATTGAGCCAAGAGGAGCGGTTAGCACTCAGCCTTGAACCTGAATGGCGTGAATTTATTGCGATTCATTATCCATTTGCCTCTTCTTAATCCACTGGTAAAAATCTGGGTCCCCACCCTCTCGATAGCAGACTTGCCTGACATGGTGGGTGTCCTCTGTCAGCCGTCCCCCGTCAATTCCTACCAATCCAACTCTTCCCTCCCCCGTGGGGATGCATTCCCCCCTGCCACTGGCCTATAGTGGGCACCTTCATACCTCCTTTGCGAGCAGCACCATGTATATCGGCGAATTTGCCCGGCTGGCGGGCACCACCCCAAAGGCGGTCCGCCTCTACGAGCAGCTCGGGCTGCTGCCCGAGCCCAGGCGGCGCGGCAAGTATCGCGTCTACCGGGCCGAGGATCTGGAGTGGGTCGGCTTTATCCGCGAGGCCCAGCGGCTTGGCTGCAAGCTCGGGGAGCTGGTTCCCCTGCTCGCGGGCGTCACCAGCCTCGATCACTTCCCTTGGCAGAAGGTGGAGCAGCTTATCGCAGCCAAGCTGGCGCAGATCGAGGCGGAGGTCGCTCGGCTGCAACGCCAGCATCAGGGCTTGAGCCAGTGCGCCACGCTGCTGGCGCAGCACCCCTGCCGCTATGGCGCCCCGGCGCGGCAATCCCCCGACGGGCGGGATCATCCCGCCGCCGCGGATCGGGCGCACAAGGTGGCTTGACTCTGTCCCATGGGACAAGAGGTGTAATGGGGGCTCACTTCAAGGAGCCATACCATGACCCCCAACCTGCTTGTTCTCAACGGCAACCCCAAACCCGACAGCCTCTGCCACGCCCTCGCCCGAGAGTATGCCCGCAGTGCCGAGCAAGGGGGCGCGCGCATCACCCTGCATCACGTGGGGGAGCTCGCCTTCGCGCCGGATCTTCACCATGGCTATGACGAGGCGCAACCCCTCGAGCCCGATCTGCAGGCGGTGCAGCAGAGCCTGACGCAAGCCCACCATCTGGTGATCGTCGCCCCCGTCTGGTGGGGCCACCTGCCAGCCCGGCTCAAGGGGCTGCTGGATCGCACCCTGCTGCCGGGTTTCGCCTTTCGCTACCAGCCGGGGAAGGCGCACCCGGAGCAGTTGCTCGCCGGCAAGACGGCGCGCCTGCTGCTCACCATGGACAGCCCCCCCTGGTATTACCGCTGGTGGCAGGGAGCCCCCCTGGAGCGCACCCTGGACAAGCCGGTGCTCGGGCTGTGCGGTATCCGGCTGACCCACCGCCAGCATCTGGGGCCCGTCCACACCTCGGATGAGGGGGCCCGCCAGCGCTGGCTCGGCCAGGCCGGGGCCGCCGCCCGCCAGGATGTGCAGCGGCTGGGCAGGCGTCCCGCCTAATCCCTGCCATGGGCATGTTTTGCCCATTAAAAAGGCGCTGTCCCAATTATGTGTTGGAAGGCTAATCTGGAAGTAGGTCATCACCGCGAGGACCTTCATCATGGATACGCCAGCCTTCCAACACCTGTTGTCCCTCTTTCCATTACTTACTCTGCGTCAGCGCCGTGTCGCTCAGCATGAGCTCGCCGCTCCACACCCGATTACGTCCCTCCATGCCCAGTTACCCACATGCTGCGGCTGTCCCCACTGCCAGGCGGATGCCACCCAGCTGACCCCCTGGGGCTGGAGCCGTGGGCTGCGTCGTTACCGTTGTAAGCAGTGTCGGCGAACCAGCTCCCTCCTCACCAAGACGCCTTTGGCCAGATTACGTAAGGCTGAGCATTGGGAGGACTACGCCCAGGCTCTCATCGACGGGCTCACTGTCCGCCAGGCCGCCGTCCGCTGCGGTGTTTGCAAGAACACCGCATTCTTGTGGCGTCACCGCTTCCTGAAGGCGATGGCAAACCACCAGGCAACACGGGAAGAAGGCATTGTGGAAGTGGATGAAACCTTCTTCCTCGAATCGTTCAAGGGGCAGCGAGGGTTGCCTCGTCCGGCAAGACATCGTGGCGGGAAAGGGCGTACCCGGGGGACCGGGCGGGATTACATCCCGGTGATGGTGGTGCAGGACAGGGCGGGCCATCAAGCCGACTTTCAGCTGGAAAGGCTGGATGCGCAGACGGTGAAAGCGGTGTTGCAGCCACTCATCGCGCCCGATGCAGTGCTCTGCAGTGATGGTGCAGGGGTGTATGCCAGTTTCAGCCAAGCGCGGGGTATAACACATCAGGTGGTGTACAACCGTCGAGGTGAGCGAGTCATTGGGGCATACCACATCCAGCATGTGAACGGATATCACCGGCGGTTGAAGGAGTGGATGGAACGATTCCATGGAGTCGCAACCCACTACCTGAGGAATTATCTGGGCTGGCGCAGGATGCTGGAACGTTACGGCAGGGAGGTAAATACCAAGATGTGTTTGCATGAGGCGCTAGGGCACCCGATGCAACACGTAATTGGGACATAGCCAT
>NZ_JBFODR010000033.1:0-126711 GCF_040908425.1 Aeromonas sp. R2-1
TGAATCGCCCCGGCTTCTCTAGACACTTTTGAGCCGTTCGAAATATTGCTTTTCACACTCTACTGGCGATAGCCCATTGTTGAAACTGTGCCGACGCTTGGGGTTGTAAAACATTTCAATGTAATCGAACACATCCTGCCGGGCCTCCTCCCGATCTGCATAGGTTTTACGTCGGATCCGCTCGCGTTTGAGGAGTTGGAAGAAACTCTCCGCCACCGCGTTATCATGGCAATTGCCACGTCTGCTCATGCTGGCCTTGAGCCGGTGCTCCCGCAAAAAATCCTGCCAGTCATAGCTGCTAAACTGGCTCCCTTGGTCAGAATGAACCAGCACTTCCTGCTCGGGTCGCCGTCGCCACACTGCCATCAGTAACGCGCTGATGGCCAACTCTCGGTCGATCCGTGGCCCCATTGACCAACCAATGACTTGTCGTGAAAACAAATCCAATACCGCGGCCAGATAGAGCCAGCCTTCATGGGTTCGAATATAAGTGATGTCCGTTACCCAGACCTTATTTGGCTCAGTCACATCGAACTGGCGTTCAAGATGATTCGGTGCAACCACCGTTGGCCGGCCACCATAATGACCGGGACGGCGACGATAACCGGTTTGTGAACGCAAACCTTCATGACGCATTAATCGCGCCACCCGGTGTTTCCCACAGGTCTCGCCCATCTCTCGCAGGTCATCCCGGATCTTGCGATAGCCATAGACGCCCCCGCTTTCTAGCCAACATTGCTTGATCTGGCCCAGGAGGCGTTGGTCTTCAAGTGCGCGGGCAGATAAAGGCTGGTGCTGCCAGGCGTAATAACCGCTCGGGTGGACATTCATCATCCGACACAGTCGGCGGATGGGATGTGTGGACGCGTGCACCCGGATGAAGGCGTACCTTACCCTGACAGCTTGGCAAAGTACGCGGCGGCCTTTTTTAAGATATCTCGCTCATCGGTGACGCGGCGCAGTTCAGCCTTGAGGCGCCGAATTTCGGCTTGCTGGCTGGAGTCATGCTGTTGCTGCACGGCGGGCTGGCTGTAGCGCCTGATCCAGGCGTAAAGACTGTGGCTGGAAACACCAAGTCGCTCAGCGACCTCTGCCACTGGGTAATGGCGCTCAGTCACCTGCTTGACGGCGGCCAGTTTGAATTCTTCCGTGTAACGTTGCTGCTTGCTCATAACACCTCCTGATTGACCTCAGTTTGAGGCTCTTGAGGTGTCTAGGAAAGTAGGGGCGATTCATGGAGATCCGAAAGATGAGACTCATGCTGTTGTTGTCCGCCCTGCTCTTTTGCGGCAGCGCCCTCGCCTTCCACTGCCCCATGGACATGAAGAAGATAGACGACGCCCTGGCCGCAGGCCCCGCCCTCAGTGCCGAGCAACTGGCCGAGGTAAAACAGTTGAGAGCGGACGGAGAGACCCTGCACAACGCGGGCAAGCATCAGGAATCGGTCGATACACTGGCCAAGGCCATGGCCATTCTCGGCATCGATCAGGGCTGATACCGCCCCTTCGCCGCGCGACGGTCTCTTTCGCATCGCCCGGATACAGACCGCCAAAATGAAACAAGGCCCTCACCATCACTGGCGGGGGCCTTTTCACTGCGGATGTCAGCGCTGAACGGGGCTACACCCGGCCACTGTAGACCAGGGTGCAATAGTTGAAGGCTATCTTGCCGTCAACGGCATGGCGAGCAAACTCGCGGCGAACGAGCGCCGTCATCTGATCGTGGGCCGGCGTGCCCGCCACAGGCGCATAGGAGGAGGAGTTGAGCCGTCCAAGCACCCCGTCAAGATCGAACAGCTGGCTGTTCTCGAAGCGATCGAGCCGGTACTCCCCGGTGAAGAAGGCGCGAAAATCCGCCTCGCCGAGGTTGCGATGATTGACCTCCTCGTAATCCCCCGAGTAGGCGTGCAGCCCCTCTTCATAGGCCTTGAGAAACGGGGTGTTCGTCAGCCTGTCATTCCAGATGAGGGCGACCTGGCCACCGGGCTTGAGCAGCCGCTGGCACTCCTGCCGAAAAGCCGCGCGATCGAACCAGTGAAACGCCTGGGCGACCGTCACCAGATCCATCGCCCCCGTGGGCAGGCCCGTGGCTTCCGCACTGCCGTGCAGCCAGCCGATGTTCCCCACCTGAGCGAGCAGCCGTTTGGCGGCAGCCCGCATATCGTCATTGGGCTCCACCGCCCAGACCCGCGCGACCCGGGGGGCCAGCAGGGCGGTCAGGATGCCGGTGCCCGCGCCGATGTCCGCCACCTGGGCCTCTGGCCCCATGGCCAGCTCCCTTGCCAGAAAATCCAGCATGGCGGCGGGATAACCGGGTCGATATTTCACATAGGCCTCGACCCGGGTCGAGAATCGCTGGGTACTGTCCATGGCAGACTCCTCTCTTGCTGCGGCCTTCATGCCGGCTCCCGGCCTGGTGACCAGGATCCCCATGCCACTACACTTGACCCCATCATGCAAGCCCCAAGCGGGTGGCAAACGGCGTACAGGCTGGCTTGTCACCCAGCGAAGCCGCAGGCGCTGCGGGCGGCAGGATACCCATCGGGGCGCCCGCTCACGGGCGTCGAAGGACAAACACCAGGATGGAGCTGCGACACAATGAGACCAGTCAAGAACAGGATTTGCCTCTGGTATGACGGGGATGCCGAGGAGGCGGCACGGTTTTACGCCAGCCTCTTCCCCGACTCCGCCATCGGTGCCGTACACCGGGCCCCGGCCGACTATCCCGCCGGCAAGGAAGGAGACGTGCTGACGGTCGAGTTCAGGGTGATGGGGATCCCCTGCCTCGGCCTCAACGGCGGGCCCGGGGTCAGCCACAACTGGGCGTTCTCGTTTCAGGTGGCCACCCAGGACCAGGCCGAGACGGATCGCTACTGGCACGCCATCATCGACCATGGCGGTCAGGCGAGCGAGTGCGGCTGGTGTCAGGACAAGTGGGGCATCTCCTGGCAGATCACCCCTCAGGTCCTCACCGAGGCGATAAGCGATCCCGACCCCGAGGCAGCGAGACGCGCCTTTGAGGCCATGATGCAGATGGGCAAGATTGACATTGCCACCATCGAGGCGGCGCGCCGGGGCTGAGACGACTATAACCCCGACATCTCGCTAATTGATCAAAAGCTAGCACCGTGGGGGCTTGTACTGAAAAGACCCAACCAAAGGTACTGGCTGGAAGCTATTCCTCTCTGCAACCTGAAATAAGTCCTGTTCGAAACACTGGTAGCTTTACGCAGGATTTACCCTGTTCTTCATCGCCCTAGACCGAGACTGCTTTTCTGTCAGCAGCCTCGGCCTGAGATCCAGCACATGTATGGTCAATGAAACTGCACCTCCCATCTCCCGCTCTACACGTCTGGCTTCATTATCCAACAGCTCCTTGAGCTCTTCTAAGCCGATTCTTTTCCCGCTATCAGGATGATCCCAATCCCGTACCTTGGACAAGGTGATCAGTAATGCACCGGTTCGGCGAGTTTCAAGTGACAGATATTTTCTTACCAATTGAGATTCGATAGTGTCACGCAGGTCACGAGCCGGACGATTATCGCCAAGTTTCAACTCAATTACTGCTTCATATTCAGAAGCCGTCGAACGGAGGCGAATATCAGTCTCCTTTTCATCAGCGGTCACTGACTCTTGATCCACCTTATAGATGCCATTGGCTGCATGCTGTAACTCGCGCGCGATCACACGGCGCATGATTCGTTCTTGATCAATTTTCGCCCATGCCTCTTGTGGCGAAACATCACTTTTTAGCAGTTCATCAAGGTCAACCAAACGGTCACGTAGCAAAGCAAACATGGCTGAGTTTGTTGTGAGTGGTGCTTCACCTTTTTTGTCAAGCTCAACACATTCCTGCTCATTTAATAATACTGAGTCAGCTTCCTGAGCTAATGCCTCTTGAGCCACAGCCAAAATACGATCCTTGATATGGCTGAAGAGCGGGTCGCTTGCCATTGCCAACTTTGCTCTCCACCCCTCCTCGCCTTTTGCATCGAACAGAGCGCCCACGATAGCATTACGGGTATATTCAGCATCATCCCGTACATCTGGTGTAAAACTGCCTTCATGTTCGGCATCATCTTCTGGCCTGACATGCTGATAAGCCAAACGTAAAAGCCGGAGCAATTGTTGTGACGTGAAGGATTCATTTCTTAGACTCAATCCATCACGGCGCTCATTAAAAAGAGCACTAAACCATGTAACAGCCTTGCTTTTAGCTGATGGCTCAACGTCCTTTATTTTATTTTCAAATGCATCAAGGCCTAACTCAGGATTTAGTTGGATTAAGCTCGGTAACCAAACCAGCATCAGTGGTTCAACAACCTCTTTATTTAACATTTCCTGGGCTACTGCACGTAACTGTGTTCTCTGTTCATCATTTCCAAATTTCAAAATCAGTTCAATTACCTGAGATAGACGCCGTATTAATCCTAGTAGACCTGATTCATCTCCCGCCTTGACATCAGTCTCAATCAGCCAGGTGGAAAGACGCGGAATAAATAATATAGCCACAGATTCAGACGTATTGCGGATTCGCTGCAATATCATTGAATGAGCACTTTCATCTGGTGTTGTATCGAGTACCCAAGCAAGCTCTTTGCCTAATACTCCCTCAACAGCTAATGGGTGATACGCAGCCAACTCCTCTATCCATTTTGGCAATCCATTAAGCTCAACCAGAGAATATCGAGCAGCCAGCATGGCCTCTTCAGGTGTCAGCCTATTCACCCAGTTGGGATCTTCTGCCTCAGCATACACGCCAGCCAAACCTAGCCGCCATATATCCAGATATGTATTTCGCTGGTCGTCAGACCTTTCACAGGTCAGTGTGGGGTAATGTTTACGCCAACATGTCATCAATACACTACGCAAGCGATCTGCTGCCGCTTTACCAAAATTGGACTCAATGAATTGACGATTCCAACCAGAAAAGTCAGTATCCTCGTAGGTATTACACATCACTCTGTATAGATTCCATGCCGTATTTTCACAGCGTTCTGCTGAAAATACGATATCTGGATGATCTATAATCTCACGCCATAACTTTTTCCAACCAGCTCGATTCTCAGCCTCTTTCCTCTCTCTTTTTTGACGCTGCTCGGCCTCTTGGGCTGCCCACTTTTTACGCTCTTTTACAAAGTCAGAAGGTTTCATTTTATCTTTAATTAAAGCAAGCAGGCTCGGTTGATCTTTGATCAGTGGTTTCAGGCTCACTACTGGCACTTGCAAGTAATAAAGTGCGACTTGCAGTAGCATTTCGCGTTCAATTAAAGATTTATGTTTATCCTCTACACCACTAATAACCCAAGCGCGATCCCGCTCAACCGTGAGCTTAATGGGGGAATCATATGGGATAGTTTCGACCAATCGTTTCCATGAGTCTTCGAAAAAATGAAGGGATTGTACCAAGGCATCCATTGCCCAAAAAACGAGCTCATTACTCTGAGCATCAAGCCCACTTAATTTCTCAGTCAAGGCGTTATGATTCTTACCATCATCGTATTCCTGCTGATGCAAGCGTAAAGCAAGCACACTGGCATGAAGCCATTTATTATCGCAGTTGATATCGAGTCCACGAACACAGGCTGCTGCAAGAGCACTGCTCAGATGTGGGTGAGAAGAGACAATATGTGGCCATTGATCTTGTCGCCATTTCAATCCATTTGAGATGAGCACAACCAGTCCATCTCGCAATGCCTCCAACTGTGACAATTCAAGCGTCTCATTCTTGATAAGTGACGGTAATCGCCAGCTAAGGCTACTGACTGTCCGTTTTTTCCACTGCAACCAACCAAGTATCTGACAAAGTTGTGATGCGGATAGATGGCCTGGAAATAGATCTATGACAACTTCACGTACAACTTTGTCAGGCCACTGTGGATACTGGGAAATCATGGCACTCGCAATGTCTGGCAATCTGGGATCATTAATCGCAACCAGTGCTTGAACAGCAACAATTCGCTCAATATCCAGAGCTGTGGGTTTACAGGCAATATCATATACAATATCAGCACATCCACTGATAGAGCCTTGTTCAATTAAATTCAGTAGAGTACGGCGAACCTCTGGGTTTTCGACTCCTTGCTCCCAAATCTGACTGATTTCATCAGCCAATTCCGGGTCGGCGAAACGCTCAATTTGAATATAAGGGGTCTGCAAACCGCGCCAGCCACCTTTCCCATAACGCTCAACATAAGCCCTGAGCGCCTGTTTGCGCTGATTGAGGGTAAGTGATGCAGGATCGCCTTCAGTAAGCAGAAGTGCTGGCTCATTTTCACGAACTGCCTGAAAAATATCGTCATTAAACAGAGCGAGCCAACCAGAAATAGCCCTCTTCGAGGGAAAGACGATAGTGCTCCCCTTAGTTTCAGTAAATAGCAGTCGCTTGAGAGCCCGCAATGACATGCCACGATCTCTCATAGCTTGCAACCTCTTGGCAGCAAGAAACTCTGAAACCGATCGATGATGGAAACGCACACGACCATATGAGGCAAAACCAAATAGCGGTCGCTCCAGCAGTGTTTTCCGCTCATCTTGCGTCCAATCTGACAAGATTATTGCTGGATCCAGCGCTGCTTCATCCTGCTGAACATTATCCGCTTTGGCATTGTGGCGAATTGTCAAACGGCGGGTCAGCCACATCGACAATGCAAGCCTGCTCGCCCCCTCGATTGCCTTATCTATTGAGAGTTCGGTAAGCTCACTTCTATCTTCCCTATCCCGAGGTTTGAGCTTGATGCGGATATTGGCTGTAACTTGTTCGCAGTGGGTTCGAATATGCTGTTGTGCATGCCAGTCGGCACAAAGCTCGATGAGATCCTGAGGACGTCTAGCAAACTCATGAGCGTGGCGTCTTTTTATATCCCTCAACAACTCATCAGCATTTTTGACCCCTTGCATGCCTGCAAACTCGACAATCTGCAGATCAGATAGTGGCATCAGTGCAACGGTTCGCCAATCAGGAGCAATATCCTTTTCCGATTTACTGGCTGGCGTTGTGAGATGTTCACGCAATGCCACTCTGGCGAACTCTTCTTCCTGTTCTTCTTTCGATTGAGACTTGGTCTGTAGTGGAATGGACAGCTTGCTGTGAACGAGCTGTGCATCAAATGGGATGGGACGAGTAGTGACTACCACTCGCACTCTCCCCAACTGATTGTGAATACCTTTTACAAAACGATTTAGAGCTTGCTCGAAAGAACCTCGGGTAAGCTGAAGCTCATCATAAGAATCCAAAAAGAAAGTGGCGACTCCAGACTGCGATGCTAACCACATATCCAGGCGTATTTCATCCTCATAGCCCAGCAGATCCCGAAGATCATTTGATGCCAAACTGGCTAACTCAACAAAAAATGCGGCTTCACCAGCGGCAGCTAGGCGGTAAGCCTGATCACGGCATTCATAGGTCTTACCTGCCCCCGCTTCTGAAATAAGCAGAATACGTTTTGAGAGCAACAACTCTTCCCAAGTTACGCCGTTAGACCAACCCAGACGCATAAGGAAATGCTGCTTGTCGGCATCAACTAGGTGTTCTTCATCAATGTCTTGGAAAGTGCGTTTTATCATGGCGATGGAATAGATCTTGTTTGATTAAGGGATAAATGGCCGATAGAAGTATGCGACCAATACCTAGTTCTATCAGAAGGTATCTTACGAGACTCCTATGCGATAAATCGCCCTCTTTCTAACCTCTGCAGATACAAAGCTTCGATTACTTGTGCCAGCGCACTCCTCTACAAACAACAAGGCCACCCCTGGGGGTGGCCTTGTGCATATTGGCTGTCAGCCCTTCACGGCACGCCGCTTAGTTGGCATAGTCTTCGGTCGGTACGCAGGAGCAGAACAGGTTGCGATCGCCATACACGTCGTCGATGCGGTTGACCGACGGCCACAGCTTGCTGGCGCGCACGGCGTCGGACGGGAAGACCGCCTCGGCGCGGCTGTAGCCACGGTTCCACTCTGCATCCATCACGTCGTCCTGGGTGTGCGGCGCATGGACCAGGGGGTTGTCGGCGAGGCTCCAGTGACCGTCCTGCACCCGGGCAATCTCGGCGCGGATGGCGGTCATGGCTTCCACGAAGCGATCCAGCTCGCGCTTGGATTCGGATTCGGTCGGCTCGACCATCAGGGTACCCGCTACCGGGAAACTCATGGTCGGCGCGTGGAAGCCGTAGTCCATCAGGCGCTTGGCCACGTCCATCTCGCTGATGCCACTGGCTTCTTTGAGCGGGCGGATGTCCAGGATGCACTCGTGGGCCACCCGGCCGTTGCGACCTGTATAGAGCACGGGGAAGGACTCGCCGAGCTTCTTGGCCAGGTAGTTGGCGTTGAGGATGGCGACCTGGGTGGATTTCTTGAGCCCCTCGTCACCCAGCATGGCGATGTACATCCAGCTGATGGGCAGGATGCTGGCCGAGCCGAACGGGGCGGCAGACACGGCGCCGTTGTCACGGCTCTCCTTCTCGGTCTTGACCACGGCGTGACCGGCCACAAACGGTGCCAGGTGTTTCTTCACGCCGATGGGGCCCATGCCCGGACCGCCACCGCCATGAGGAATGGCGAAGGTCTTGTGCAGGTTGAGGTGAGAGACGTCCGCGCCGATAAAGCCTGGCGCCGTCAGTCCGACCTGCGCGTTCATGTTGGCGCCGTCGAGGTACACCTGACCACCATACTGGTGAACGATGTCGCACACCTCCTTGATGGTCTCCTCGTACACCCCGTGGGTGGAGGGGTAGGTCACCATCAGGCAGGAGAGCTGGTCTCCGACCTCGGCGGCCTTGGCGCGCAGGTCGTCCAGATCCACGTTGCCGGCCTTGTCACAGGCGGTGACGATGACCTTGAGGCCCGCCATCTGGGCGGAGGCCGGGTTGGTGCCGTGGGCAGAGGCCGGGATGAGACAGACATCGCGATGCCCCTCGCCGCGGGACTCGTGGTACTTCTTGATGGCCAAGAGGCCCGCGTATTCGCCCTGAGCGCCGGAGTTGGGCTGCATGCAAACCGCATCGTAGCCGGTCACCTTCACCAGCCAGTCTTCCAGATCTGCCAGCAGCAGCTGGTAACCTTGAGTCTGCTTGAGCGGCGCGAAGGGGTGCAGCTTGCCGAATTCGGGCCAGGTCACCGGGATCATCTCGGCGGTGGCGTTGAGTTTCATGGTGCAGGAGCCCAAGGAGATCATGGCGTAGTTCAGGGCCAGATCTTTCGCTTCGAGACGGTGGATGTAGCGCAGCATCTCGGTCTCGGAGTGGTACTTGTTGAATACCTCGTGGGTCAGCACGGCGTCGGTGCGCAGCAGATCCTGCGGAATGGAGTGATGAGTCTGGGCGGCCTGGTCGAGGGCCTCCACATCGAGGCCGTGACCCGCCCCAAGGAACAGGTCGAACAGCTCGGCCACATCGCCTCGGGTGGTGGTTTCAGAGAGGGACACACCGACCGCACCATCGAGATCCGCGCGCAGGTTGATGCCGAGCCCTTCGGCCTTGGCAATGAGTGCAGCCTTGTCCGACGTCAGTACTGTGAGGGTATCGAACCAGCTTCCGTGCTTGAGGGCCACGCCCTTGGCGGTGAGGCCGAGCGCCAGGATGGTGGTCAGACGGTGCACGCGGGAGGCGATGGTTTTCAGCCCCACCGGGCCGTGGTAAACGGCGTAGAAGCTCGCCATGTTGGCCAGCAGCACCTGGGCGGTACAGATGTTGGAGTTGGCCTTCTCGCGGCGGATATGCTGCTCGCGGGTCTGCATGGCCATGCGCAGGGCGCTCTTGCCACGGGCATCCTTGGAGACGCCGATGATGCGACCCGGCATGGAGCGCTTGTAGGCATCGCGGGTGGCGAAGAAGGCTGCGTGGGGGCCACCGTAACCCATGGGCACACCGAAGCGCTGGGCACTGCCGAACACCACGTCGGCACCCAGTTCACCCGGGGATTTGAGCAGCAGCAGGGAGAGCATGTCGGTCCCGACGCAGGCCAGCCCCTTCTGGGCCTGGACGGCGGCAATGAGGGAACGCAGATCGGTCACATTGCCAGTGGTGCCCGGGTACTGGAACATGGCACCGAACACCTCTTCGCTCACGGCCTCGCCCGCAGGGCCGACCACCACATCGAAACCGAAGTGGACCGCGCGCTCCTTGACCACGTCGATCACCTGGGGGTGAACGTCGTCGGCCACGAAGAAGAGGTTGGATTTGGATTTGGCCATGCGCTTGGCCAGCGCCATGGCTTCAGCGGCGGCGGTGGCTTCATCGAGCAGGGAGGCACTCGCCAGATCCATGCCGGTGAGATCCAGGGTGAGCTGCTGGAAGTTGAGCAGGGCTTCGAGACGGCCCTGGGCCAGCTCGGGCTGATAGGGGGTGTAGGCGGTGTACCAGCCCGGGTTTTCCAGCACGTTGCGCAGGATGACGTGGGGCACGTGGGTGTCGTGGTAGCCCATGCCGATGTAGCTCTTGGCGATCTGGTTTTTGGCCGCATAGCCCTTGAGCTTGGCCAGGGCCTCCACTTCGGTCATGGGGGCGCCGATACCAAGCGGCCCCGGACGACGGATGGCGGCGGGGACCGTCTGCTCAATCAGATCGTCCAGGCTCTCGGCACCCACGGTGGCGAGCAGGGCCCGCAGTTCTTCCTCACCCGGGCCGATGTGACGGCGGATGAAATCGGTTTTTTGCTCGAGTTCAAACAGTGACTGGGTCATTTCCCTATTTCCTGGTAATAGGTCCTGGCATGACATCCTGATAACCAAGACCTGATGTTCCTGTAGCCGGTCGATACCGGCTCCACTCATGTTCTGTGTCCGCCGCGGGCAGACGGGGAATGCGGCAAGGGCATCCCGAAGGCGCAAAGGCTGCGCCCATCCTGCAACCGCCATGGCCGCAGGATGGCAGTCATACAAGTGGGCCCTGCTGTGTTGGCAGGGCCCGGGGGCATTACTCTTCGTCCACCACGTTCTGGTAGCCTTCGGCATCCAGCAGGTTGGCGAGCTCGCCCGCGTCGTCCAGCTTGATGCGGAACAGCCAGCCGGCGCCGTAGGGGTCGGAGTTGACCAGCTCGGGGCTGCCTTCCAGCTCTTCGTTGACGGCCAGGATCTCGCCGCTCACCGGGCTGTAGATGTCGGAGGCGGCCTTGACGGACTCCGCCACGGCGCAATCTTCACCGGCGCTCACCTGCTTGCCCACTTCCGGCAGATCGACGAACACCATGTCCCCCAGCAGATCCTGGGCGTGCTCGGTGATGCCGACCACGGCTTCGCCGTTGGCTTCAACACGGACCCACTCGTGGGAGGTGGCATATTTCAGTTCGCTCGGGATATGGCTCATTTGTGCTTCCTTTATGCTCTTGGATCGCTTCAACAAAAATGGGGCGGCGAAGGTCAACCCTCGCCGCAATCAATGATTACACCAGCGGCTGGCCGTTGCGCACGAAGGCCGGCTTGGTGACTTTCACGGTGACCTGCTTCTTGCGGATCTCCACCTGGGCCTGTTCGCCGATATCGCGGGGCACCCGCGCCAGGGCGATGCTGTAACCCAGGGTGGGCGAGAAGGAGCCAGAGGTGATCACCCCTTCCCGTGTCTCGCCGCTCTCGCTGGTGAAGGTGACCGGCATGCCGGCACGCAGCACGCCCTTTTCTTCCATCACCAGACCCACCAGCTTGGGCTGGTTGCCGGCGGCCTTCTGGGCTTCCAGGACTGCGCGGCCGATGAATTGGCGGGAGGCAGGCTCCCAGGCCAGGGTCCAGGCCATGTTGGCGGCGAGCGGAGAGCTTGACTCGTCCATGTCCTGACCGTAGAGGTTCATGCCCGCTTCCAGGCGCAGGGTATCACGGGCACCCAGGCCACAAGGGGCCACGCCGTTGTCCAGCAGGGCCTGCCACAGATCGCACGCCTTCTCTTGGGGGACCACGATCTCGTAGCCATCTTCGCCGGTGTAGCCGGTGGTGGCGATGAAGAGATCCCCGGCCTGCACACCGAAGAAGGGCTTCATCCCTTCGACCGCCGCATTCTGCTCGGGGGTGAACACCTTGGCCACCTTGGCCTTGGCGTGGGGGCCCTGCACCGCGATCATGGCAAGCTCGGGGCGCTCGGTCACGCTCACGGCAAAGTCGATGGCGTGATGGCGGATCCAGGCCAGATCCTTCTCGCGGGTGGCGGAGTTCACCACCAAGCGGTAGAAGGTATCGGTCAGGAAGTAGGTGATGAGGTCATCGATGACGCCGCCTTCCGGATTGAGCATGCCGCTGTAAAGGGCCTTGCCGGGGACGGTGAGTTTGGCCACGTCGTTGGCCAGCAGGTGTTGCAGGAAGGCTTTGACCCGCTCGCCGGTCAAATCGACGATGGTCATGTGGGAGACATCGAACATGCCTGCATCGGTGCGCACCACATGGTGCTCTTCCAACTGGGAACCGTAGTTGATGGGCATCTCCCAACCGTGGAAGTCCACCATCTTGGCACCCGCTTCCAGGTGTTTCGGATGCAATACAGTAGTCTGGATCATCGCTGTGTTTCCTTAAGCGTTCGCGACAACACTCGCAATCCGCCCCGGCTCGTCGGGAACTACGGACCACAAGCTCTGTGCTCGTTCCCGCCCGGGCGGGCAGGAGTGATTCCTTGAACGGAGCGGATTATATGACAAGCGTGCCTGGGCACCGCTCAAAAAAAACTAATCCTCACCCAACTCACTGACACCAGACACTAAGGCAAATACAGTGATAAAAACAGCCAAAACCGCGCCACTGCGGGATTTAATGTTGATTTTTACCGTCCCGTCACAATTTACAGAAAAACGTTTCGCTTCTCGCCAACATTAAAGGCTGACACCCCGAAGGGGCATCTCGCCCTGTCAGATTAGTTTTTTTGTTAAAACCCCGGGGTAATATTAGATTTTTTCACCTTTGGCCAGGGTGGGCAGCTCCCCATCCAGCCCCATGGCGGCCCGGATCATGCCCTGCTTGAGGGGACCAAGACCGTCGACGGCGCGAAGCCCCACCCCGCGCACCAGCTTCTTGAAGGGGTTGCTGCCCGCAAACAGTCGCTTGAGCCCCTCCATGGCCGCCAGCATGCGCGCCGCCTCGCTCTTGCGCCAGCGCTCGTAGCCCCGCAGGTTGGCGAGCAGGCCGATGTCCGCGCCCTTGCCGTGATGAATGAGGATCTGCTCCGCCAGGGCGGCGGCATCCAGCAAGCCCAGATTCACGCCCTGCCCCGCCAGCGGGTGGATGGTGTGGGCCGCATCACCCACCAGCACCAGGCGCTCGCGGGCAAAGTCGCGGGCGTAGCGGGCGGTCAGCGGAATGGCGCTGCGAGCCCCCTCCACCTTGCACAGCCCGAGGCGCCCATCAAAGGCGGCGGTGAGCTGGCGGTTGAAGCCGTCATCATCCAGGGCGCAGAGCGCCTCGGCGCGGGCCGCGGGCACAGACCACACGATGGAGCAGAGGTCGGGCTGCCACAAGGGCAGGAAGGCGAGCGGCCCCTGGGGGGTGAAGATCTGGCGCGCCACCGCCTCATGGGGCTCGGCACAACGCACCGTCGCCACCAGGGCGTGATGACCGTAATCCCAGCTGGTGAGCGGGATATCGGCCTGACGACGCACCCAGGAGTGGGCGCCGTCGGCGGCCACCACCAGCTTGGCCGAGAGGGCCTGGCCATCTTCCAGCAGCAGCAGGGCGCCCGCTGGCCCGCACTGCAGGCTGGTGGCCCGGGCCGGGGTCAGCATCTGGATATTGCTGGCCCCCGCGATGGCGTCCAGCAGCGCAAGCTGGATCACCCGGTTCTCGACGATGTGGCCAAGGGCCCCCTGACGCAGGCTGGCAGCATCGAAATCGATGTGGCCGAAACTGTCCTGCTCCCACACCTGCATCTTCTCGTAGGGCTGCAGGCGGCGCGCCACTATGCCGTCCCAGGCGCCGACCCCTTGCAGGATGTGCTGACTCGCGAGGCTCAGGGCACTGACCCTGTTGTCCGGCGTCTCACCGAGCGTTCCATCGGGCAGCCGGCCTTCCACGATGGCCACCTTGATCGCCCGGTTCTTGAGGGCGGCAGCGAGCCCCAGGCCCACCATGCCCCCCCCCACGATCACCACATCCACATCTTGCATCTGCATTCTCTTGTGTCCTTTCCGGGCGAGTCGCCAGGATCTGCGAGGCGACGCCCACAGGCGTGCCTCTTGCTCGAAATCGTCTTTGCCGCCCAGGGCGACAGCGCTTATTGGCCGCACACCTCGCCCACGAATCCCAGGGTGCGGGAGGCGAGCGGTGCCTTGAGCGAGGGCACTCTGCCCATCAGGGAGAGCGCCAGATTGCGGCCCACCACCAGGGGAGCGTGATGGTTTGAGAAGAGCTGGGCCAGGGAGGACGTGAGCCAGACGGTCTGGGCCTGATCGTCACGCCGCTGCTGCCAGTAGCCGCTTAGCACCTCAAAGCCGCCGATGTCTTCCCCCGCCGCGAGCGCACGGGCCAGGGTCCGGGTCAGCACGTCCAGATCCCGCATGCCGAGGTTGAACCCCTGACCGGCGATGGGGTGCAGCAGGTGGGCGGCGTTGCCCACCAGCACGGTGCGCTGGGCCAGGGGGTAGTCGGCCACCGTCAGCACCAGCGGATAGAGGTGGCGCACGCCGGTACGCTCGATGCGCCCGAGGCGCCAGCCAAAGGCCTGCTGCAGACGAGCGAGAAAGGCGGCATCATCCAGTGCAAGCAGCCCCGGTGCCTCGTCCCGCGGGACGCTCCACACCAGGGAGGAGAGGCCGTCCTGCATGGGCAGCAGGGCCAGCGGCCCTCCGTCGGTGAAGCGCTCGAAGGCCCGTCCGGCGGGATCCTCGGCGGTCTTGACGGTGGCGATGATGGCGCTCTGGCCATAATCGTGGCGACTGACCGGCATCTTGAAATGCTGGCGCACGAAGGAGTGGCCCCCGTCGGCCGCCACCAGCAGCCGGGTGCGGTAGCGCGCGCCGCCCTCCAGGGCGAGCGTCACTCCCGCCTCGTCGGGGTCGATGGCCTCAAGCCTGGCCGGGCACAACATACGGATCTGCGGGCAGGCGGCGATCGCCTCTTGCAGCACGATGCCCGCCGCCGACAGCTCGATCACCTGACCGAGGGCGGGCAGGCCATACTCCGCCGCCGACAGCCGGGTCTGGCCGCAGTGGCCCCGATCCGACACATGGATATGGGTGATGGGGGAGCAGTGGGGCGCCAGGTGCGGCCAGAGGTCGTGACGGGCCAGCGCCTCGCAGGTACCGGCGGAAAGCGCGATGGCACGGGCATCGAAACCGGGATGAGCATTGAGCTCGGGCGCACTCGCCTCCAGCAGCAGGATCTGCAGGGGGGCACCATCCTGTCCTTTCAGGGCGGCAAGGGAGAGGGCCAGCACGGCACCGCTCATACCACCGCCGACGATAGCCACGTCGACGTGAACCAGATCAGATTGAGACATGAGAAGAGGGCATAGGCGAAAAAACGTGGGCCAATCCTACCACAAAGGTGGCGGACGGGATGCGAAGCCACGGGCAAAAAACCGCTTTGGCACCATGGGTTAGCAGAGTACCTCCCCTGCTCTCACCCCTTGTAAAACAGAAAGAGCGCCGTGATGCGCTCTTTCATTGACCCGCTGGGCGGGCAGATCAGTGCAGGGTCGGCGGCGTGCTCGGCGCGGCAGGGCGCTTGCCAAACTCCTCGAACGCCATCATGACTCCGAGGCGCACGTGTTCATAGAGCACCAGGAAGGAGGCTTCGTTCTCTTCATCTTCCTGATCGAACTCGGCAGAGACCTGGGTGATGCTGGCGATGTCCTGAATCATCTCCTGCAGCTCTTCGGATGCCTTGGAGAGCTCCTGTTGGACCACGCCAAAGCCGGCTAGGAAGGCCTGGGACCAGTCCACCAGCGAGTCGATGCGCTCATCGAGCGGCGCCTCGTCGCTTGGCAGCAGCAGCTCGACGCCCTTTTGTGCCATCAGACTCTCGATCACCTCGTGATAGAGGTCGGTCATCACCTGGCGCACCGGTGCCGGCAGACCGAAACCGTCGTTGATCAGATCATTGAAATGGGGCTGCCAGCTTTTGTCGTCCAGGGCCACGCCACCGCACACCAGGCCGCAGATCACGCCATGGGCCTCGACGGCCGTCGCCATGAGGTCGTGCTGTGCCATCAGGTCCGCCACGGCGGCGTATTTCAGGGGGTTTGTTTTGCTCATCTAGGATCCGCTCAAAGTTCAGGCAAATATGCAGAATTTATGGCCGAGATCCTAGCATTCTCCCCCTGCCAGAGCCAGCAAGGCCTTGAAACTTCTGCATCTGCGCTATATAGTCCCGCCCAGTTGTCCACGTGGATAAAGGCGGAAATCAGCCCCGCCGTATTGAGGAAGGCATGAGCATAGAGGCCGTAGAAATCGTCATTCTGGGACGTCCCTACAAGGTGTCCTGTCCCCTGGGACAACAAGATGCCCTGCGCCAGGCCGCCGACCAGCTGACCGACAAGCTCATCGAGCTTCGTCAACGTTCCAAGGTCTCCAGCAACGAACAGCTGGCCGTCATGGCAGCGCTCAATTTCTGTCATGAGCTCTGCCTTGAAAAAGAGAAAAACCACCAATACTCTGAGACCATGGACAAGCGGATCAAGATGCTGCAACGCACCATCGAAGCCGCATTGATCGAGCACGGACAATACGGTGAATCCAGCGAAGAGGCGCAACAGCCCTAATCGCACCGAGTTTTGAAATTCCCTGGAGTGTTTGTCAGCCGGTTCAAGTCCCCGAGCCGATATTCATACCAAACAGGGGGTCTGCCTTCTGGCTATTGAGCATGCTCGGCCCGACCGAGAAGCCTGCGGCCAGATTAGATCTCCGCCTTGAACCGACGGTTCAAGGGCCCAAACCGGCAACGGCATCTCCGGGGTACCTACCCAAAAAAGCCCGTCATCACGACGGGCTTTTTCTTTGCCTGCGCGGCAACCCCCTTCCACTCGCCTGCGGCATCTCGCCACCCGGCAGGAGGCAGTAAAAAGCCCGCCAACGGGGCGGGCTCTTGGCCGTGTCAGACGGCCATCTGCTCGTGGGGCGCGCCGTGGTGGCGCAGCCACACAAAGCTCAAGGCCACGATCAGCACCATCACCGTCATGATGGCCCCCAGGGTCACCTGCCCCGTCATCGGGAAGCTGGCGGCCAGCAGGGTTACCACGCCAGCCCCCAGATTCTGCATGCCCCCGAGCACGGCTCCCGCGGTGCCGGCCTGGCCCGGGAAGGGCTCGATGGCACAGGAGGTGGCGGTCGGATAGAGGATGCCGCTGCCAATGAAGTAGACCGCAGCCCCGCCCACGAGGGAGGCAGCGCTCACCATACCGAGCAGCCCGGGTACCAGGATGATGAGCGACCCCAGGGCCAGAAAGGCAATGCCAAGGCGCATCAGCTTGCCCTGGCTCAGGCGAAAACTCAGTCTGGCGGAGAGCCAGGCGCCGAACAGATAACCGGGCAGCGGCAGCACGAACAGCACGCTGACGGTGCGGGCACTCAGCTTGAGCACGTCCCCCAGCAACACCCCGGCCGCCGCCTCGAATACCGCGAGGCCGGCAAAGGTGGCCATCAGACAGAGCAGGTTGCCCTGAAAGCGCGGGTTGCCGAGCACATGACGATAGGCGGCGCCCACCCGCAGCGAATGCTGGCGGGCGGATGCTGGCAGCGTCTCCCCAAACCAGGCCAGCAGCGCCAGGGTGGTCAGGGCACCAAAACCGAACAGGAACCAGTAGCCGGCACGCCAGTTGAACAGCTCGGTGAGCCAGCCGCCCAGCACAGGTGCCAGCAGAGGGGAGAAGATGACCCCCATGCTTACCAGGCTGTTGGCACGGTTGAGCTCGGCGCCACTGTAACGGTCGCGCATCACGGTCCGGCTCATGGCGCCCCCTGCCCCGGTGCCCAGCCCCTGGATCAGGCTGCCCGCCAGCAAGGCGGTGAAGCTCGGGATCAGCTGGATGGTGAGGGTGCCGACCAGGAAGATCATCATGCCGATGATGAGCACAGGGCGACGACCGATGCGATCCGACAAGGGGCCATAAACGAACTGGGAGAGGCCGTAGGGAATGAGGTAGCAGGCCATCACCGCCTGCAGCTGGCCGGAGGCCACATGGAAGTCCCCCGCCATCATGGGAATGGAGGGCACATAGAGGGTCTGGGTCATCTGGCCCACGGCGACCATCAGAATGGTCAGGAAAAACAGGGGATAGAAGCTGTGCCGATACATATCTCGTCCGAAAAAGATCAAAAAGCCGCCACCCTCCGGGCAGGGGTCTGCAGGAGGTGTCTGACAAAGGTCGTTGAAGAGGAACAAGGCGGAGGACCCGCACCCGCCAGCAGCAGGACGCTCTCTGGCTTGCGACAATCTTAGTGATTCATATCACAAAAAACGAACGAAACTTTATAATCTGCTTACCCAAGTTTTTCTAATGCGACGGGGCCCAAGGCCCCGTCACTGTCATCTCATCATGGGAGAAGGATTCATTCTGCCCCCTCTTTACCCCACTCTTCTCACCTCGGCCGACGCGCCTTCGAACATGGGGGAACCTACCTCCCCCAGTCTCAGACAACGAGGGGCAACCTTGCCGGCCAGCCCCTCGTCATGGGTCACCAGCAGCAGGGCGCAGCCTATCTCTCCCAGTTCCTCCAGCAGACAGGCGATGGTCTGTTGCTGGCTCAGGGGATCGAGCCGGGACGTGGGCTCATCGGCGAACAGCAGCACGGGGCGCAGCAGCAGGGTCCGGATAAGCGACAGCCGCTGCAGCTCCCCTCCCGAGACCTGGTTTGGCAGGCGCGTCAGCAGCCGTTCATCCAGCCCCAACCGGGCCAGATAGTCGACAAGCCGATGGCGAGGCAGCCTGTGCAGACGCAGCACATCATCGAACTGGGTGGCGAGGCGCACCCGACTTGCAAAGGCCTGCACCGGATCCTGATAGAGCTTCTGCCAGCGGCAGGGGGCTATCCCTTCCCGGCGCAGCACCTCCCCTTGCAGGGGGCGTTGCAGCCCCAGCAGCACGTTGCCGAGGGTGCTCTTGCCCGCGCCGCTCGGCGCCATGATGGCCATTCGCTCCCCTTGCGCCAGGGCAAGGTCGAGCCCCGTGAACAGGGGTTGATCCCCATATCCCATGGCAAGCCCCTTCCCGCGGATGAGCCAGTCACCGGTGGGAGGGACGGTCGCCTCGGGCCAGGCGGAGGGCTCCGCCGCCAGCAGGGCCCGGGTATAGGCATGGGATGGCGTGTGCAGCACACGCTCGGCGGGCCCCTGCTCCACGATCTCTCCTCCCTTGACCACCAGCACCCAGCCCCCCAATGCGCGAGCCAGGGAGAGATCATGGGTGATGGTCAGCAGATGGCGTCCACGGGCCAGGTAGCCCAGCAACAAGGCACCCAGCCTGGCTGCGGCCCGGCTGTCGAGCCCCTTGGTGGGCTCGTCGGCCACCAGCAGACGGGCCTCCCCCAGGGTGGCGGCGGCAAAGGCCGCGCGCTGGGCCATGCCTCCCGAGAGCTGGTGTACAAAGGCGCCCTCCCGCCCGGCCAGTCCAAGCCGCTCGAGGGCGGCGCGGGCCCGCGATCGGGCCTCCTTGCCCCCTGGCAGCCACCCCTCCTCCACCTGGGCAAGCAACCCCATGGTGGGATCCAGCGCCAGCACCGGCTCCTGGGGCAGCATCGCCAGCTCCCGCCCCCAGAGAGTGCGCAGACGAGGCGTGTCGGCCAGGTTGTGATGGCGGCCACCCGACACCATCTCGCCCCGGCCTGTCAGGGGGGCTGGCAAGGTCCCCATCAGGGCATGAGCCAACAGGGATTTGCCCGAACCGCTCTCCCCGATCAGGGTCAGGGCGGTGCCGGGATGAATGGTGAAATCCAGCGCCTGCAACAGGGTTTTCTGGCCATCATCGACCTGCAACCCCTTGATATGAATGGCCGTCATGAGGTGGCTCCTTGTGAAGATGGCATGTCAAGGCCGCGCGTCTGATGAAGCAGCACCAGGGCCAGCAACATCAGCCCCATGACAAGAATGGGGGCCAGTAGCAGACGGGGAGCCTCCTGATAGTGGGGCAGCGCCTCCGTCATCATCAGCCCCAGCTCGGGCGTTGGCGGCTGAATGCCCACTCCGACAAAGCCCAGGGTAGAGAGGGTTAGAATGGCACCCGCTAGGCCGAAGGCCATCATGGTGAGCAACTGGGGGGCGAGCTCGGGCCAGAGATGGCGCCGCACCACATGGGCATGGCCGAATCCCAGCAGACGGGACGCCTCCACCTGGGGCGAGGCGAGCAGCCCCCGGCTGCGGGCACGCACCACCCGGTAATACTCCACCCACTGGGCCATGGCCAACCCGAGATAGAGGATGGCAAAGCCACCCTGGGCCATGGCGGAGAAGAGCAGCACCAGCAACAGGCCTGGCAGGGCCAGCACGCCGTCGGCCAGGCTGCGCAGCAGACCGTCGACCCAGCCGCCGCGCCAGGCCGAGAGCCAGCCCAGCAATGACCCCAACAGCGCCGCCGTGATGACGCACAGCAGTCCCAGCAGCAGGGAGAGCCGGGTCGCCGCCGCGAGGCGCGCCATCAGGCTGCGCCCCATCTGATCCCGCCCGAGGGGCTCCTGCCAGGAGGGATCAGCCAGAAACTGTGCCAGATCCTGAGCCGCCGGATCGGGCCAGAGCACGGGGCCCAGCAGGGCAAACAGCACCACCAGCAGGAGCAGGCCCAGCCCCGTTTTGACAGACAACGACATGATCAGGACTCCTTGGGACCACGGGGGTCAATGGCAAGACAAAGCAGGTCGGTGAGGGTATTGAGCAGCACGAAGAGCACCGCCAGCACCAGCACGGTCCCCTGAACCATGGGGATGTCGCGCCAGAAGATGGCGTGCACCAGCGCATGGCCGATCCCGGGCCAGGCAAACAGGCTCTCGACCACCACGACCCCCTCGATGAGCAGCACCAGCTGCACGCTGGTGTAGGCGATGATGCTGACCCCGGTGTTGCGCAGACCGTGGCGCCAGAAAACCCGGGCCGGCGAAAGCCCCTTGGTGAGGGCAAATCGGTAATAACCGGACTGCACCACGGTGAGCACGCTTTCACGCACCACCCGGGAGAGCACGCCGGAGAGCCCCAATCCCAGGGTCAGGGCGGGCAGCAGCAGGTTGCTCCCCTCCCCGTGCCCTGCCGCACTGACCCAGCCCAGCTCCACCGAGAGCATCACCATGAGCACCAGGCCGAGCAAGAAGGGGGGCAACGCACGCATCAGCACGCTCCAGCCCAGGGTCAGGCGATCACACCATCCCCCCGGACGCAGCGCACTCAAGCTGCCAAGCGGCAGCGCCACCACCAGCGCCAGCACCACGGAGGCGCTCGCGAGCGTCAGGGTGGCGCCCAGGTGATGACCCACGTCGGTGGCGACCGGTGCGCCCGTCACCAGGGAGCTGCCGAGATCCCCTTGCAGCAAGGCCCACAGCCAGTCGCCAAAACGGGCAAGGGCCGAGCCGGCCAGCCCCAGCTCGCTGCGCACCGCGTTGGCCGTCTCGGCGGTGACATAGTCATAGCCATAACGACCCGCCGCGATACGAAAGGCGATGTCTCCGGGCAGGGACTGCACCATCAGAAAACAGAGTCCGGCCACCAGCAGGGCAACCACCAGCGCCTGCACCAGACGCTGACCCAGTATCCCCATGACGCGAGACAAGGGTGTCGCTGTCATCGTGCGCTCCATGTCAACCTGTCCAGGCCATAGCTGCGCTCCTGGGGATCGAGTTCAAACCCCTCCAGCCCCCGACTGACCGCCGCGCTCTGGCGGTACCAGGCGATGGGCAGAAGCGGCAACTCCTGTTGCAGTGTCGTGGCTATCTCCCGGCGAGCCGCAGCGGCGTCTGTGGGCGACAAGGCTTGCGTGGCAAGGCGGGTCAGCGTTTGCGTCATGGCCGGGGAGTGCCAGTTCATCACCCCCCAGTCCGCACCGGCAGGGGCCAAATCCCCCAGCAAAGTGACCAAGGGATCCGGTACCAGGGCATAATTGCGGGCGTAGAGACCAAGCTGGAGGGAGCCGTCCTGATGGCCCGCCGGTATCTCGCTCGAGTTGCCCACCGCCACCTTGAGATCCACCCCCACCGCCTTCCACTGCGCCTGCAGTGCCGTGGCGAGGAGCGGCAGCTCCGGACGATCAGGGAAGGTACGCAGGGTCAGGGCGAAGCGCTCTTCCCCCTTGCGCAGCACACCGTCCTCCCCCGGCTGCCAGCCTGCCGCCGCGAAGGCCGCCCGGGCCGCCTTGACGTCATAGGCAAGCGGCGTCAACCCGAGCTGGTGCCACTCCCCCAGAGTGGGAGGAAAGAGCTGGGTTGCCGCCATCTCGGGATCCCGCAGCAGGGCGGCTGCCATACCACGACGATCGATGGCAAGACTCAGGGCACGGCGCACCACCGGATCGCTCAGACGGGGATCGGCGCCATTGAGCTTGAGCTGGATGGTCCGTGGCAGGGTAACCGAGGCGATGGAGACCCGTGACGCCTGCTGCAAGCGGCGGATGCTGACCGGATCCAGCCCCCAGGCGATGTCGGCCTGACCGCTCTCGGCCATCAGGGTGCGGCTCTCTGCACGCCCCACCGTCAGGTAGCTGACCTCCTCGATTGCAGGCCTGGCCCCCTGCCAGCCGTCGAAACGCACAGTCTCTATCCGCTGGGGTTGTTGCAGGCGGGTGATGCGGTAGGGGCCAGAGCCTATCACCTGGGTTACCTCCCCCTTGGTATCGTAGGCGGCCTTCGCCAGGATCTGGGTGCTGGGGTGGGCCAGCACGGCGGGCAGGGAGGCAAAGGGTTCGCTCAGGGTGACCTTCAAGACGCCATCGCCAGCCTCGATGGACGCAATGGGAGCGCTGGTCATCACGCCGGGCTTGCGCCAGGCCTGTTGCAGGGCAAAAGCGGCCTGCTCGGCGCTCACCTCGCTGCCATCGTGAAAACGGGCCCCGGGGCGCAACGTGAATCGCCACTGCAGACCGTCATCGCTACGCGACCACTCACTGGCAAGCCCGGGTTGCAGATTGCCTTTCCCATCGACATCCACCAGGGTCTCCGCCACCTGCATGCGAGTAAAGAAGACCCCGTTGCTGGCGGGGTCGACACTGTGGATCTCCCAAGGCCCCGCCATGGAAAGCGGTTTGCCGTCGGCTGCAGTCGTTCCTGCCATCAGAGCCAGGGCGAACCACCCGGCTGCGGTGCATTTTTTTGTCATCCTTTCCATCCAAGCTTCATGTTCATCAACCAAAGAGATGGCGTTATAACATAACAATTAATCAGGGAGAATGACTTTTGATTTTTGATAAATGGCTTATTTGAAAGACAAAAAGCGACTGCGATGCAGATCGTCAAACAACGGGGAGTCAAAGGGGAATAAAAAAGATGGCCCGTCAGGGCCATCATGATGGTGTCAGCGAGTCACCATCTGCTGCGCCCGCTTGACCTGATCCTCGGGGCTCTCATTGCGCGGTGGAATGGTGATGCCCTTCTGGCAGGCGGGCCTGGCTTCCATGCGTGCCATCCAGGCCTGCAAATGCACCAACCCCTCGATGGAGATACCACTCCAGTCGTGGATGCGCACCCAGGGCCAGGTAGCGATGTCGGCGATGCTGTACTCGTCCGCCAGATACTCATGGTGTGCCAGATGACCGTCGAGCACCTCGAACAGGCGTCGCCCCTCCTTCTGGTAACGCTCGATGGCGGCCGGGATCTTCTCGGGGAAATAGCGATAGAAGACGTTGGCCTGCCCCATCATGGGACCGACGCCCCCCATCTGGAACATCAGCCACTGGATGGCCTGGGAGCGGCGCTTGGGATCCTGCGGCAGCAACTTGCCGGTTTTTTCCGCCAGATAGATAAGGATGGCGCCGGACTCGAACACCGCAAAGTCACCATTGTCCCGATCGACGATGGCCGGGATGCGGCCATTGGGGTTGATGGCCAGGAACTCGGGCTTCTTCTGCTCCATGGTCGCGAAATCAAGGGGAATGACCTTGTAGGGCAGCCCCAGCTCTTCGAGGGCGATCGACACCTTGAACCCGTTGGGCGTGGCGGCAGTGTACAACTCTATCATCTTGGACTCCTTGAACGTTCAGGGGAAAGGATCAGGCCTGGGCGCTGGACCGGGCACTCACCCGTTCATGCCAGTCCTGCAAATGGGGCAGTTCGGGGGTGATACGCAGGCCGACCACCTTGCCAAAATCAATGGTACAGAGGGCAAGAATGTCGGCGATGGTGAAGCGTTCCCCCGCAATATAGGGCACCTCGGCAAGACGGGCATCCAGCTTGTCAAACCAGATCTGAGCCTGTTGCTTGCACTCCTCCCCCCATTCGGGGAAGACCCGTTCCCGGTCTTTGTAAAAACCGGTGATATGACGAAACGCCATACCGGTCGGCAGCCAGAGGTTGAACTCGATGAAGCGACTCCACATCTCTATGGTGGCGCGCTCCAGCGCGGTGCTGCCAAACAGGTTCGGCTCTGGGTGGAGCTCTTCAAAATAGCGGCAGATGGCCAGGGTTTCACTCAGACAGGTTCCGTCATCGAGTTCCAGCACAGGAATGCGCCCGGCCGGGTTCTTGGTCAAAAAAGCGGGCGCCAGGTTTTCCCCCGCCCCCAGATCAACCTGTTGATATTCCATCTCGACCCCCTTCTCCGCCAGAAACATTCTGACCCGACGGGCATTGGGGGCTCGTCTCAGCTCATAAACCTTCATGTCACCTCCGTCGACGAACACACGGTGAGCCGCTGCACAGGCCATAGCAAAGCGGCACAATGTCGGTCAGTTATGACAAATATTGTGCCGCTTGAACAGCCCGCATCGAGGGGGAGATGATTAGCTGCTCAGTACCCCTGGTTGGCGCTGGCGCAGCAAAATAAGACGGGAAAGCAGCGGGAAATAGGATTCAAACTTGCTTTGCAGCACCAGGCTGCAGGCAGGATCCGCCAGTTCGGCCTCATCCAGCAGAATACCGTTGGAGACGAAATAAAAATGCGGATCCCGAACATCCGGCCCCTGTGGAGCATGTTCATACTGTCGATGCACCAACAGGGGAAGCACCGGCAATCCCAGTGCACTGCCTCCTGCTGGCCAGAGCGGAACAGGCCAAGCAGCCCCCTCTTCTTCCAGCAGCAGTATCGCCGCTTCGTCCTTCGACGGTTGCCACTGCTGGGGCTGCGCCACCCGGACCTCGGTGACATAATCGCTCTCTTCGCTGGCGGCACGCAGTGCGGCCAACACACCCAGAGTCGTCCGCGACGACGGTTTCTGACTGACTAATGACAGATTCATGGCTCATATCCCTATGCTCACCACAGCCTGTTATCCGGCTGTCGCGATAAGACTAGTTGATTACAGGTCTTTATTGGAGCCGTCAGATCTGTCAGTCACCACCCTGACCGAATGAGGGCATAGCAGTTGCTATTCCCGAATATCTTGGTAAGATGTCGCGTCCTTTTATCCCCCGTTCTTTAACATCCAGTGGTGAACCTATGCATCCGATGCTGAATATCGCCGTGCGCGCTGCGCGCAACGCCGGTCAAGTAGTAGTAAAAGCCTTTTCTCAACCCGAGAACATCGAGGTTATCCAGAAAGGCAGCAATGACTTCGTGACCAACGTTGACCGTGACGCCGAAGCGGCCATCATTCACACCATCAAAAAATCTTACCCGGAACACAGCATCGTTGCTGAAGAGTCTGGTGAGATTGCCGGTACCAATCCGGACTACCAATGGATCATCGACCCACTGGATGGCACGACCAACCTGGTCAAGGGCATTCCGCACTTTGCCGTTTCCATCGCTCTGCGCGTCAAGGGCAAGACCGAACAAGCCGTTGTCTACGATCCCATCCGTGACGAGCTGTTCACTGCCACCCGTGGCAGCGGCGCCCAGCTGAACGGCTACCGTATTCGTGTCGGCAAGGCCAAAGAGCTCTCCGGCACTATCCTGGCCACCGGGTTCCCGTTCAAGCAGAAGCACCACATCGAACCCTACCTGAAGATGTTCCAGAGCATGTTCATCGAGTGTGCCGATATCCGTCGTGCTGGCTCCGCCGCGCTGGATCTCGCCTATGTGGCCGCTGGCCGCGTCGACGGTTTCTGGGAAATCGGCCTGAAACCCTGGGACACCGCCGCCGGTGAGCTGCTGGCCAAAGAAGCCGGCGCCATCGTCACCGACTTCGTCGGTGGTCACAACTACGAAAACTCCGGCAACATCGTGGTGGCCAACCCCCGCGTGCTGAAAGAGATGCTCGGCAAGATCCGCGAAAACCTGCCGGAATCCCTGGCCAAGTAATCCCGGATACCCGCGAAAAAAATGCCAGTCGGTTCGCCGACTGGCATTTTTTATTCCTGACTACAGCGAAAATCCCGCCCCTCTCGATGACTCAACGGGATCAGATAGTGCCGTTGCGTCCCATGTTGATCACCACCCGGCGGTTCTTGGCTCGGCCAGCTTCCGTTTCGTTGGAGGCCACGTGCTGTTTCTCACCGTGCCCTTCCACCGAGATCTTGCCCTCCTCGATGCCGAGATCCACAAACACCTGCTTGATGGCATCCGCCCGCTTCTCGGAGAGCTTCTGGTTTGGCCAGCGGCCGCCATAGCTGTCGCTGTAGGCGTCGATCACCACCACATCGATGCTCTTGTCTGCCTTCACATAGTCACCGATCATCGCCAGCCGCCGCTTGGAGGCCGGTGACAACTGATCGCTGTTCTTGTCATAGGAGAGTACGCTGAAGGCGATGTCGTTGAAGCTGTAGGGCAGCAAGCCACTCAGGCAGTCCATGAACGCCTGGTACTTGACCCTGAAATTGACCGACGAGAGCGATACCCGCACCGGCCTGTCCTGACGATACCAGTCGCGATACTGGAAAGTCGGCATACGCCCTCCCTCCAGCTCGTCCAGCATGGTCCAGGCGGTCTGCCCCGCCACCAGGCCGTCAAACTGCTGATAGAACTGCAACTGGCTGATCTGTCGCCCGGCCACCCCGGGACGCCAGCTGGGGGGCATGATCCCGAGGCTCACTGTCTGGGTACGCGCCTGGGGTCGCTGCCCCTTGAGCTCGAAATCCAGATTGATCTTGCGCCCGGCCCGGCTGACAAAGGCCCCGGTTCCCCAGCGGGGAATAGGATGCTCCAGCCTGCACTCCACCTGGGTATCAGAGGTCAGGCGCCAGACGGATTGATCCAGACCGGCGCCAAATTCGGTCACGCCCGCCTGCAGCTGCATACTCACTGATATGCTGATCAACCCCAACACCCAAGCATTCAACGGCTTGTCCTCCACACTATCTCGAATTATCTATCGGCAGCGGCAGGACAAGCTTTAGGTCAAAACGCTCAGTGGGGGGAAGAAGGGGCCATCAGCTTGAAGCTGGCGATGCGTCCCGCCAGATCCCGGGCCAGGGCATCCAGTTCGGCACTGTGTTGTTGCAGGGTATGGGAGTGCTGGCGATGGGCTTCATACACATCGCGGATGGTCATCACGTTTTGCTGGATGTCGTCGGTCACGTAACGCTGCTCCTCGGTGGCGGTGGCCACCTGGGCCGTCATGTCGCTCACCTTGCGCACCTCGTTGACGATGTCGGTCAGCTCGCTCCCCGCCCGTTTGGCCTCCGTCACGCTCAGACCTGCCTGTTCGGTGCCCGTGTGCATGGCAGCCACCGCCTCGTTGGCCCCCTGGCGCAAGCGGCCCAGCATCCGCTCTATGTCGTCCGCCGCCTGCTGGGTACGGGAGGCAAGCGCTCTCACCTCGTCGGCCACCACCGCAAAGCCGCGCCCGGATTCACCGGCACGGGCCGCCTCGATGGCGGCATTGAGGGCCAGCAGGTTGGTTCTGTCCGAGATCTGCTTGATGAGGTTGAGCGCTTCGCCCACCGACTCGGTATCCTGATGCAGGCTGTCCACCAGTTGCTGGGTATCACTCAGGGTACCCGCCACCTGCTGGATAGTGTGGATGGTCTGATCCACCTCCTTGTCACCCTGCTTCGCCCGGCCGATGGCCTGCTGGGTCGCCTGGGAGGTCTGGGTGGCGTTACGGGCAATCTCCGCGACAGTCGATGCCATCTCGGTGGCGGCAGTCGCCACCAGCTCCACCTGCCCGCATCCCCTGACTACGCCGGCATTCACCTCGGCAATGACCTCGGCCGAGCTGGCGGCGCTGCGTATCAGCACGTCACAGGAGTGGCGCACAGCCAGCAGCAAACTCTCCAGGTGCCCGAGGAAATGGTTCAGATCCCGCGCCAGGGCCCCCAGCTCATCCCCGGATCGCCAGTCGACCCGCACGGTCAGGTCGTTCTCCTGTACCAGGCGCTTGAAGGTCTGGTGCAGGGCCATGAAGCCCAGATGCAGATCCCGCACCACCCGCCAGCAGACGAAGGTGGTCAGGACGATGCACAGCAACACGCCAGCCGCCCCCCACCAGAAGTCACTGGCACTCCCGACCCGCATCTGTTCAACCCGCTCGAAGAGCTGTTGATAAAGGCTGTCTTCTATCTCCTTGAGCAGGCCTATCTTGTCGGTACTCAAGGCAAACCAGGCCTCTGCATCGACACCAAAACCGCCGCTTGCCGCCTTGTCCAGGGCCAGTTTCTCCATGGCGGCCACCTTGGCCACCACGGGTGAGGCGAGGCTGTCGTTCAGCAACTGACGCTGGGCGGGACTCGCCACCGCCTGGAAACGTTCGAGATAGGTGTTCTGGGCCGCCAGCAGGGAGATGAACTGCTGCAACAGCGCAGGCGTGAAGCTGTCACGGCCAAAGACGTTGCTGAGCGTCGCCCGCTCCAGTCCCGCACGCTCCTTGCTCTGCAGGAAGGCGGCGTAGGCATTCGTCTGCAAGGCGATGGTGGCATCCATGCTGTCGACGCTTATCTTGTCCACCACCGCCAGCAGGGCGGTCACGAGGCGGGTATAGAAGCCGACCTGTTCCGCCACCTCGACCCCCAGGGCGCTGACCCGCTCACGCATGGCGGTGAGTCCCGCCACTCCCTGCTGCACCTCGGTCAGCGCCAGCAAGGCAGGATCCTGATGAAAACGCTGCAACAGGCTGTCCACCACCTTGCGCTGGGCAGGCAGCGCATCGCGAAACTTGTTGCCGCCAGAGCCGAGGAAGCCGGCCGACATGCCGCGCTCCCGTTGCAGCTCATGGGCCAGCTGCGCCGCCTCCTTCACCACCGCCAGCGCGACCAGGGCGCCGCTCATCTCCTGTTCGACCCGATAACGTTCATAGACGTACCGGCCGGAGAAAAACAGCAGGGCCAACAGCGGCAGACAGACCACCAACATCATCTTGTGTGCCAATCCCAGCTTCTTCATCGTCCTCTCCCTCCATGGTTGACGTCGCCCATTATAAGCACAGGTGTTTCAAAATGGTCCTCTTGCCGTCCCATGGCGGCAGATAAGGGACAAGGGCCCGCTTTTTTGCCATAATGCCGCCTCCTTTCACGCCGACCGAGATACCATGACCGACGCCGTTCACACCCTCAAGGGCCGTTTTCGCGGCTTTTACCCCGTCGTCATCGATGTTGAAACCGCCGGATTCAATGCCAAGACCGATGCCCTGCTGGAAATAGCCGCCCACACCCTCAAGATGGATGAGCAGGGCTGGCTCGTCCCTGACCAGATCTTCCATTTTCATGTCCAGCCCTTTGAGGGCGCCAATCTGGAGAAAGCGGCGCTGGAGTTCACCGGCATCGACCCCTTCAACCCGCTGCGGGGCGCGGTGGACGAGAAGGAAGCACTCACCGAGATCTTCAAGGGGGTGCGCAAGGGCATGAAGGAGCAGGATTGTGGTCGCGCCATCATAGTGGCCCACAACGCCACCTTCGACCACGGCTTCGTGATGGCCGCCGCCGAGCGGGCCGGCCTCAAGCGCAATCCGTTCCACCCCTTCGCCACCTTCGACACCGCCGCCCTCTCGGGTCTTGCCCTGGGGCAGACGGTGCTGGCCAAGGCCTGTCAGAGCGCCAATATTCCCTTTGACAACAAAGAGGCCCACTCGGCCCTCTACGACACCGAGCGCACCACAGAGCTCTTCTGCCACATCGTCAATCGCTGGAAGAGCCTGGGAGGCTGGCCTCTGGCCAACCCGGATGAAACGACGGACACCGAAGACGAGGGCTGAACACTCCCAGCCCCTGCCCAGACAGGCTGCCCATGGCAGCCTGTCTGCATGAGGGGACCTGTCTGGGCAAGGAAGAAAGGCCATTTTCCCGGTTCCCGTTCACCGCCAGCAGAAGATGCGTCCCTTGGCCGGGATCTGCCGATTTTTTTCTCGACATTTAGCCTGTTTTTCGCAAACTAGCTGGCTTTCACACGACTGACAGCAACACAATCCATAAGGAAATCAAATGAATCCTGTTGTTATCGCGGTGGCGCTGATGCTGGTGCTCAGCCTGCTGCGGATCAATGTGGTGGTCTCCCTCGCCATCGGTGCCATCGTGGGTGGCCTGCTCGGCGGACTCTCCCTCGAGCAGACCCTCAGCACCTTCACCGGCGGCCTGGGCGGCGGTGCAGAAATCGCCCTCTCCTACGCTATGCTGGGGGCTTTCGCGGTAGCCATCTCCCGCTCCGGCATCACCGATCTGCTGGCCCGCAAGGTCATCAACCAGCTCGGCAAGGATGCCAGCAGCACCCGCATTCTCTGGGTCAAGAGCCTGCTGCTCACCTCGGTGCTCGCGGTCTCCATCTCCTCCCAGAACCTGATCCCGGTGCACATCGCCTTCATTCCCATCCTGATCCCGCCGCTGCTGCATGTCATGGCCCAGATGCAGATAGACCGCCGTCAGGTGGCCTGCGTCATCACCTTCGGCCTGACCGCTACCTACATGCTGCTGCCGGTGGGCTTTGGCGGCATCTTCCTGAACAACATCCTGGCCAAGAATCTCGTCGACAACGGCGTACCGGTGGAATTCAGCCAGTTGCCCCTGGCGATGGCCATCCCGGTATTCGGTATGTTCCTCGGCCTGCTCATCGCCGTCTTCTTCAGCTACCGCAAGCCGCGTCAGTATGATCTGGAGAAGATCCTGGCCGCCGAACCCGAGACGGTCGAGCTCAATCTCAACCACATCTGGGTCGCCCTGCTGGCCATCGCCGTGGCACTCGGCCTGCAACTGATGACCAACAGCATCGTGCTGGGGGCGCTCGCAGGCTTCATCATCTTCACCTGCGGCGGCGTCATCAAATTCCGCGAGAGCCAGGATGCCTTCACCCAGGGTGTGCGCATGATGTCCCTCATCGGCTTTATCATGATCTCGGCCGCAGGCTTCGCCGCCGTCATGAAGGAGACCCACGGGGTGGAGAGTCTGGTGCAGTCCGTCTCCAGCATGATGGCAGGTCACAAGGGACTGGCGGCCTTCCTGATGCTGCTGGTGGGCCTGCTCATCACCATGGGGATCGGCTCCTCCTTCTCCACCGTGCCCATCATCGCCACCATCTATGTGCCCCTGTGCATCCACCTCGGCTTCTCGCCCATGGCGACCATCGCCCTGGTGGGCACCGCGGGCGCGCTGGGGGACGCGGGTTCCCCCGCCTCCGACTCGACGCTCGGCCCCACATCGGGCCTCAATGCCGACGGTCAGCACGACCACATCTGGGACAGCGTGGTGCCAACCTTCATCCACTACAACATCTCCCTGGTGATCTTCGGCTGGATTGCCGCCATGGTGCTCTGAGACCATCCCGAGCAGACAGACAAAAGGCGACCCCGGGGTCGCCTTTCTTGTCTTGCACATGCCTCAGATGGTCGGTTGCAGACCCCGCCTGCCGACCAGGGCGCAGAGACAGGCAACAAGGGCCAACCCCATGCCGGCTGCTCCCACCCCGAGCCAGTGTCCCTGTTGCCAGACCAGCATCCCCAGGCTGGAGCCGAGGGTTCCCCCCAGGAACATGCCGGTCATGAAGAGGGTATTGATACGCCCCCTGGCCTCAGGTCTCAGACCATAGATGCGCTGCTGATGGGCGATGAGTGCGCTCTGCACGCCGAGATCCAGCAAGATGACCCCGCACGCCAGCCCGGCCAGAGAGAGCCACAGCTCGAAGCAGATCCAGGCAAGCACCACCAGCACGGCACCGGCCAATACCACTGGTCTGGCCCCCAACCGATCCGCCATCCGGCCTGCCAAAGGGGCCGCAACCACCCCAGCCACCCCGATAACCCCGAACAGACCCGCCATGTCGGCCCCCAACCCATAGGCAGGTTCGGCCAGGTAGAACGCCAGCACGGTCCAGAAGGCGCTGAAGGAGGCAAACAGCAAGGCCTGGGTCAGGGTCGCGCGGCGTAGGGCGGGCTCCTCGCGCCACAGACCGACCAGAGAGTGAAGCAGACGGCCATAACCGAGGGGAGAGCGCGGCAATCCGGACGGTATCATCCTGGCCATCAGCAGAGCCCCCGACAGGGCCAGGGGAATGGCCAGCCAGAACATGGCGCGCCAACTGCCATAGGCGGTGACCAGGCCAGCGACGGTGCGGCTGAGCAGTATTCCGGCCAGCAGGCCGCTCATCACGCTGCCGACCACGGCACCCCGGCGGGCGGGATCTGCCAGGGTCGCCGCCACCGGAACTATCTGCTGGGCCGCCGTGGCCCCGATGCCGAGCAGGACGGAGGCCAGCATCAAGGTGGTGGCACTCGCGGCCGTGGCCGCCAGCAGGGAAGCCAGCGCGATCAGTGCAAACTGCCCCGGAATAAGCCAGCGGCGCTCGACTACATCGCCAAGCGGCACCAGCAAAAGCAGACCCATGGCATAGCCGAGCTGGGTCAGCATAGCGATCAATGGCATGCCCGAGTGCCCGGGAAAGTCCTGCGCCATCACAGCCAGCATGGGCTGGTTGTAGTAGATGTTGGCAACTGCCAGGCCGCATGACAGGGCCATGGCGAAGAGCAGGGAGGTGCCGGGGGTTGCGGCCCCTCCGGCAGAAGGCGATGTACTCATGATCTTCTCCTCGTGGTAGAAGGGCTCCCGCCAGGACACGGGCCCCATGCGCACAGCCTACCCGGGGAGCGTCGCCACCAGTAGAGCGGTGGGGACCATAACAGTTATTCCGCTGGCGTATGCCCCACCCCGGGCAGGCCGGTCACGAATGCCAGAAAGGCGCTCGCCTTGGCACCGGGCTGGCGACCTGCCGGGAGCAGGGTCCAGAGCTCCTGCATGGGCAGTTGCCACTCGGGCAGCACCGCCACCACCTCGCCGCGGGCAAGCTCGGGGGCAAACATCCACTCCGAGGCGATACCGAGCCCCAGTCCTGCCAGCACGGCGGCGCGCATGCCTTCGGCCGCCGAGACCGTCAGCCTGCCTTCTCCGGAAACCACCCTCTCCTCGACGCCACGGCGAAATCGCCACTGCTGCCCCATTCCGGGCCGTGGACTGTAAAGCACCAGATCATGCTGTTGCAGGGCCTGAGGGGTCTCAGGCTCTCCTTTGGCGGCCAGATAGGCCGGCGTCGCCAGCACCCGCATGTCGCTTCGGGCGAGGCAGCGGGCGACCAGCGACGAGTCGGCCTGTTTGCCGATCCGCAGAGCCACCTCGATGCCCGCCGAAATGAGATCCACATTGCCGTCATCCAGCAGGATCTCCAGATCCAGTCCCGGGTGAGCCGCCAGAAAACCGGCAAGATGGGGAATGATATGCAGGCGGGCGAAGGTGACGGGAGCGCTCACCCGCAGGCGTCCGCTCAGCCCGGCCCGGCATTGCTGCACCATGGCATCGGCCTCGTTGACCTGGGCCAGGATCTCTCTCGCCCGCAGATAGTAGGCCTCTCCGGCCTCGGTGGGCGCCAGCCCCCGGGTCGAACGCAGCAACAGGCGGCTGCCAAGGTGCGCCTCAAGCTGGGCAATCAATCTGGAAACCGTGGGTTGCCCCATCCCCAGTCGGCGGGCCACCGCCGAAAACGAGCCGGTCTCCACCGCCAGCACGAACACCTCCATCACCCCCAAGCGATCCATCTTTGGCTCCTCTGCCCTGTGGCACTGTTCGTGGCACAAGGTAGCACCGGGCCTGTCCTCTCGCACCCTCGTTCTGGCAGGAGGCACAAGAAAACCGCGTAATGGGAGGTACTGCCATGGGAGAAAGGTGTCGGGATGAAATATCAACCAGGAACAATCGAACAGAGGGACTCGAAGACAAGGCTACAGGAGCTCGATTGCCCCAAGGCTAGCCCAGTGCCACTTCCTGAATGGCGGCGCTGTGGGCGAAATAGCGGTGACAGAACTGCATGAACTCCGGCAGCGGCAAGGGACGCGAGTAGAAATAACCCTGGATCTCATCCACCCCTATGGTGAGCACCGCCTTGAGCTCATCGCTGTTTTCCACCCCTTCCGCCACGACGCGCACCCCCAACTGATGAGAGAGGGTGGTGATGGTTTCGACGAAGAGCGCCTGCCGGGTGTCACTGTCGATCGCGGTGATAAAGGATCTGTCTATCTTGAGCTTGTCGAAATAGAGTTCACGCAGGTAAGAGAACGAGGACCAGCCGGTCCCGAAGTCATCGAGGGCCACCCGCACCCCAATCTGGCGCAGGGAGTGAATGATCTGCTTGCTGAGGGCGATGTCATCGAGGGCGATGGTTTCGGTCAGCTCCACTATCAACTGGTGCAATCCCAACGGACCATCACCCATCTTCTCTTCAATCTCCCTGGCCAACCCCATGTTGAACATGGAGTTGGAGAGGTTGATGGAGATCTCGAGCGGTGCTAGTACCTCTTTCGGGAAGCCGGACAGATCGAGCTGCATGCGCCGGATGATCCAGCCCCCGAGCGCCTCGCCCAACCCGTTCTCTTCTGCCAGCGAGATGATGTCGAGGGGGGCAATAAAGCCATATTCCGGATGATGCCAGCGGATCAGCGCCTCGGCCCCCAGCCTCACCACACTCTGGCCGCGCACGATGGGCTGATAGTAAAGGGCCAGTTGCGGGCATTGCGGGCAGTGGATAAGCTCCCGCAGCTCGGTCGACAGCCGGCGTTTGCGCTGATAGTGCTGATACATGCTGCTGGAGAAGAGCACATTGCGATTCAGCCGTTTGCGCTTGGCGCTGTCGAGTGCGATATCGGCAAACAGCAGCATCTCTTCCGGTGAATGATCCGGTTTCACGTACTGGCTGGTGCCCATGAAGACCCGCACCCGGTGCGCCGGATCGGCGGCAAACACCAGATCCGCCAGCTCGCTGCGCAGTTGCTCCAGAAACGGGAAGCGCAGATAGGTGGGCATGGTGCCGGTGATGATGAGGGTGAACTCGTCACTGCCGGTACGGGCAACGAAGATCCCCTGGCCAGAGGCGGCCTTGATCCGCGCCGCAAGCCGTTTGAGCAAGGCGTCCCCCACTTCGTAACCCAGACTGTCATTGACCTCCCTGAAATGCCCCAGATCCATGAGACAGACGGTGATGCTGCTGCGCCGACCGGGATGGCTGGTCCACTGCTGTAGGTGCTTGATGAGCGCCGCCCGGTTGGGGAGACGGGTGAGAGGGTCGTTCCACGCCAGAAAATGCTGGCGACGCACTTCGCGAAACAGCACCATCAACATCACCATGGTCGCCAACATCAGAAATCCCAGGATGAAGAAGTTCTGGGTTTTCGACTCGTTGAGCAGCTCGCGCTGGGCGATGGCAGAAGGCCCGGTGAAGTTTTTCACCATCACGTCCCGCACCCCGCGCATCTCGTCATCGAGCGCGGCCGTGAACATCTTGAGTGCGGGGGAATTCGGCTCCCCTTGCACCACATCCTGCTCATAGCGTTCGAAGAGAGCGAGGATCTTGCCGACCGCCTTGTCCGCACCGAATCGGGCCCTGACCGACTTTGCCTCCTCCCCGTGCAGGAAGACATCGAGCCGGTTCCAGGCAATGTCAAAGCGCTTGTTCATCTCCTCCCGGCTGGCGGCACCGGCACGATAGAGCTGCAAGCCCTCCTCGAAGGCGTGGATCTCCAGCTCGAGCTGAGCCAGTGCCCAGGCGGAGAGCTGGGTGTAGCGCGTCACCGCATTGAAAGCGCGGTCATAGTTCCAGACCGACCAGAGGGTCACCCCCAAAAAGGTGGTCACCATCAGGATCAGGCTCAAGAACTTGCCGCGCAGCATCTTATTTGCTCTCCAGCGCCGTCAGCTGCCACACCATCCGGCTGTGATAGAGCTCCTTGTTGAGTTCGGGATGGTCGGTGAGGGGATAAATGACCCAGAGCGGCCCCTTGTTGCGCAGAGTCAGCGCCTTGCCATCCTGCTTCTCGGCCACCAGCACCGGGTACTTCTCCCCGTCTTCCAGCGGCAGTGCGGCCCAGTATTCATTGACCGCGAGTGCCTTGACCTCCTGGCTCTTGAGACCGTAGATCCTGACCAGGTCCCGCAGCAACACCCCGCGATAGAGGTGCTCCCCCTCGGTCCAGGGCGTCCCCGTCTTAACCTCCGTCTGCGGCAAGGCCTCAAACTCGGCACGGGTCAGCACCACCTCCCCCTTGCCATTGCAGCACCCCGCCCCCGCAATTCTGAAGAAGGGCTCCTCCGCCAACACCATACCCGACACGAGCCATCCAGATATCAGCAACACCTTGCCAAGCCACTTGCCCATCACGCACCTCCCTGTCATACGGTTTATTTATTCATCTCACTCTGCTGACTCATATGCAAACAACAGAATGTACCTTCAGACCAAAGTCGCAGTCGTTTGCAACCAGCAACGATTCTGCGTCTTCCAAAAGTATCCAATCGCTTCCCAAAGAATGACACCAGGCGCCACCCCCAGGCAAATGGATTGCACCATTTTTCTTTCACTGGCTCCTCATCAAACCGGGTGCCCACCACGGCCGGAAAAAGGTGACAATCTTCGCTACGCATCTGAAAAACAGACACAAAAAAGGCCGCTCCATGGAGCGGCCTTCTCATCAGTGCAGTCAGGGTTTAGCTGTCGCGGCGCTTGTTGCCACCGAATTTGCGACCCTTGTCGAAACCGCCTTCACGGCGATCCTTGTTGAAGGGACGGTCACCCTGGGGACGGCGATCCTTGTTGAAAGGACGGTCGCCACGGAACGGACGATCACCGCGGGGCGGACGGGGAGCAGTGTTGCCGCCGGCCGGCACTTCGGTGTAACGGGTGATCTGCAGCGGACGCTGGCAGACACGGGCCTTCTTGATCACTTCCAGCACCTCGGCGCTCATGCCCTTGGGCAGATCGACGGTGGAGAAGTCATCGGCGATGTCGATGTTGCCGATGAAGCGGCTCTCGATGTTCGCTTCGTTGGCGATGGCACCCACGATCTGGCCCGGCTTGACGCCGTGATGGGCGCCCACGTCGACACGGTAACGCTCCATCTCCACGTCCGGGTTGTCTTTCAGCGGACGCGGCTCCAGGGACGGCATGCGACGGGCCGGACGATCGCCACGGTCACCGAAGTCACGACCGCCACGGTCGTTGAACTCACGACGCTCGAAGCCACCGCGATCGTTACCAGCGTTGAACACCGGATCCGGAATGGAGTCATCCAGCAGCAGCGGTTGATCGCCCTGTACCAGCTTGGCCAGTGCGGCAGCCAGCTCCAGCGGATCGGCAGAATCTTCTTCGATCAGCTCGTTCACCAGGTTGTGGTAGATCTCGAGCTCTTCACCCATCATGGTTTCGCGGATGCGCTCCTTGAACTTGGCCAGACGGTGCTGGTTGATGTCCTCGGTGCTCGGCATCTTCATCGGCTCGATGGCTTGACGAGTGGCGTGCTCGATGGCACGCAGCATGCGACGCTCGCGCGGTGCCACGAACAGGATGGCTTCACCCTTGCGACCGGCACGGCCGGTACGGCCGATACGGTGAACGTAGGATTCGGTGTCGTAGGGAATGTCGTAGTTCACTACGTGGGTGATGCGCTCAACGTCCAGACCGCGGGCGACCACGTCGGTGGCGATCAGAATGTCCAGCTGGCCCTGACGCAGCTTGTCAACGGTACGCTCACGCAGCTTCTGCGGGATGTCACCGTGCAGCGCTTCACAGGCGTGACCACGGGCAGCCAGCTTGCCTGCCAGCTCTTCGGCGGCGTTCTTGGTACGCACGAACACCAGCAGGGCTTCGTAGGATTCCACTTCCAGCAGACGGGTCATGGCGTCCAGCTTGTGCAGACCGGTCACCTGCCAGTAACGCTGACGAATGGTGGTGGCGGTCGCGGTCTTGGAGGCGATCTTGATCTCTTTGGGCTGCTTCAGGTGCTTCTGGGCAACACGACGGATCTGCTCCGGCATGGTGGCAGAGAACAGGGCAACCTGACGACCGGCCGGGCACTGATCCATGATCCAGTCCACGTCGTCGATGAAGCCCATGCGCAGCATTTCATCCGCTTCGTCCAGCACCAGGGCTTTCAGACCGGAGAGGTCCAGGTTCTTGCGACGGATCAGGTCCATCACGCGGCCCGGGGTACCCACGACAACCTGGGCACCGCGACGCAGGGCGCGGGTCTGGGTTTCGTAGGAAGCGCCGCCGTAGATGGGCAGCACGTGGAAATCGGGCATGTGGTGGGCATAGCGTTGGCACGCCTCTGCCACCTGCAGGGCCAGCTCGCGGGTCGGGGCCAGCACCAGGATCTGGGTGTTGCGGTTACCAGCTTCCAGACGAGACAACAGAGGCAAGGCAAAAGCAGCGGTCTTCCCTGTACCGGTTTGTGCCTGCCCCAGCAGATCGTGTCCCGCCATCAGGTGGGGAATTGCTGCGGCCTGGATGGGAGACGGGCGCTCATAGCCCACGTCCTGCAGCGCTTTCAATACGGGCGCGGCCAGTCCAAGCTCACTAAAAAGGGGCAGTTGTTCGGTATCAGACATAGATTCTTCCAGATTAAGGCAGGCGGCTAACACCGCGGAATAGCAAAAAGGCGGCGATTATAGCGCCACTTTGTTCTGCTGTCTTGAAAAATGTGATAGGTGTCTCAAGACGTTGGCAATTATAGAGGGATCTCGCGACTATGGCTTGCATATTTTTCACTCATGATGCGTTATTGCGGATCACGCTTCGCCAGAGTCCTTGTCCCGCTTGTGCTTGAGCACCGCCATGGTCAATCGGCTGGTGCACAATAAACGACCACGTTCATCGCGAATCTCGATCTGCCACACCTGAGTCGTCGCCCCCAGATGCAGCGGTGCGCAGCGCCCCGTCACCACCCCTTCTCGCTTGGCCCGTAGGTGATTGGCATTGACCTCCAGCCCCACGCAATAACTCTCCTCCCCCACCGCCATGTTGGCCGCAAGCGATCCCAGCGTTTCCGCCAGCACCACGGAGGCGCCGCCGTGCAGCATGCCGAGCGGTTGATGGGTGCGGTGATCCACCGGCATGGTGGCCTCCAGCCAGTCGGGGCCAAAGGCGGTGTAGACGATGTCGAGGTGGGCCATCAGGGTGTTGCGGGAGCTGGCATTGAGCCCCTCCAGGTTCATGGGTTTGCGCCAGATGGGGCTGCTTTCTTGACTCATGGTGAGCGGACTCCTTGCGTGATCAACGGGTTATCGCTGCGCTGTAGTGGCAAACCAGCAGTGTCGGCCAAAAGGGCACAAAAAAAAAGATGCCCACGCCGGGGCATCTTGCATCGAGATTGACCCTCACCAGGGATAGGTCACCCCTGGCCACTCGGCCCAAGGGCCGTCCCGCCCCGGCAGGCGCGGCTCGGACCAGCGCCATACCTTGCCGAGCCAGGCGCGCAGTTCGGCTTCGAGTTCGCTGTCCGTGAGCGGCACCTCGGCCACCTTCCAGAAGAAGAGCTCCACCTGCACCTCCGGCAGCACCGACGGATAGAGGTAAACCCCGCCCCAGAAGCGGGGCTCCCTGTCCGGGCTCCAGAGGCCATAGGCAAAGGAGCGCTTGGCCAGAAACTCGGAGTGCTGCCACTCCAAGTCGGCCTCGTGCTGACTCAGGCTGAAATGGGCGGAGGGCCACACATCGTCCGGGCGAAACAGCTGATGAAGCAGCTCCCGCTCGCGCAGGATGGCGACAAACTCCACCACGGCCTGGGACGGCGTGGTGGGGAGCAACAGAAAATGCGGGTGCCGATAGGCCTTCGGCACCCGGAATCCCTTGGGAAAGTGGAGCATCAGAGCAGTTCCAGCAGGGCCTGCAGCGGGTGCTTGAGCTTCTCCCCCTCCATCCGCTTGACCTGGCTGCGGCACGAATAACCGGTGGCCAGACAACGGGCTTGCGGCAGGCGAGCTAGGGGCTCGGCCCAGCTCAGACCGTAGATCCCCTTGGAGTTCTCCACCTGTTTGGCGTCGTGACCATAGGTGCCCGCCATGCCGCAGCAACCCACCGACACCGGCTGCAAACGCGCACCGAAGCGGCCGAACAGGGTGCTCCAGTCACCGTGGGTGGTGGGCTTGGCGGTCTTCTCGGTGCAGTGGGCAAACAGATACCAGGGGTCGGTGCCAGCCTCTTCCCGCAGCGGCAGCGCCTCGTCAGGCAGGGAGAGCAGCCACTCCTGGGGCAGCAGCACCTGGAAATCACCGCGGGCGGGGCCGAGCGCCTTCACGTACTCGTCCCGGTAGCAGAGCACCAGAGAGGGGTCCACCCCCACCATGGGGATGCCGAGGGCCGCCACCTTGTTGAGGAACTGGGCGCTGCTGGCAGCGGTACGGGCGAAGGCGCGCAGGAATCCCTTCACGTGCTGAGGCTTTCCGTTGGGTTTGAACGGCAGCAGGTAGGGCTGATAGCCCAGCTTGCTGGCCAGCTTCACCAGGTCACGCACCACGGGGGCGTCGTAGTAGCTGGTGAAGGGATCCTGCACGATGAGCACCACTTTTTGGCGCTGCTCGGGGCTCATGGCCTCGAGGCCCGGCAGATCGAAATAGCGGGCGCGGTGATCCCGCAGCTCCTCGGCCAGGGTCGGCACGGAGAGCAGCGGCACATCCACCATGCCGATGCTCTTCTCGGTCGCCTTCTGGGCCCACTCTTTTTCGAGGAAGAAGTTGACCAGCTTGGGGGCCTTGGCCAGCAGGGGCGCATAGCTTTCTACCGTGCCCACGAAATAATCCTTGGGGCCGCGCAGATAGCGGCTGTGATAGAGCTGCATGAAGCGGGCGCGGAAGGTGGGTACATCCACCTTGATGGGGCACTGGCTGGTGCAGGCTTTACACGCAAGGCACCCCTCCATCGCCTCCATCACCTCGTGGGAGAAGTCATACTCGCCGCGGGCGCGGGCCACTGTGTTGCGGAACTTGTCGACGATCTGCTTGAAGCGCAGACCGCCGCTTTGCAGCGCCACCTCTTCGGCAAGGGGATCGAAGCCCTGCTCCGACAATTGGCGCAGCCATTCACGCATCAGGCCAGCCCGCCCCTTGGGGGAGTGACGGCGGTCTCGGCTGATCTTGACCGAGGGGCACATGGGGGAGTCGGTCTCGAAGGTGAAGCAGAGACCATTGCCGTTGCAATCGAGGGCCCGGGTATAGCTCTCACGCACGGCAATCGGGATCTGGCGGTCGAACTTGCCGCGCTTGGGCCCGTCCACCGAGACAAGCGAAGCGCCGCTGCCATAAGGCATGCAGATCTTGCCCGGGTTGATGCGGTTGGCCGGGTCAAATGCCCCCTTGACCCGTTGCAGCTCTTCCCACAGCTCGCCGAAGAAGGCGGGGCTGTATTCGGAGCGAAAGCCCTTGCCGTGCTCCCCCCACATCAGGCCGCCGTATTTGGCGGTGAGCGCCACCACCTGATCCGAGATGCGCCGCAGCAGCACCTCCTGCTCCGGATCGCACAAGTCCAGCGCCGGGCGCACATGCAGCACCCCGGCATCGACATGGCCGAACATACCGTAGTCAAGGCCGTGAGCGTCCAGCAGGGCGCGAAACTCCATGATGAAGTCCGCCAGGGATTCCGGCGGCACGGCGGTGTCTTCGGTAAAGGCCACCGGCTTCTTGCGCCCCTCGGCGTTGCCGAGCAGCCCCACCGACTTCTTGCGCATGCCATAGATGGTCTCGATGCTCGGCAGGTGGTCGCACACCTGATAGCCAATGATCCCCGCCTCCCCCTTGGCCAGCAGGGCGTCGATGCGCCGGCACAGCTCGTCCACCTTGGCCTTGTGCGCATCCTCGTCGGTATCTGCAAACTCGACGATATTGAGCCCCTGCAGATCCTTGCCGGGCACATCCTGGATGAGATCCTTCACCGAGTGCCAGATGATGTCGGCGCGGGCCAGTCCCAGCACCCGGGAGTCCACCGTCTCCACCGACAGGGCGTGGGCCTGTACCATAAAGGGGGCGTTTCTGAGCGCGGAGGGGAAGCTGTCGTACTTGACGTTGACGAGCGTGCGGTAGCGCGGGATGGGGGTGATGTTGAGCCTGGCTTCGGTGATGAAGCCCAAAGAGCCTTCCGAGCCGCACAGCACCCGGCTCACATCCAGAGTGTCGGTATCGGGCTGATAGAGGTGCTTGAGATCGTAACCGGTCAGAAAGCGGTTGAGCTTGGGGAAGGTGGCCTCGATGTCGGCGCGCCGCTCGCGGCCGATGCGATAGAGGGTGCGATAGATCCCCCCCTCCCGGCCCTCGAGGGCCAGCTTGTCCGCCAGTCGCTGGCCGGTCACCGGCTCGGTCGCCATGATGTCACCGTTTTCCAGCACGGCCTTGAGGCCGAGCACATGATCCGAGGTCTTGCCGTACACCAGCGACCCCTGCCCCGAGGCGTCGGTGTTGACCATGCCCCCCAGGGTAGCGCGGTTGGAAGTGGAGAGATCCGGCGAGAAGAAGTAGCCGTGGGGCTTCAAATAGGCATTGAGCTGGTCTTTGACCACCCCGGCCTGGGCCCGCACCCAACCCTCTTCCAGATTAATTTCCATGATCTGGTTCATATGGCGCGAGAGATCGACGATAATGCCGCCGCCCAAGGATTGGCCATTGGTGCCGGTACCGCCGCCGCGAGGGAAGAAACTCAAGGTCGCGTACTCAGGCCCCTGGGCCAACTTGAGCATCACTGCAATATCGTCCGCACTGCGCGGATAGAGAACCGCCTGAGGTACGACCTGATAGACGCTGTTATCCGTCGCCATCGCCAACCGGCTTGCATAAGACTTTTCGATATCACCACGAAATGCTGATCGCGCCAGCAACTCAAGAAACTGCAGGGTTGTAGGTGACAAACTGTCCTGGTAATCGAGTCTCGGGATCATGAATCCTTGTTCCCATCCTTTGCTTGATGCCGGCATTCCGGCGACAACGACCGTTCGGACCTGCTTCTTTGCGGGTGTCCGAACCAGTCCGCTCACATGTGAGCGGGCAGTATATCAGCTAGAAAACCGCTTGCGCGCGCAATCTTCACCATTTGAAAGGAGGACTTTTATGGCTCACTACAGCCATGTTATCAGTACGCTTATTCGCACCGAAAAACAGGCCCTGACCCTGTCGCTGTTTGGTTGCATCACCTTTGCCATTTTCGGGATCGGCTATGGTCTGTTCGTCGGTTCCAACGCCATCATGCTGGACGGCATCTTCACCCTGTTCAGCATGGGCATGACGGGCCTTGGGCTCATCACCGCCTACCTGGTCACCCGCCCCTCCGACGCCCGTTTCCAATACGGCTACGCCCACTTCGAACCCATCGCCAACGTCATCAACGGCGCCATCATTCTGCTGCTCTGCCTCGGCGCCCTCTATGGCGGCATCACCTCCCTGCTGGCAGGAGGACGGGAGATCGATCTCGGCCACGCCCTCATCTATGCCGTCGTCTCCACCTTCTTCTGCGGCATCCTCTATCTCATCGAGGCCGACGTGGCCGAGCGGGTCAACTCCGAGCTGGTGCGGGTGGACTCCAAGGAGTGGCTGGTGGATACCCTGCTCAGCGCCACCCTGCTCATCGGCTTTCTGGTCGCCATCGGGCTCGATACCCTGGGTTACGGCCACTACAACCGCTACATAGACCCGGTGCTGGTCTCGCTGCTGGCCCTGTGTGCCACCCTTATTCCCATCAAGGTGCTCGGTCGCAACCTGCGGGAAGTGCTGAAGATTGCCCCCAAGGGGGATGTCTCCCGGCTGGTGGCCAGCGAAGTCGAGGCCCTGCGCCTGCGCCATGGGGTCGAGTGCTACAGCCACCTGGCAAAAAGCGGCCGCCGCTTCGATCTCGAGCTCAACATCCTGGTGGCCCCCGGCCAGGAGTGGCCCGTCGAACGCCAGGATGCCCTGCGCCAGGAGCTCTGGTCTCGCCTCGGCGACACCCTGGGAGACGCCTGGCTCTCGGTCTGCTTCACCCGCGAGAAACGCTGGTTGTAAGCCGCAAGGCGGGGCTTGCCTGGCAAGCTCCGCCCGCTCCTGTCGCCCCGCTGGGCGAGCGAACCTTCCCCCTGCGCTGCCCGCCCCCTCTTGCCAAATACGGGATTCCCGTTATCATCAGGGCTCACTTTTGACCCGAGGTTTTATTGCCCATCATGGACAATCCCCGAAGTAGCCCTTCGTCTTTTCCCATCAAAGCCTATCTGTACCTGCTCAACCAACGCCTCTGAAGCGATCGTCTCCATCACCACGGCCACGCCGTGACCACGATTCACTGCATCTGTCTTCATTGAGGTCAATCACATGGAATTCTTGCTGGACCCGTCAATCTGGGTCGGTCTGCTTACCCTGATCATCCTGGAAATCGTTCTCGGGATAGACAACCTGGTCTTCATCGCCATCCTGGTGAAAAAACTGCCCCCCGCCCAGCGGGACAAGGCGCGCATCATCGGTCTCTCCCTGGCCCTGCTGATGCGCCTGGGACTGCTCACCATCATGTCATGGCTGGTCACCCTCACGGCTCCTCTGCTGCACATCTGGGATCACCCCTTCTCCGGTCGGGATCTCATCCTGATGGGAGGCGGACTCTTCCTGCTGTTCAAGGCCACCTCCGAGCTGCATGAGCGACTCGAGGCCAAGCCCGAGGAGCAAGGCGGCACCGGCGTCTATGCCGGGTTCGGGGTGGTGATCGCCCAGATCCTGGTGCTGGATGCGGTCTTCTCCCTGGACTCCATCATCACCGCCGTCGGCATGGTGGATCACCTCGGCGTCATGATGGCGGCCGTAACCATCGCCATGGTAGTGATGGTGCTCGCCTCCAAGCCCCTGACCCGCTTCGTCAACGCCCACCCCACTGTGGTGGTGCTCTGCCTGAGCTTCCTCTTGATGATCGGCTTCAGCCTGGTAGCGGAGGGCTTCGGCTTCCACATTCCGAAGGGCTACCTCTACGCGGCCATCGGCTTCTCGGTGCTCATCGAGTTCTTCAACCAGCTCGCCCAGCGCAGTGCCCTGCGCCATGAGGCGCGCCAGCCCCTGCGCGAGCGCACCACCGCCGCCATCTTCAAGCTGATGGGGGGGAACAAACGCTCAGCCCACCCGCAGGAGGACGAAGAAGAGGTGCAGGCTCAGCCCCTGCCCCCTGGTTTCGGTGAAGAGGAGCGTTACATGGTGAGCGGCGTGCTGTCGCTGGCCGAGCGTTCCATTCGCACCATCATGACCCCGCGCTCCGAGATGGAGTGGATCGACGTGAGCGACAGCGAGGACGAGATCCGCGCCCTGCTGCAACGGGCCCCCCACAGCCTGTTCCCGGTCTGTGACGGGGAGCTGGACGAGATCATCGGGGTGGTCAAGGCTCGGGATCTGCTGTTTGCCCTCAACGAGGGGCAATCCCTGGCAGCACTAGCCAGACAGAACGAGCCCGTCATCGTGCCCCAGACCATCAACGTGATCCGGCTGCTGGCGGAGCTGCGCCAGGCCAGGGGCAGCCTCATTCTGGTGGCGGACGAGTTCGGCGTCATCCAGGGGCTGGTCACCAACCACGATCTGCTGGAGGCCATCGTCGGCGAGCTGCCGGACGAGGACGAGACCCCCGATGTGGTGCGCGAGGGCGAGCATTGGCTCATCCACGGCACCACCAACATCCATCAGGTGGAGCAGGCCCTGAACTGCGACGGTCTGGTGAGCGAGAGCGACGAGTACGTGACCCTGGCGGGCATGCTGCTCTCCCACTTCGGCAGCCTGCCCGACGTCGGTCAGCAGTTGCACCTCGGCCAGTTCTGCTTCGAGGTCATGGCCGTGAGCGAGCGGCGCATCGAGCGAGTACGGGTCACCCCACTCTCCCCCTGATCATCGGTGGCAATGCAGCAAAAGAGGGCCTTTGGCCCTCTTTTTTCTGGCCCGAGCCCGGCCCCTCCCGCGCCATTGCTGCGATAACGGCAATTCTCTTCTGCAATACCCCCTCTTTTTCACAATAACAATCCCCTTTAGAGTCACCTCACTCCCAAAGATTGAGGAATCCATCATGCACCACGATCCCCTGTTCTGCCCCCTTCGCCTCGGCCAGCTGCACCTTGCCAACCGCATCGTCATGCCCCCCATGACCCGCTCCCGCGCCAGCCAGCCCGGGGACGTGGCCAACGCCATGATGGCGACCTACTACGCCCAGCGTGCCGGGGCCGGCCTCATCATCAGCGAAGGCACCCAGATAGATCCCCTTGGCAAGGGCTACGCCTGGACGCCGGGCATCCACAGCGCCGAGCAGGTGGCAGGCTGGAAGCAGGTAACAGACGCGGTCCACGCCGAGGGGGGCATCATGTTCGCCCAGCTCTGGCATGTGGGCCGGGTCACCCATCCTGACAACATCGGCGGCGCCCAGCCCCTCTCCTCCTCCGCCATCCAGGCCAAGGGAGTGAAGGTATTCGTCGACAACGGCAGCGATGCCCCGGGGTTTGTGGAGACCGTCACCCCGCGCGCCATGACCCAGGCCGACATCGACGCCGTGGTGGGGCAGTTTCGCCAGGCCGCCCGCAACGCCATGGAAGCGGGGTTTGACGGCATCGAGTTGCACGCCGCCAACGGCTACCTCATCAACCAGTTCCTCGACTCCGAGTCCAATACCCGCACCGACAGCTATGGCGGTTCGCTCGAAAACCGGCTGCGTTTCCTCAAAGAGGTGACCGAGGCGGTCTGTGACGAGATCGGTCCCGACCGGGTCGGGGTGCGTCTTGCGCCGCTCACCACCCTCAACGGCACCGTGGATGCCAACCCCCAGGAGACCTATCTGGCCGCCGCGCGCCTGCTGGGCCAGCTCGGCGTGGTCTATCTGCACGTCGCCGAAGCGGACTGGGACGACGCCCCCCTGATGGCGGAGAGCTTCAAGCAGGGGCTGCGCGACGCCTTCCCCAACACCCTCATCTACGCCGGCAAGTACGATGGGGAACGCGCCCGCGCCGCCATCGAGGCGGGCTGGGCCGACATGATTGGCTTCGGTCGCCCCTTCGTGGCCAACCCCGACTTGCCGAACCGCCTGCGCCACGGCCATCCGTTCGCCCCCCATGATCCCGCCACCCTGTTTGGCGGCGGCGAGAAAGGGCTGACCGATTACCCCGTCTATGGGGCAGAGCGGGCATAAGGCGGCTGGCGCCGAACCTCTTCCCGGGCGGACCCCACCAGCGTGGGGTCCGCCTTGTTGTCTTGCCAGTGCAACAACAACCCAAGACATTGTTACGCCATGTGATTCAATCTGCGCCCCTCTCTTTCAAGGAGTCACCATGAACCATACCCAGGCCTGGTGCTGGCACGCCCCCGGCGAACCGGACCAGCTCACTCTCACCCGGCAAGCGCTCCCCACCCCCGGGCCCGACGAGGTCCTCGTCGCCAACCGGATCATCGCCTTCAATCCGGTGGACTGGAAACTCATCGAACAGGGTCATCCCCACTGGCAGCCAGGCCATGTGCCCGGCGTCGATGGCATGGGCACCCTGGTGGCGCTGGGGGCCAACGTCACCCACCTGCGCCCCGGCACCCGGGTCGCCTATCACACCGACCTGCGCCACGGCGGCAGCTTTGCCCGCCACACCCTAGTGCCGGCTCGCGCCCTGATGCCGGTGCCCGATGCCCTGAGCGACGAGGCGGCCGCCGCGCTCCCCTGCCCCGGCCTCACCGCCTGGCAGGCGCTGGCCAAGCTGCCTCACCTGCACGGGGAGGCCCTGCTCATCACGGGGGCTGGCAGCAGTGTCGGCCGCTTCGCGGTGCAACTTGCCCTTAAGCAGGGGGCCCGCGTCTTTGCCAGCGCCAGCCCGCGCCACCACCAGTGGCTCAAACAGCTAGGCGTGCAGGGGGTGGCGGACTATCGGGATCCCGACTGGCTGGCCCAGTTGCAGGCCGCCAACGGCGGTGAACCCTTCGAGGGGATCATCGATCTGGTCTCCAGCCAGCAGGCAGAAGCCTTGCTGCCTGCCCTTGGCTATTACGGCCACATGGTGACGGTGCTCGGGCGCATCGCGCGCAACCCGCTGCCCGCCTTTAGCCATTGCCACTCATTGCACGAGATTGCCCTCGGCGCCCAGCACGCCTTTGGCTCGGACAAACAGTGGAGCCGTCTGGTAGCGGCCGGTGTCGCCATGATGGCGCAGATGGCGAGCGGCGAGCTGACCCTGCCGCCGCTGGTGGTGGGCGACTTCGACGCCCTGCCCGCCCTGCTCACCCACGTCAAGCAGGAGGGACAAGGGGAAAAGTATCTGGTGAGGGTGGGTTGATACCCGCCCAACGATGGCACAAAGAGGCCCGCCAGCCATGGCGGGCCTCCTCCATTCAAGGTGTGCAAGGCGGCCTGCTCAGTGCAGGCTCACCCCGTGCAGGGCGGCATGGAGGCGAATGTCCCGGGTCAGGCGCACCTTGTCCGCAAGGCTCAGCCAGCTCGCCTCCACGGCATTGAGACTAAGGCGGCACAGCTGCTCCTGGCTGGCGCCAAGCCCGTCGGCCAGGGCCTGAAAGTTGGCCCCCAGGTATCCCCCGAAATAGGCGGGATCGTCGGAGTTGACGGTGACGCAGAGCCCCTGCTCCAGCAGCCTCAGCACATTGTGGTGGGCCATCTGGTCAAACACCCTGAGCCGCACGTTGGAGAGGGGGCAGACGGTGAGGGGCAGCCGTGTGTCGGCAAGATAGCTCAGCAGCGAGGGATCCTCGACGCAGCGCACCCCGTGATCGATGCGTTGCACCCCGAGCTCCCGGATCGCCTGCCAGATGTAGTCCGCAGGTCCCTCCTCGCCGGCATGGGCCACCAGCGGCAGCCCCAGCTCGCGGCAGCGAGCGAAGACCCGGGCAAACTTGCTGGGCGGGTTGCCCCGCTCCCCCGAATCGAGGCCGACCCCGTGCAGGCGCGCCAGGTGCGGCGTGGCCTCTGCCAGGGTGGCGAATGCCGCCTCTTCACTCAGGTGGCGCAGGAAGCTCATGATGAGACGCCAGCTGATGCCAAAGGCTGCTTCGCCAGCCTGCAGCGCCCGCTCGATGCCCCCCAGCACGGTGGCAAAGGACACGCCGCGGGCGGTGTGGGTCTGGGGGTCGAAAAAGATCTCCACGTGCACCACGTGATCGGCAACGCAGCGCTCGAGATAGGCCCAGGTGAGGTCGAAGAAATCCTGTTCGTGGATGAGCACGCTGGCGCCGAGGTAGTAGAGATCGAGGAAGGATTGCAGGCCGTCGAACTCATAGGCGGCGCGCAGGCTGTAGACATCGGGCCAGGGCAGCGCCACCCCGTTGCGCTGGCCGATGGCGAACATCAGCTCGGGTTCGAGGGTCCCCTCGATATGTAGGTGCAGTTCCAGCTTGGGCAAGTCGGCAATAAAGTGCTCCATGATGACGGCTCCATCGTCAGACTCCGTGCGGGCACCACCGGGGCGGCGCCCTCCCTTCGCCTTCATTGTGCACCCATCTGGCCCGCCGGAGGAGACTTGTCATCAAAGGGCCTTATAATGGCGGCACAAAAACCATAACCGATTGAAGAGACGAACAGAGGGAGGCCCTGTCCCCGCTCTTGCGCCCTACAAGGAGAATTCATGAAGAAAAACGTCATCTGTGACATTGACGGCGTCATCCTGCACAACAACGATCTCATTCCCGGCGCCGACCGCTTCGTCCACCGCCTGCTGGAGCAGGGCAGCAAGCTCCTGTTCCTCACCAACTACCCGGCCCAGACCCAGAAAGATCTGCAAAACCGCTTCCGCTCCGCCGGAATAGAGGTGCCCGAGGAGTGCTTCTACACCTCCGCCATGGGCACCGCCGACTTTCTCAAGCGCCAGGATGGCAAGAAGGCCTATGTGATTGGCGAAGGGGCCCTGACCCACGAGCTCTATAAAGCCGGCTTCACCATCACCGATATCGACCCGGACTTCGTGGTGGTGGGGGAGACCCGCAACTACAACTGGACCATGATGCAGCAGGGCGCCAAGTTCGTGGATCAGGGGGCCCGCTTCATCGCCACCAACCCCGACACCCACGGCCCCCTGATGTACCCGGCCTGCGGCGCCCTGTGTGCCCCCATCGAGCGGATGACCGGCAAGAAGCCCTTCTACGTCGGCAAGCCGAGCGCCTGGATCATTCGCGCGGCCCTCAACCGGATGGAGGCTCACTCCGACGACACCATCATCATCGGCGACAACCTGCGCACCGACATCCTGGCAGGCTTCCAGGCCGGTCTCGAGACGGTGCTGGTGCTCTCCGGGGTGAGCAAGGTGGCGGACATCGACCGCATGCCGTTTCGACCGAACCACATCTTCGACTCCGTGGTGGACATCGACATCGTCTGATCCCGGGTGCCGCCCTTCCGGTAGCCTTCAGCCTGCACGGGCCCCCTTGGCAAAGGGGGCCCGTTTCGTTTAACGTAAGCGCAACATCGTTAAACAAACTAAACGGGAGCAGGATGCTCCATCGCCACTCAAGGACGCACTATGAAGAGCCTGAACGACTGGATCCTGCTGGACAAGCACACTGTCTCCCCCACCCCGATGATGCCCGCCTCCGAGCGCATCAGGGCCGGAACGCCGAGCCAGACGGCATGGAACCACTACTCCGACCCGAGCCAGCAGTTTCACGTGGGCTTCTGGGCTTGCGAGCCGGGCTGCTGGGCCGTTCACTATACCGAACACGAATACTGCCAGATGCTGGAAGGGGAGGCGGTGATCCACGACGAGCAGGGCGGCCGGCTGCACCTCAAACCGGGGGATCAGTTCGTCATTCCCGCCGGTTTTGTCGGGCAGTGGGAGACCCTCACCCCTTGCCGCAAGCTCTATGTGATCTTCGAACCCGCCGCGACTTGACGCGCACGTCAACCCTGACTCTCTCTCTTCAGGCGGCCGGACGGCCGCCATCCTCTGGCGCAACTTGACGCTTACGGCATGATTTTCTGCGGTTTTCCCGCTTGCAAAAGGGTTTTCCGCTAGGCATTGTGATTGGCGAGGAATGTAAATGGAATTTCGAGCCCAAACGTGGGGGGCTCATATAAAAATCAAGAGGATTACCGCCAATGTGTTCTATTTTCGGCATTCTGGACATCAAGACCGACGCCACTGCCCTGCGCAAATCGGCCCTGGAGATGTCCAAGCGACTGCGTCACCGCGGGCCTGACTGGTCCGGCGTCTACAGCTCCGACAAGGCCATCCTGGTGCACGAGCGCCTGGCCATCGTCGATCCGGGCAACGGCGCACAGCCTCTCTACAACCCCGAGCGCACACACGTATTGGCCGTCAACGGCGAGATCTACAACCACAAGGAGCTGGAGAAGAACCTCAAGGTCGACTTCCAGTTCCAGACCCACTCCGACTGTGAAGTGCTGCTGGCCCTCTACAAGGAAAAGGGCCCGGCGTTCCTGGACGATCTGAACGGCATCTTCGCCTTCATCCTCTATGACGCTGAGCAGGATGCCTACCTGATTGGTCGCGACCACATGGGGATCATCCCCCTCTATACCGGCCGCGACGAACACGGCAACTTCTACGTCGCCTCCGAGATGAAGGCGTTGGTGCCCGTGTGCAAGAGCGTCGAAACCTTCCCGCCGGGACACTACCTGTGGAGCAAGGATGGCGAGCTTAAAACTTGGTACAAACGCGACTGGATGGAATACGCGCCGGTCGAGCACAACGTCAGCGACAAGGCCGAGCTCAAAGCGGCCCTGGAAGCGGCGGTCAAGCGCCAGCTGATGTGCGACGTGCCCTATGGCGTGCTGCTCTCCGGTGGTCTGGATTCGTCCGTCATCTCCGCCATCACCAAGCTCTATGCCGCCCGCCGGGTGGAAGACGATGGCAAGAGCGAAGCCTGGTGGCCCCAGCTGCACTCCTTCGCCGTCGGCCTGGAAGGGTCGCCGGATCTCGCCGCCGCCCGCAAGGTGGCCGATCACTTGGGCACCATCCACCACCAGATCCACTTCACCGTGCAGGAAGGGCTGGATGCCCTGCGGGACGTCATCTATCACCTCGAGACCTATGACGTCACCACCATCCGCGCCTCCACGCCCATGTATCTGATGGCCCGCTACATCAAGGCGATGGGGATCAAGATGGTGCTGTCGGGAGAGGGCTCCGACGAGCTGTTCGGCGGCTACCTCTACTTCCACAAGGCCCCCAACGCCCGTGAGTTCCACGAGGAGAACGTGCGCAAGCTCGCCTCCCTGCACCTCTATGACTGCCTGCGGGCCAACAAGTCCATGGCCGCCTGGGGCGTGGAAGGCCGCGTGCCCTTCCTCGACAAGGAGTTCATGGACGTGGCGATGCGCCTCAATCCCGCCGACAAGATGTGCGGCAAGGGCAAGATCGAGAAGCACATCCTGCGGGAAGCCTTCGAGGATCTGCTGCCCCACGAAGTGGCGTGGCGTCAGAAGGAGCAGTTCTCCGACGGTGTGGGCTACTCCTGGATTGACAGCCTGAAAGCCATGGTCGAGGAAGAGGTGACGGATCAGATGTTCGAGGCCGCGGCCTTCCGCTTCCCCGTCAATACCCCGCTCACCAAGGAGGCGTACTACTACCGCGCCATCTTTGACGAGCACTTCCCGCTGGAGTCCGCCGCCCGCACCGTGCCCTACGGCAAGTCGGTCGCCTGCTCCACCCCAACCGCGCTCGAATGGGACGCCAAGTTCAAGGAGATGGCCGACCCCTCCGGTCGCGCCGTGATGGACGTCCACCAGCAGGGTTATTGATCGCCCCTGACCTGAATACAAAGCCCCTCTCGAGGGGCTTTGTTGTTTTCTGCCATTCCATTGCAGCTTTTTGCCTTTCCCTTCCCTGTTTGCGGCTTGGCGCAGGAAACGCCTCGTGTCACATTGTCTGCGCCTGGAAGCAAAGATAACGACACAAGGAAGAGACCATGAAACGACTGTTACTGCCCCTGATACTGGGCACCCTCCTTTTCAATGGCGCCGCCTGCGCGGGCGACCACCTCTGGAGTCAGAGCCTGCCCGATTACAGCCAGGGTTATGACGAGACGCGGGATCCGGCCCGCGATCTCGCCGCCGCTACCGCCAAGGCCAGTGCCGAGGGCAAGAAAATCCTGCTGCTGGTGGGGGGCGAATGGTGCAGCTGGTGCCAGGAGATGAACCGCTTTCTAGACCGGGAACCCGATCTCGCCGGCCAGCTCAACCGCACCTTCGTGGTGGTCAAGGTGAACGTCAGCGAGCAGAACAAGAATGAATCCTTCCTGAAAGCCTACCCCGAGTATCTGGGGGTGCCCCACTTCTACGTGCTGGATGCCAAGGGCAGGCTGCTCGAGTCCTTCAACACCGGGCTGCTGGAGAAGGGGAAGAGTTACGACGGGGAGAAACTCGGCAAATTTATCGCCTATTTCCAGCCCAGGACCACCCACGGCTGACTCGCCAGTCAATAAAACAGGGCCCCGCACGGTCAGTGACAGTGCAGGGCCCTGATGGCTACGCAAACAGGGAAGTGGCATGTCTGCGACAAACAGGCCATCCATCACCCCGGACAAGGACGAAAAAGATGTTGCGAATACTGGGCAAGGCGTCGTCAATCAATGTGCGCAAGGTACTGTGGACCTGTGCCGAGCTGACCCTCCCGTTCGAGCTGGAGGAGTGGGGATCTGGCTTCAAACCCACGGATACCCCGGCGTTTCTGGCACTCAACCCCAATGCCATGGTGCCCGTCATTCAGGATGAGGATTTTACGCTGTGGGAGTCGAACACCATCATCCGCTACCTGGCGACGCGCCATGGTGCCAATGCACTCTATCCCGCCGAGGCGAGAGCCAGGGCCAGGGTCGATCAATGGATTGACTGGCAGGCATCGGACTTGAACACCGCCTGGCGCTACGCCTTCCTGTCGCTGGTGAGGCGCTCCCCCCAGCATCAAGACCATCAGGCCCTTCACGCAGCTTGCCTGCAGTGGTCTCACTGCATGGAGATCCTGGAGAGACAGCTTCAAACAACCGGAGGATATGTGGCCGGTCCGCACTTCTCGCTGGCAGACATTCCCATCGGGCTGTCAGTCAACCGCTGGCTGGAGACGCCCTATGATCGCCCGTCGCTACCCGCCGTGAATGACTACTACCAGCGACTGAAAGAGCGGCCGGGGTTTCGACGCTATGGGGCCAATGGCACGCCCTGAGGCGAGCAAGATAACCCGGGCAAGGAAAGAGACGGCAGACCGGGCCAACGCGCTGACCCGGTCTGCACAGCTTCAAGGCTGGGCATCCGGCTGATTGGCGGGGGCGGCCTTGATAAAGGCCTGCAACTGCTCGCAGTTGGCGACGATGCGCGCAATGGTGGGGTAGTCATCCAGGGTCATGTCGAAGCGGCGGGCGTTGTAGACCTGGGGCACCAGCATGCAGTCCGCCAGGGTGACCTCGTTGCCCACGCAATAGATGCCGGCGGTGGTCATGAGAAGCTGTTCCAGCGCGGTGAAGGTCTCGTCAATCCAGTGGCGATACCAGGCATCCCGCGCCATCTTGCTCTGCCCCAGCTCCTGCTCCAGGTAGTGCAGCACGCGCAGGTTGTTGAGGGGGTGGGTGTCACAGGCGATCATGTTGACGATCTGGCGCACCCGGGCACGTTCGATGGGGGCGGAGGGCATCAGGGGGTAGGCGGGATAGGTCTCGTCGAGGTACTCCATGATGGCCACCGACTGACCCAGATGCACGTCATCGTCCACGAGAAACGGCACCAGCCCCTGGGGATTGACCCGGCGGTAGGCCTTCTCCTTCTGCTCACCCTGCCGCAAGTTGACCGGGTGCTGCTCATAATCGAGCCCCTTGAGTTGCAGTACCAAACGCACGCGAAAGCTGGCCGATGAGCGCCAATATCCAAACAACTGCAGCATAGTGTGTCCCTGTGGTGGCAGGTGTCTGCCACCTGCCGTGTCGCCCGCCCCTCCAGGGGTCGGGCTCTCCTAGCTCGCCCGCTCGGCCGTTGCTTGCGTGACCCGCTGCAAAATGGTGCCAAACAGACTCATCCCGTTGCGATCCTGCATCGCGATGGACACTGTATCACCAAAGCGCAGAAAGGGTGTAGTGGCTTGACCTGACTCGATAATTTCCAGCATCCGCCGCTCGGCAAGGCAGGAGGATCCCCGGCTTCTGTCGTAGTTGGATACGGTGCCCGAGCCGATGATGCAGCCCGCCCCGAGCGGCCTTGTCTTGGCGGCATGGGCAATCAGCTCATCAAAGTTGAAGGTCATGTCCACCCCGGCGTCGGGCTGCCCGAACAGGGCGCCGTTGAGGTGGGTCACCAGGGGCAGGTGGACCTTGCCATCGCGCCAGTCATCCCCCAGCTCGTCCGGGGTGATGGCCACCGGCGAGAAGCTGCTGGAGGGCTTGGACTGGAAGAAGCCGAAGCCCTTGGCAAGCTCCCCGGGGATGAGGTTGCGCAGGCTCACGTCGTTGACCAGCATCAAGAGCTTGATGTGGCTCGCCGCCCCCTGCGAACAGGTGCCCATGGGCACGTCGTCGGTGATGACGGCGACTTCCGACTCAAAATCGATACCCCACTCCTCGGAGCCCATCACGATGGGGCCACGGGGCGGCAGGAAGCTGTCAGAGCCGCCCTGATACATCAGGGGATCGTGCCAGAAGCTTTCTGGCATGTCGGCGCCGCGGGCCTTGCGCACCAGCTCCACGTGATTGACGTAGGCACTGCCGTCAATCCACTGGTAGGCGCGGGGCAGCGGGGAGAGGCACGCCTCCTCATCGAAGGGGAAGGCGTCGGGGCAGGCGCCCTCGTTGAGTCGCTGATAAACCTTCGCCAATTGCGGCGCCACTTCGCCCCACTGGTCGAGGGCCGACTGCAGGGTCGGGGCAATGGTCGTCACGTGGACGGCGCGCGCCAGATCGCGGCTCACCACCACCAGGGCGCCGTCGCGCTTGCCATTGTTCAGGGTTGCCAGTTTCATATCGAATTCCTTATTTGCCGAGCGTCTCTGGACGCTGCCAGCTGGTGACATAACCGGGGTGTTCGACCCCTTCGCAGATCGGGCCGACGGCCAGGGCATCACGGGTGTCGAGCATCACCGCCACCTCGTCGGTGAAGGTCTTGGCATGAGCCAGTCCCGCCGCAAAGGCCTTGGGATGGGGACCATGGGTGAAGCCGGCAGGGTGGAAGGTGACCATGCCCCGCTTGATGTTGTCCCGGCTGAAGAAGTCCCCGGCGTGGTAGAAGAGCACTTCGTCGAAGTCGTCGTTGCTGTGGTAGAAGGGCACCCGCAGGGCGCCTGGGTCACTCTCGATGGGACGCGGCACGAAGGTGCAGACCACGAACCTGCTCGCCACGAAGGTGGAGTGAGCCGAGGGAGGCAGGTGGTAGCGGTGGCTCATCAGCGGGCGGATATCCCGCCAGTTGAGGCGCACCACGCACAAGTCCCCGTGCCACCCTTGTGCATCCAGCGGGTTGAACGGCCAGGTGACGACCGAGACCTGATCGTGGCGCTTGATCTGCAGCGACCAGGGGTTTTCATCCTGCTGGGCCAGGAAGCGCTCGTTGATGGCGGGCACGTCCAGGGCCGCCGGATCGAAGATGGCGTGATTGCCCACCAGTCCCTTGTCCGGCAGCTGATAACTGTCTTCCGTCGCCTCTATCATCAGGATGAAGAGGGGCGCGGTGGGCTCGATGCGCCACATGGTGCCACGGGGGATCACCACATAGTCGCCATCTCTCAAGATGAGGTGCCCGTAGTCGCAATAGAACTCTCCGCTCCCCTCGTGAATGAACAGGAGCTCGTCGCCATCGGCGTTTCGCACCAGAAACGGCATGGGCTCATGCAGGCGCCAGATGCGGTAGCGGCAGTGGGGGTTGCTGAGAATATCCGGCATCACCCAGGGGGAGAGGGAGCTCACCTCCTCCTGCAGATCGTTCAAGTCAAACGCCCGTGGCCGAAGCGGCCCTTCCCAGTTGACCCAGTCGGTGGGAGCATGCTTGTGGTGCATGTGGGTGGCCGGACCGAAGAAGCCCGAGCGCCCCAGCTCGCGCTCATAGATGGCCTGCTCCGGCAGGTCGGCATGGGCCTGGCGGGAGTGGGTTCCCTCCCGATGGGGGAAGCTTATCCAGTTACGCATCGCTCGGTTCTCCGTTTTTCTGGCCCTGCGCGGCACTGTTCACCTCCCCTTGCGTGGATCCGTCCAGCACGCCACGGCGGATCTGATCCAGCTCGATGGATTCGAACAGTGCCTGGAAGTTGCCCTCACCAAAGCCCTCGTTGCCCTTGCGCTGGATGATCTCGAAGAACACGGGCCCGATCACGGTGTCGGTGAAGATCTGCAGCAGGATGCCGTCCTTCGTCGGCGAGCCGTCGATGAGGATGCGCAGCTCTTTCAGCGCCGCCAGATCCTCCTGATGACCCGCGACCCGGCTGTCCACCTTCTCGTAGTAGGTGTCCGGCGTCGGCATGAAGCCGGTTCCCCGCCCTCTGAGCGTGCGGATGGTGTGATAGATGTCGGCAGAGGCGAGCGCGATGTGCTGGATCCCCTCCCCCTTGTACTGGCGCAGGTACTCCTCTATCTGGGACTTGTCGTCCGCCGACTCGTTGATGGGAATGCGAATTTTGCCGCAAGGGGCCGTCATGGCGCGCGAGTGCAGTCCGGTCAGTTTGCCCTCGATGTCGAAGTAGCGGATTTCCCGGAAGTTGCCGATCCGCTCGTAGAAATTCGACCAGAGGTTCATGTTGCCGCGATGGACGTTGTGGGTCAGGTGGTCGATCTCATAGAGCCCCGCGTCCACCTCGGCCATGCGGGCCTGCCAGTCGGGGTAGAAGATAAAGTCCACGTCATAGATGGAGCCCCGCTCGCCATAGCGATCGACAAAGGAGAGGGTACTCTCGCCGATGCCGTAGATGGCGGGGATGTTGAGTTCCATGGGGCCTATTTTGCCCACAAACGGCTTGGCCCCCTGGCCGATGGCGTACTGCTGGGCACGGCCGGCATCGCTCACCCGAAACGCCATGCCGCACACGCTCGGACCATGGGCCCGGGCAAACTCCTCCGCCTGGGAGTGGGGCTCGGCATTGACCACGAAGTTGATGTCCCCCTGGCGATAGAGCCAGCACTGCTTGTGCCTGTGCTTGGCCACTTCGGCAAAGCCCAGTGAGACGAACAGCGCCTTGAGGGCCGCAATGCCCTTGAGATCCGGCGCCGTGTACTCGACAAACTCAAACCCGTCGGTGCCAAGGGGGTTGATGGTGTGAGTACGGGAAGAGGGGGTGGTCATGATGCGCTCCTTGCGATGAACTGATAACGAAACGGGTCACGCCGCAAGGGCTCGACAGGCAGCCCGCACGGCATTGTTAACAACTTGTTTCATTAGAGTGGCGAGCGCAGGGAATGAGAAGGGGCGGCGTTCAGATAGTTTGGCGGGGGTCCGCGCCAAAAAATGTAAATGAAATGTGACATCACAGCCCCAGCCTTGCACTGCGCTCGTTAGCGTCCCGCAAGGCTGTCAGCTTTGCCTTACAGCGACCAATAACGGGGTTCGATATGGGGCAGTACCGCCCTCGCCTTTAGCAATCGAGTCCTTTGCGGATTGATGAGCCAGGCTTGCTCCCCCAACGCCAGCAGGGGCAGATCGTGCAGGCTGTCACTCAGGGTGAGCGCGGCCTCCAGGGTCAGGAGCTCGGGCAGCAGCTTGTGCCTGCCATGGCAATAGAAGCGCGGCACCAGGCCGCCGAAACGGTAACCCATCCGCGAGCCGATGATGCGGTGAGGGAGCCTTGGCAGTTGACGATGGATCTGGGCACGGACTAGGGCGCGGGGACTGGCGGAGATGACCCAGCAGCGGTACCCCTCCCCCGTCAAGAGGGCTCGCGCCTCCCGATACAGATCGGGCCGGGTCAAGCTGTACTGCCGTACCAGGGCGCGCCAGGCCAGGGGGGATAGCCCGAGGGTGATGGCCCACCAGATGAGTGCAATGCCGCGACTGCGCTGACCTGGCAGCAGATAGATCACGGCGCCGAGCGCCATCAGTGGCCACAGCAGCAGCGGCCAGATACGGCGGCGCAAGATGAAACGCAGCAACCCTGCATGGCTGTCATCCGGCGCCAGCGTGTCATCGAAGTCGGCCAGGATCCAGCCGCGGGCTGGGACTCTCGCGGCTGCAGCGCTCATTCGGAGATCTCCGCGATGACGGCATGCAACTCGGGCAGGAGGAACAGCGCCCCCTCATCGGGCGGACAGACGAGATCGAAGCTCTCACCTGCCAGGGTGAAGGCGAGGCGCCAGGCGTGCAGATAACCGCGATCCGCCGCCGTGCCGCCGTAACGCTCATCTCCGAGGATGGGGGCTCCCACGCTCTTCAAGGCCACCCGGATCTGGTGGGTCTTGCCGGTCCGGGGCTTGATGCGATAAAGGCGCAGCCCCTCGCGCACCGAAACGGAGTCGAACCAGCTGATGGCCGGGTTATCCTGGGTGCGGCTCAGCATCCAGCTGCCGCCTCGCCCTTTCTCCATGTCCCCCTTCACCCAGCCCTGCTTCTTCTTCGGTTTGCGATCGGAGAGGGCCAGATACTGCTTGCTCACTTCCCGCGCCGCGAAAGCCATGCTGAGGGCGCGATTCGCTTCGGCGGTGCGGGCCAGCAGCACCAGCCCAGAGGTCATCTTGTCCAGTCGATGGACCGGATAGAGGTCAAGACCGGTATCCATTCTGACCCGATTGACGAGACCCGGCTCGCCGGCATCATCGTGCATGCCAATGCCCGGACGCTTGTTGATCACCATGAAATCTTTGTGCTGCAATTGTATCCGGTACATGTATAACCCTTTAGAATGTTATTTGTTAACAACTTGAATGCAGGCCTGCAGGCCATCTTCATGGACCCTCAGCACAAGAATCGCACGAATGAAAAAATGCCTGTTTTGGCTGTTGTTGCTTGGCATCACTTGCTTCTCGCCCCTCCAGGCCAGTGAACGGACACGTGATCTGCCGGAGAAGGTGGTATTGCAGTTGCGCTGGCTGCATCAGCCCCAGTTTGTGGGCTATCACATGGCCAAGGCCAAGGGGTATTACGCCGACGCTGGTCTGGATGTCGAGATAAGGCCAGGTGGCAAGGGAATAAGTCCGGTTCAGGAGGTGCTGGCCGGACGCGCCGACTTTGGCGTCGGCAACACCGAGGTGCTGACCCACTACGCCCAGGGCAAGCCGCTGCTGGCGCTGGCCAGCGTCTACCAGCACTCTCCCTCCATCTTCCTGGCACGCCGCGACAGCGGCATTCTCACCGTTGCGGACATGCGTGGCAAACGGATCATGATGTTTCCGGGTCATCAGGATGCCGAACTGCTGGCCACCCTCTACTATCAGGGGCTTCACGAGCGCCAGCTCATCCCGGTACCCACTTCGGTCAACATCGACGATCTGATCGCCGGCCGGATAGACATCTTCAACGCCTATCTGAGCAATGAGCCCTTCTATCTGGAAGAGCGCGGCATCTCGGTGTCCGTCATCAACCCTCGCAACTACGGCATCGATTTCTACAGCGACATTCTCTTCACCACCCAGGCACAGGAGCGGCTCAATCCGGAGCGGGTGGCACGTTTTCGTGCAGCCAGCCTCAAGGGATGGCGCTATGCCCTCACCCACCCCGAGGAAGCCATCGCCCTGCTGCGCACGGAGTATGGCGTCAACCGCAGCCAGGCCCACATGGAATACGAGTTGCAGATGAGCAAGGAGATGATCCAGCCGCTCTATGTGGAGATCGGGTATATGAATCCGGATCGCTTCGCTCACATCATGCAGCAGCTGGTGGAGATAGGCCTCCTTGCCAAGCCGGTCTCCCTGACCCGTTTCCTCTATCAGGTCCCCTCAGAACAGTGGATCTTCTGGCGCCCCTGGTTCCTGCTGAGCCTGGGTGTTGGTGGTCTCATCCTGCTGCTCTCCCTCTATCTTCTGATGAGCAACAAGCGGCTCAACCAGGAAGTGGCCCTGCGCAAGCAGCGAGAGCAGGAGATACTGCAACTGGCCCGCCTCGATCCCCTTACCGGGCTGCCCAATCGCCTGAGCCTGATGGAGCAGTTGAAACACCAGGTACAAAGCGACAATCCGGGCTGCCTGCTGTTTTGCGATCTCAATGACTTCAAGCGCATCAACGACAACTTCGGCCACAGCCAGGGGGATGCCATCCTCTGCCAGCTGGCCAGACGGATCCACGACGCCATCGGCCACCAGTGCTATTTTGCCCGCTTGGCGGGGGACGAGTTCATCCTGCTGCTGCCGGGCTACGATATTCGTCAGGCAGAGGAGGTCACCGCCGTGATCCGCCAGGCCATGCAGGCCCCCTTCGTGGTCAATGACCAGCCGATGCAGGTGGGCATCAGCATCGGCGTCAGCCACTACCAGCATGACTGGAGCCCGGAACAGTGGCTCATCCAGGCCGACAGGGCCATGTATTGTGACAAGGGTGGCCGCGTCATCACGCTGGCGGAGCAGTCCGGCTGACTGGCTCATCTCCCGGCACACAGAGCCGATACCCCCATGAAACCAATAAACAAGAAGGCCACCCCAGGGGTGGCCTTCCTGCATTGCATGAGTCTGACCGCTCTTACCCGAAGGTCTGCCCCAGGGATTTGAGCTGGCGAGCCTTGGTGAGCAGGATGTCGCTCGAGGCATCCATGTCCTGCATCTTGTTGCTGTTGGTGTGGGAGTGCTGGGAGATGGCGTTGACGTTGCGGCTGATGTCCTCCACTACCGCCTGCTGCTCCTCTGCCGCCGTCGAGATCTGGGCCGAGAGGTCCACCACCCGTTCTATTTCCGCCAGCACCTGATGCAGGCTCTCTGATCCCTGGCGGGTCAGGGTCACGCAGGATTGGGTCTGTTGCAGGTTCTGCTGCATCATTCCCTTCCAGCCGTTCAAGGTACGCTGGATCTGGCCTATGCTGCTCTGGATCTGCTCGGTCGCCTTGTGGGTGCGCGTGGAGAGGGTTCGTACCTCGTCCGCCACCACCGCAAATCCTCGCCCCTGCTCCCCTGCCCGCGCCGCCTCGATGGCGGCGTTAAGCGCCAGCAGATTGGTCTGATCCGCAATGCCCTGGATCTCGCTCATCAGCACACCGATGCGATCCGACTCCTCCGCCAGTGCCACGGCGGCCGTGAAGGCATGCTCTGCCTGGGTGGCCAGCTCCGTCACCCTGTGCTGGGTATCTTCCAACTGCTGGTCGGTGTGTTGGCAGTGCGCCTTGGCCTGAGCTATCTGGTTGTCCGTCTCCAGGATATTGCGGGCAATCTCGTGGGCTGTCGCCGCCATCTCGGTGATGGCCGTCGCCACCTGCTGGGTCTGGACATCCTGTTCGGCGATGTCGGCGCTCGCCTCGCTGGAGGCTGTTTTCAGATGCACCGCGAGATCCTGCAGGGAGAGGGTCGCATCGTCCACTCGTCCAAGGACGGTGCGGATCCTGGCCTGCAACAGCTTGATGTGGAAGTCTGCAATGGCACTGGCATCCTCCCCCGAATAGATGAGCCGGGTCAGGCTGTCATATTCGTCCGCGAGCTGTCGCAGATAACGGGGGGTAGTGATGAGGGTGTCACGATAGATCAGGGCCAGCCACAAGAGGGGCAACAGGGTGAACAGCGGCCCCCAGGGCCCCATCAGATAGGCTCCCCCCGCCAGCATCAGCAAGACACCGACGATGGCCAGCCCGTGGCGCATCGGGCGCAGGCTCAATCCGCCCTTTCGCTCCCCCCGCTCCACGCTCTTCAATCTGGCATAGGTGCGCCCGGCCACGGCTTTCATCTCCGGCGCGGCGCGACTGCGGACCGACTGGTAGCCATTGATCCGCCCCTGCTCGAAGATGGGGGTGACATAGGCATCCACCCAATAGTAACGCCCATCCTTGCAGCGGTTTTTCACCATGCCGCGCCAGGGTTTGCCCTGCTTGAGCTTGCCCCAGAGGTCAGCAAAGGCGGCCTTGGGCATGTCCGGGTGGCGAACCATGTTGTGGTGCTGGCCTATCATCTCTGCCCTGCTGTATCCCGCCACCCGGCAGAAGTGGTCATTGGCATAAGTAATGACCCCCTGAAGATCCGTGGTGGAAACCAACTGTTCACTGGACGGAAAATCCACCTCTTCATCAACGAGATGAATCTGGGTTCTGTTCATGGCGCACGCCTCTTGTGTGATAACTCAGTTATCGTAGTCAAGCCATGGCAGCCCGGCCAACAAGGCCCCTCAGACAGTGGGGATGACTGAGAGGCCGTCCTCTGGATCTATGACGGCGCCCTCAGTTCTCCACCGCCGGATGGCACTCGCGCTCCCGGATCAGCTTCTTGTTCACCTTGCCGACACTGGTCTTGGGGATCTCCTGCACTATGCGGATCTGGCGCGGAATGGCCCAGCGATTGATGCGACCACTGTCGACGAACCCCTGCAGGTGCGCCTTGATGGCCTGGGGATCCAGGTTCGTCCCCTCCTTGCCGACCACCAGGGCCAACGGGCGCTCCCCCCACTGCTCGTCCGGCACCCCCACTACGGCCACCGAATGCACCCCGCAATGGGCGCTGATGAGGCTCTCCAGCGCCAGCGAGCTTATCCACTCGCCACCTGTCTTGATCACGTCCTTGATGCGGTCCTTGATCTCCACCGTGCCGTCCGGGGTGATGGAGGCCACGTCCCCGGTGTGCAGCCAGCCGCCATCCCACAGCTCAGCCCCCTTGGCGGGCTCCTTCAGGTAGCCCTGGGCCAGCCAGGGGGCGCGCACCACTATCTCCCCCATGGCCTCACCGTCGTGGGGCAGATCCTTGCCCTCGGTATCGACGATGCGCAAGTCCACCAGGCCGATGGGCTTTCCGGTCTTGATCCGCAGCGGCAGTTGCTCCGCCATGGGCAGCGCCAGCTCCTCGGGAGCGAGGTGCACCACGCACAACAGCGGGCAGGTCTCCGACATGCCGTAGCCGGCGTGCACCCGTATCCCCTTCTGGCTCGCCTGGGTCGCCAGCCCGAGCGGCAGCGCACTGCCTCCCAGCAGCATCTTCCAGCCCTCGAACGAGGTCTGCCTGGCCTCCTCGCAGTCCAGGATCATCTGCAATATGGTCGGCACGCAGTGGGAGAAGCTCACCCCCTCGTCGCGATAGAGCTTGACCAGCTTGTTCGGCTCGTAGCGCCCCGGGTAGACCTGCTTCACCCCCAGCATGGTCGCCACATAGGGGACGCCCCAGGCATGGACGTGGAACATGGGTGTGATGGGCATGTAGACGTCGTCGGAGCAGAGCAGCGACTGGCCCGCATGGGCCGCCAGGGTGCCCAGCTCGTTGAGGGTGTGCAGCACCAGCTGGCGGTGACTGAAGTAGACCCCTTTGGGATCCCCGGTGGTGCCCGTGGTGTAGAACAGGGTCGCCACCGAATATTCGTCGAAGTCGGGGAAGTCGAACTGGTCGTCCGCCCCGGCCAGCAGCGTCTCGTACTCCCCGAGCAGGGGCAAACCGGTAGAGGGCGACTCCCCATCGGTCAGCCGGATGTAACCGCGCACCGTGGGCAGCTTCTCCTGAATGGAGTCCATCATGGGCAGGAAGTCGTCATGAACCAGCACCAGGTGATCCTCGGCGTGGTGCATGGTGAAGGCGATCTGCTCCGGCGACAGGCGCACATTCACCGTGTGCAGCACGGCGCCTATCATGGGTACCGCGAAGAAGCACTCGAGGGAGCGGTGGCTGTCCCAGTCCAGCAGGGCCACCGTGTCCCCCGGTCCAATGCCCGAGGCGGTCAACAGGTTGGCGAGGCGGTGGATGCGCTGATTGAGGGTGCGGTAGTCGTAGCGCAGCCTGTCTGCGTAGACGATCTCCCGGCCCGGGTGATGGCGCCCCCCGGACAACAGCAGGCTCTTGATCAGCAAGGGATAAGCATGGGCTCCCTGGGCTGGCGGTATGATCCTTGTCTTCACCATACGGACTCCTTCCGATTCGTGTTTGGGCGCAGGGGAGCCGTCTCCCCTCACCATCTGAGTTAGCGGGCGTCGAGACGCCCGAGCAAGGCCTCGGCCTCTGGCCAGGGGCCAAATCCGCTCGCCGGATTGAGGTGTCCCACCGCCCCGGCATCCACCAGCTCGCTCCCCCACTCCCCGGCCAGGGCACGCACCGCCGCAGGGCTCGCCAGGGGATCGTTGTGACTCAGCACTACCAGACTCGGGAACGGCAGCGTCATACGGGGCAAGGGGTGCCAACCGCCGGCCGCCATGGCCTCCTTGCTGGGATAGTGGGAGGGCCAGTCGGCATCCAGATCCGGTGGCGTCACCAGCAGGGCGCCCTTTATCCTGTGCTGACTGACAGCGCCGTACTGGGCAGCCCAGTGGGCCACCATCAGCACCCCGGCGCTGTGGGCCACCAGGATCACCGGGCCCTCGATGGCGGCGAGCGCCGCCTCGATGGCCTCGACCCTGGCCTGGCAGTTGAGCTTGTCCGAGGCGAGCGGTGGCACCGTCACCACCTTGTCAAGCCTCTCGGCGAGCAGGGTCTGCCAGTGATCCGCCACGTGTTCACGCAGGCCGGGCACGATCAATACGGTGGCCTCGGGCTGACATTCCTTCATGTATCTTCCCCTGTTCAGGCGCTCCGGCGACGGCCGGATGACATCGGGACCACAGTAAGGTGCCGGGCCCCCGGCTGCTTTACCTTGGATGCCATGAAGTTGTCTTTTTGCGACAGAGACTCGGCCGGACAAGGCGGCGATCGCTGGGCCTGGATGCCATCGGAAGCGGACTGTGAGCGAGCTCACCCCCTGAGATCTGCGACTAACAGATAGGTTAATAAGCCTTCCCATGATGTAGCCAAAATGATAATAAATAGTTAACAACCAGCAGATGAGCTGTCGCCATGGGAACTGCATCATGACCCTTCTTGCCAGAGCCGCTACCCTCACCAACTACCTCGACGTCGCCCGCCAACTGGGCCTCAATACCCCCCACCTGTTGTCGCAAGCCGGCCTCAGTGCCTCTATTCTGGATGTGCCCAATCAGCGCATCCCGGTTTCCACCATCATCAACTTGCTGGAGCTCACCGCCCGCACCGGCGACTGCCAGAGCCTGGGGCTGCGCATGGCAGAGCATCGCCAGCTGTCGGACTTTGGCGAGGTGAGCCTGCTGCTGAGCTATCAGCCCAACCTGCGCGAGGGCTTGCAGGTGATGGTGCAATACATCCATCTGTTCAATAACGCCCTGGCCATCTTCATCGAGGAGGCGGGCAAGGCGGTGATCATTCGCGAGGAGATCATCACCGACGCCCCCATGCCCTCGCGCCAGGCCACCGAGCTTGCGGTCGGCGTCATGTATCGCTTCTGCGCGGCCCAGGTCGGGGTCGGGGCGAACTGGCATCCCATCAGCGTCAACTTCACCCATGACGCGCCGGCGGATCTCTCCATCCACAAGCGGCTGTTCGGCTGCAAGCTGGAATTTGGCAGCGAGTTCAACGGCATCGTCTGTCAGTCAGCGGATCTGGACATCCCCAACCCCCTGGCCAACCAGGCCATGGCCCGCCATGCGCGCCAGTACCTCGACACCCTGCTGGTGGAGACCCAGCAATCCCTGATGACTGACGTGCGCAAGGCCATCTACCTGCTGCTGCCCATGGGGCGCGCCACCATAGAGCAAATAGCCCGCACCCTGGGCATGAACGTGCGCACCCTGCAGCGCCATCTGGAGGAGAGCGGTGCCACCTTCAGCGAGCTGGTCAACGACGTGCGCCGGGATCTGGTGATGCGTTATCTGCAAAACTCCGGCTATTCGCTGGGCCACATCGCCGACATGCTGGGTTACTCCATGCCGAGCTCATTCACCCGCTGGTTCAACGCCCAGTTCGGCATGCCGCCCGCCACCTGGCGCTTCCGCCACAAGGGCGTGCCCAAGGTGACCCAGAGCGCGCACACCAGCCTTGCCTACGGCTAGACCCCATTCCTTCGCCAGACGTTGAGTTAAAGAGGGAGGCTGCGGCCTCCCTCTTTGCATTCCGCTCTCCATCATGTGGGGCACTCGCCATCGACAGCGAAACGAGTGGGATGCCATGAAAGCCAGCAGCGCGACACTCCCGCATCACTTTGCCATCCAACCCGGCCCCTCAACAGATCACGCCAAAAAAGAAGAGGGAGGCTTGTCGCCTCCCTCTTCACATCTCGGCTTGCCGCCCCTAGCGGACATCAGCCGGCAGCTGTTCCGCCTTCATCCTCCCCTAGGGCGCGGAGGCGTCGACGCTCGCACGGGGCGCAGCAGCCTTCTCAACGGCTTCGGCCAGAGCGGGCTGGGTGCCGCGCAGCAGGAAGTAGGAGAGTGCCGGCACCCCTATCAGGGCCCCCAGCATGTTCCACAGGAACATGAAGGTGAGCAGTATGCCCATGTCGGCCTGGAACTTGATGGGGGACCAGACCCAGCCCACCACGCCGGCGGCCAGGGTGATGCCCACCAGCCCCACCACCCGGCCGGTGAAGGCCACGGCCTGGCGATAGGACTCCACCAGCGACATGCCCTGGCGTTGATGGTGCAACTGCACGCTCAGCAGGTAGAGCGCGTAGTCCACCCCGATGCCGACCCCGAGCGCAATCACCGGCAGGGTCGCCACCTTGACGCCTATCCCCATGAAGACCATCAGCGCCTCGCACAGCACAGAGGTGAGCATCAGGGGCACCAGGGCCACCACGGTCGCCCGCCAGCTGCGGAAGGTGATGAGGCAGAAGACGGTCACCGCCAGGTAGACGTAGAGCAGCATGGTGCGGTTCGCCTCGTGCACCACCAGGTTGGTGGCCGCCTCGATGCCCGCCGAGCCCGCGGCCAGCAGGAACTGGCGATCCGGCGACGAGTTCTCCCGGGCAAACCGCTCGGCGATGACCACCACGCCGCTCAGGGTCTCGGCCTTGTGATCCCTCAGGTAGGCGATCACCGGCATCAGGGAGCAGTCGGTGTTGAACAGCTCGGGGCTGTTGACCGAGGCCTGCTGGGCCGCGTAGTTCAGCACGTTCTGGTTGCGCTGGATGCTGGCGAGCCTGGGGTTGCCCTCATAGGTGCCGGCGGTGATCTGGCGCACCGCATTGACCAGGGAGCTGGTGGCCTGCACCCCGGGATGCTGCTGCAGCTCCCAGCCCAGGCGATCCGCCAGGATCAGGGTCTGGTAATTGAGACACCCCTCCGGCGCCGTCTTGATCATCACCGCGAACAGATCGCTCGAGAGCGCATAGTGGCTGGTGATGTAGCCGTTGTCCTTGTTGTAGCGGGAATCGGCGCGCAGCTCGGGTGCGCCGCTGTCCAGATCGCCAATCTTGAGGTGCAGGCTGACCAGGTAGCCGCCGATCCCCATGGCCAGGCCCAGCAGCACCACAAAGGTGGCCCACTTGCGCTCGGTGCAGCGGTCCAGCAGCGTCCAGAGCCTGCCGAAGCCCTGGTTGGAGGCGGCGTTATTTTCAATGGCCAGCGCCCGCTCGGCCGCCTTGTGGCCCACTCCCACATAGGAGAGCGCCACCGGCATCAACAGCAGGGAGGTGAAGATGAGCACCGCCACCCCTATGCTGGCGGTGATGGCGAGATCCTGAATGACCGGGATGTCGATCAGCATCAGCACCGCGAAGCCCACCGCATCGGCGAGCAGCGCCGTGACTCCGGCCAGGAACAGCCGGCGGAAGGTGTAGCGCGCGGCGATCAGGCGATGGGTGCCGCGGGCGATGTCCTGCATGATGCCGTTCATCTTCTGGGCCGCGTGGGAGACCCCGATGGCGAAGATGAGGAAGGGCACCAGCACCGAATAGGGATCGATGGCGTAGCCGAGCCAGGCGACGAGGCCGAGCTGCCACACCACGGCGATCAGCGAGCAACCCACCACCAGCAGGGTGCTGCGCACGCAGCGGGTGTAGAGGAAGATGATGAGAAGCGAGGTCGCCACCGCCAGGGCGAAGAACATGATCACCTGAATGAGGCCATCGATGAGATCGCCGACCAGCTTGGCAAAACCGATGACCCGGATCTTGTACCGACCCGTCCCCTCCTCTCCCGCCTTGTGGGGCTTGCCGTCGAACTCGATCTGGCTGCGCAACGTCTCGATGCGCTGGGAGAACTCGTGGTAGTTGAGGGGCTTGCCGGTGGCCGATGCCTTGTCCAGCAGGGGCACGATCAGCATGGTGGATTTAAAATCGCTCGCCACCAGGCTGCCGACGATGCCGGCCCGGTTGATGTTCTGGCGCAGCTGCTCGATGTCGGCGGGCTTGCCCTGATAGGCGTCCGGCATCACGGGGCCGCCCTGGAAGCCCTCCTCGGTCACCTCGGTCCAGCGCACCGCCGGACTCCAGAGGGACTTCATCCAGGCGCGGTCCACCCCCACGGTGAGGAACAGCTCGTCATTGACCCGCTTGAGCACGCTCAGATAGCCGGGATCGAAGATGTCGCCTTGGGTGTTCTCCACCACCACCCGCACCGAGTTGCCGAGGCCACGCAGGGACTGGCGGTTCTCCAGGAAGTTTTTGATGTAGGGCTGGCTCTGGGGGATCATCTTCTCGAAGCTGGGCGCCAACGCCAGGCGAGTCGTCGCCATGTAGCCAAACACCAGGGTCGCCAGCGTCATCACTAGCATGAACACCGCTCTGTGGTTGAACACCAGCCGCTCCAGCAGGTTGCCGGAGCGCCTGTCGAACTGCGCCAGCTCGCGGATCACCGGCATCGCATCTTGCTTCACATGGCCCATGTCTGGATCCTCGTTATCGTTATTGGGCCGTCATCCGGTGACGGCCTGATTTGGCAATACTTGTGACCGCCTTAATTCACCGCCAGGGTGCGCACACCGCGGCTGCCCACCAGTGCCAGGGTGCCCTGGGGCGTCAGCAGGGCGCCCGCCACCGGGGATGGCTCGGCCAGGGGTTCCAGAGTCAGCGGCTCGTTGCCCCGTTGCCGCAGCATATGGCCGGCCTGGGTAAAGAGGCGGAACTGGCCATCTGCCCCCTGCATAGCAGTGCTGAGGCTGATGGGCAGCGGACTGGCCAGTCTCGCCCAGTGCTGGCCGCCATCCGTGCTGCGATAGGCATGGCCCCGCAGCCCATAGACCAGCAGCTCGCCGGGCCGACCGATGAGGCCGAAGAAGCTGCCGTCATAGGGGCTTGGCAGTGAGACGAAGCGCTGCGTCCCCGGATCCCACTTGCGCAGCAAGCCCTGCTCGCCGGCGAGATAGAGGCTCTCCCCGGCCAGGGCGATGGCATTGAGATGCAGCCCATCCGGGTTGTCGGTGCGATCCTGCATCGGCGTCCAGTGCTGGCCGCCATCCTGGGTGCGCAGAATGAGGTTGAACACCCCGACCACGTAGCCAACCCTGTCGTCCTCGAACCAGACGTCGAGCAGGGGCTTGTCGGCCCCCTCCTCCACCAGGCGCTGGCCCTCTTCCACCAACGCGGCCCACTGCTCGTTGTCCGGCTCGGACTGGGCCTTGGCCGAGTAGTATTGCAGCACCAGGTCGCCTATCTGGCGGCCATCCAGCTGTTTCTGCCAGCTGGCGCCACCGTCCTGGCTGTGCAGGATGACCCCGTCCCCCCCCACGGCCCAGCCCTGCTCGGGACTGGGGAAGACGACGGCATTGAGATCCGAGCTCACCGGCACCCTGGCCTGCTGCCAACCCTTGCCTTCATCGTCGGAGTAGAGGATGTGACCCCGCTGCCCCACCGCCACCAGCCGGCTGCCGGCTCTGGCCAGATCCAGCAAGGGGCTCTGCTTGGCCAGGGCGCTCGGCTTGGCGGGCAAGTCCAGCACGTCCACATAGGCCGACGCCGCCGTGATCGTCTCCGCGCTCTGCGCGGGCCCTGCCATCAGCAGGGCGCCGCACAGCCAGGGCGCCAACTTGTTGAATGAACCCATACCACTTCCTTGTCTTCAAAACCCATCGGATGGTCGCAACAACCCCACCCCGGCCCTCCCCTTGGCAAGGGGAGGGAGCACTTCACTCCTCCCCCTTTCGAAGGGGGAGGCCGGGAGGGGGGTCAGTGGAGATCATCAATGCTTAGCGGATCCCGGCGCCCGCCAGGGACTCCGGCGACCACTTCGCCTTGGACAGCGAATCGCCGTACTTGATGCCGCCATGGGGCCCCACCACGCCGTTGATGTTGTAGGTCCCCGCCACCAGGTCATAGATCATGAAGGGGGTGGCATCCGGGGTCTGCTTGTCGTAGCTCTGGCTCAGGAAGGCGAAGGAGCCGCGATAGAGCTGACCACGGGCGTCGTACTGATCCGAGGCCAGGGCCACCCAGCTGTCTTCGTCCAGATAGAAGCGACGCTTGGCATAGATGTGGCGCTCGCCGGCCTTGAGGTTGCCCTCCACCACCCAGACCCGGTGCTTCTCCCAGCGCACGTGATCCGGTGACAGGAAGTTCGGGGTGGTCAGCGCCCGGGCATTGGGCTCATAGGTCAGCTTGTAGGTGTTGTAGGGAACTATCATCTCCTGCTTGCCCACCAGCTTCCAATCGAAGCGGTCCAGCGCGCCGTTGAAGACGAAGACGTCGTCATAGGTGCCGGCGCCCGAGGTGCCCGGGTTCGGGGTATCGTAGGCCAGGTTCGGTGCCAGCTTGACCCGGCGCTGCCCCGGCAGGTACTGCCAGGCCTTGCGCGGCTGCTCAAGGGGGTTGGCGGCATCGCGCAGCATGATGGCTTCACCGGCACGGCGGGCGGGCCCGGTGTAGTAGAGCTTCATCTGGTAGTAGGTGTCCTTGGCCGCGATGGGCTTCTTCATGTCCTCGTAGATGGCGTAGTTGATGAACGCCTGCCCCGTGGTGGAGAGCGCCGCTACCCCGGCGGAATCGACGTTCCAGGAGTCGTATTTGGTGGCGATGTTCACCCCCTGGTAGCGCAGCAGGAAGTTCCACATCGCCTCGGCGCCGGTCTGCGGGATCGGGAAGGGAATGCCCGGCAGCACCTGATCCACCGCCATCCCCCCTTCCAGGGTCTTGGCGTTCAGGGCGTTCTGCTTGGTGTTGTCCAGCACCGCCTGGGGCAGCGCCACGCTGCGGTGAGTCGGGTAGACATCGACTCTGAAGTCCGGGAAGCGGCTCAGCAACTCGGCGGTGGTGGCGGTCAGCTCACCCTTGTACTTGGCCACGTTCTTGCCGTCGATCACCAGCTGCGGCTTGTCGCCCGCATAAGGATCCGGGCGCATGCTGTCACCGGCCTTGAAGCCGGCGGGCGCCGTGGTCAGGCCGCCGGTATAGGCGGGGATGGAGCCGTCGGCGTTGGCCGCGGCATCGGCGCCGACCTGGGTCAGGCTGGTGCCCAGCTTGCCCGCTTCGCTGGCGGAGACGGCCGCCTGGGCCTGACTGGTGAAGGCCAGGGCGAGGGACAGGGCCAGCATGGTCTGTTTATGTTTCATCATCTTGTTCTCCGACTCGGTCGCTTGACTCAATAAGTGGTCTTGAGGGTCAGGTAGACGGCCCCTCTGTCTTCCGTGGTGGCGCCGCCACCGGAGAAGGAGGAGTAACCGCCGGCATAACAGGTGTTGCGCTGGGTCGCATCCAGGGCGTTGGGGGTGGAGCCATCGGTGGCGCCGTCGTTGCACTCGGCAGACTTGCCGAAGGAGTCCACGTACTTCAGATCGACGAAATACTGGTTGTAGATGGTAGCGCCGAGGCCAAGGGCGTAGTTGCCGGTGTCCTTGGCACCGCCGCCCTGCACGGGAGACACCCCCGCCAGGCCGAGGTTGATCGACAGCGGCATGCTCATGTCCACGCCGGGGAACACCTGATACCAGGTCGGGGTGAAGTTGACCGCCAGGCCCCAGTTGTCGGTGGTCGACTTGTCGAGCCCCTGGTAGCTGTCCTCGCCCTTGTAGAGCGCCTTGTTGTGATCGTTGAGGCTCAGCAGGTTGCTGTAGTAGAGCTCGGCCAGCAGGGCGGCACCGTCGAACAGCGGGGTGTCGGCCATGGTCATCAGGCCGTTGAGGGTCCAGTGCAGGGTCTCGCCGGTGGCGCTGTAACCGTCGCTGTCGTCGGTGATCACCCCGGTGCTGTCATTACGGGCAGGCAGTGCGCCGAGCCCCTGTTTCAGCCCGAGTGGACCCGAGGCACTCAGCAGCGCCGGGATGCTGGAGAGGGGCATGTTGTGGCGATAGTTCAGATCGCTGCCCACGCTCACCCCGGCGATGTCCTTGGACAGGCTCAGACCCAGGATGTCGATGTCCTCGCCGTAGGCCAGGGAATAGCTGGTGTTGGCAATCGAGTTACGCAGGTTGGGAATAGCCCCGGCCGGCAGGGGATTCGTCCCGCGGACGCTCAGACCACGGGCGTCCAGTACCGCCTGGGGCAGGATGTCGGCGGTGCGACGGTAGTAGGCCCCCAGGGTGGCATCCAGCGCCTCGGGGGACCACTTGGTCATGAAGCCCCAGTCACCGTGCTTGCCCGGCTCTATGTCTGCGCCGCGGCGGATGTTGCTCAGGGTGCCGTTCGGCCCGGCGAGGCCGGGGCCACCGGTGTGACCCAGCAGGAAGGCGCGGGCACCGTAGCCCACCAGATCGGAGCCACCGTAGAAGGTGCCGGCCTCCGGCAGACGGGCCGCGTCCCAGTCGAAGAAGTACTGGGCGGCGAAGGTCCACTCCGGGTTCAGGGTGAAGGAGGCGGAGATCTGCTTGCGGGGCATGAACAGCTCTTTTGCCTCGGTGCCCGGGGACGCCGCGAGCTTGGCGAGATCCAGGCCAGACTGGCCGTAGCTGATGGAGTGCACCGGGTTGAGCAGGGTCTCGCCCCAGAAGATGTTGTGCTGGCCTATCTTGACGCCGAGCAGCGACTCGTCACCTATCTCCATGTTGTGGAACACGAAGGCGTCGAGGATCTCGCCGGAGGGGCCGTTGTAGTAGCGATCGGCATAATCGCTCAGCCCCGGCTGGCCAAACATGGTCGACCTTGCGGGGTTGGCGCCCCAGCCCGGGATGCCGGAGGCATCACCGTTGTTGTTCAAAAAGGGGTTGTCGCTCGCGCCGACGTCGTCATAGGCATAGTCGTACCAGCTCGCCGCACTGATGCGAAAACCGGTATTGCCCTTGTTCACCACGTCCAGCTCGGTCAACAGATCGAAGCGGGTGGTGACGGTGTCGCCGGCATCCTTGAAGTTGTAGTCCCCATCGTTGCTGTTCGGGGTGGCGAGCATCCGCTCGTCGGCGCTCTCGGTGCGCATGCCGTAGTTGAACTTGCCGGTGTTGTCGAAACGCACGGACCACTCTTCACTGTCCGTGTCGATCTCGACCGCCTGAGCGGTGGGCAGGAGCACGGCCGCAATGGCCGTCGCCAGCAGGCTGAGGCGCAGGGCACCGCAACCATGACTCGTGTGCTTGTAATCCATTACAGTCTCTCCGAGTGTCGTCATCTGTTGTTTGTTGTTCTGTGTCTAGTCGCCGTTTCCGTTGGCTTTATTGTCTGGCTTTATTGTCTGGCTTGTTGCTTGGCTTCTTGCCTGGCTGTTGTGCCAGTGTCGGCGCTTCCCTTGGGGATGAGGGGGCGCTCTGTTTGCCTCCTCCCCTTGCGGGTTCCTCCCCCGGGTGCGCTCTGTGTTGTTGCTACCGACTCTACGGCCAGCCCAACCCCCTTGCTTGCCATTGAACGTCAGCCACTTTTCATTTGATGACAGGGAGTGGCGGCGCCGAACAAGCGGCGCGAAAGGGGTGTCGGACGGCATCCGCGCAGGGATTCTCGGGGCTCAGCCAGGGACCATGGTGAAGGACAGGGGTCCGCCAAGGGGCTGGCGTGTCCAGTGAGTGGGTGGGTGATGGCAGTCTGTTATCGGGGCGAGAGGCAGCAGGCAGAGCATCTGCGCCGTCACGGAGAGCATAAAAGCGGCGGAGCAGGCCCAAGCATCCTCACTCCGCCGTGAAAATGGCCGACGAGTCGGCCCACACGCGATTCAGCGGTAGATGCGGCAGCCGGTGGCGGCCTGCAACTGCTCAAATTCGATGCCGGGGGCCAGCTCCACCAGCTTGAGGCCGCTTGGGGTCACGTCCAGCACGGCGAGATCGCTGATGATGCGATCCACCACCCCGACCCCGGTCAGGGGCAGGTTGCACCACTCCAGTATCTTGTGCTCACCGTTCTTGGCGCAGTGCTCCATCAGCACCACCACCCGCTTGACCCCGGCCACCAGATCCATGGCCCCCCCCATCCCCTTGACCAGCTTGCCGGGGATCATCCAGTTCGCGAGATCCCCGCGTTCCGAGACCTGCATGGCCCCGAGCAGCGCCAGGTTGATGTGGCCACCGCGGATCATGCCGAAGCTCTCGGCGCTGTCGAAGAAGCTGCTGCCGGGCAAGGTGGTGATGGTCTGCTTGCCGGCGTTGATGAGATCGGGATCCAGCGCCTCCTCACTCGGGAAGGGGCCTATGCCGAGCAGGCCGTTCTCGCTCTGCAGCCACACCTCCATGGCATCCGGGATGTAGTTGGCCACCAGGGTCGGCAGGCCGATGCCGAGGTTCACATAGAAGCCGTCCTGCAGCTCCTTGGCGGCGCGCTGCGCCATCTCTTCACGGGTCCAGGCCATGACTTAGCTCCTTACTGCAGGCTGTTGAAAACAGGAAGCCACCGGCAGTTCCTGGGTGATGCACAGCGCCCTCTCTTCACGGATCAAAACCATCTTATTTCTTCTCCATGACGGTGCGCACTTCGATGCGTTTCTCGGGATTGGGGTTGTGTACCAGCCGCTGCACATAGATGCCGGGCAGGTGGATCTCGTCCGGGGCCAGCTCCCCCACCTCGACTATCTCCTCCACCTCGGCGACGCAGACCCGGCCCGCCTTGGCGCAGAGCGGGTTGAAGTTGCGGGCCGTCTTGTTGAACATCAGGTTGCCCGCCTTGTCGGCCCTGGCGCCCTTGATGATGGCGAGATCCGCGGTGAGGGATCGCTCCATCACGTACCAATCCCCATCGAACTGACGGGTCTCCTTGCCCTCGGCGATCAGGGTCCCGTAACCGGTGCGGGTGAAGAAGGCCGGAATGCCGGCGCCGCCGGCGCGAAGCTTCTCGGCCAGCGTCCCCTGGGGGGTGAACTCCAGCTCCAGCTCCCCTGCGAGATACTGGCGCTCGAACTCCTTGTTGCCCCCCACGTAGGAGGAGATCATCTTCTTGATCTGGCGGCTATGGAGCAGGGGCCCCAAGCCGAACTCGTCCACCCCGCAGTTGTTGCTGATGATGGTGAAGCCGCGTTTGCCGCTCTCCTGCAGCGCCTCGATAAGCTGCTCCGGGATGCCGCACAGGCCGAAGCCCCCCGAGGCGATGGTGATGTCGTCCTGCACCAGATCGCTAAGAGCGGCCTGGGCGCTGGGGTAAACCTTGTTCATAACTACCTCTCTGCTCTCTGGCTAGTCCGTTGGCCACAGGGGCGCGTTCGTTTATTGCGGTTTTTCTGATTGATCTCGTATCGCGATCGTCCGATTACGCCGCTACGCGGCTAATCGAACCTACGCAGTCAATTGAGTTGATAGGTTCGGGTAGCGAAGCCTATTCGGACGTTCGCGGCATTCATGACATTCCTGATATGCCTAAGGCTTGATGCCCCAATGCATCAGGGTCAGCACCAAGGCGACCAGGAAGGCGGTCTCCCCCACCATCAGCAGGATGGGTTTGATGCCGACCGCCGCCAGCTCCTTGAGCTGGGTCTTCATGCCGATGGCGGCGATGGCGATCACCAGGCACCAGCGCGACAGCTCGTTGACCCCCCCCTGAACCAGGGCGGGCACCCAGCCTGTGCTGTTGATGCAGGCCAGCACCAGGAAGCCGACCGCAAACAGGGGCAACAGGGGCGGCCGCTTGCCGGACGCGGGATCCGCCCCCTGCATCCGGGTGATCATGGCGGCGACCAGGATCACCGGCAGCAGCATGGCGACCCGCATCAGCTTGACGACGGTGGCCACGTCCCCGGTCTCGGTGGACATGCTGTAGCCGGCCCCCACCACCTGGGCGACGTCGTGAATGGTGGCACCGAGAAAGACCCCCGCCTCCACCGGCGTCAACTCGAAGAAGCGGGCGATCATGGGGTAGAGGATCATCGCGAGCGTCGAGAGCACCGACACCCCGATCACCGTGAACAGGGTGGCGCGCTCCTTCTGGGGATGGTTCGGCAGGGAGGCAGCCAGGGCCAGGGCGGCGGAAGCACCACAGATGGCGGTAGCGCCCCCGGTCAGCATGCCAAACAGGCGCTGGAAACCCATCGCCTTGGCCACCACCACCGACAGGCTGATGGTCACCACCGCCAGGGTGACCACCAGCAGCACCGGCATCCAGCCGAGTTCGGCGATCTGGCCGAGGGTGATGCGCATGCCGAGCAGGGCGACCCCGATGCGCAAGACGCTTCGCGCCGTGAACTCGATGCCCGCCTTGCAGCTTCCCTCGCCGCTGAGGAAGTTCAACCCCATGCCGAGCAGCAGGGCGAACAGCAGCACGGGGGCGCCGTAGTGCTCCGACAGGAAGGTGGCGGCGGCCGCCACCGTGATGCTGACCGCCATGCCGGGGGCCAGTGTCCGTACCCGCTGGAAGCGATCCGTCATGGTCAGGGTGAGCATGGGATGGCCTCCTGGGACTCGATGACGATGGACAACCCCTCCCCCGCCGGCTCGACCGGGTAGCGGCGCACCCTGAGCTGGGTCGAGTTCAGCAGCAACCCGGTCGTCAGGTTGAAACGCAGACCGTGGGCAAGGCACTGGATCACCTCCCCCTCCAGCCGGCCGCCGCACAGGGACGCCCCCTGGTGGGGACAGCCGTCATCGATGGCATGGAAACGGCCATCGACGTTGAACAGCACCAGGCTCTTGCCCGAGTCCTCGATGAGGACGCGCTGGCCCGGCGCGGGCACCCGCTCGGCCGGCACCAAGACTCGCGCCTGCGCCCGGGTCATCGCCGCGACGGCCTGGTGCAAGCCGGCAAGCAACTGCGCCACGGGCTGGGCACCGCTGAGGATCCGCCCCTTCCCCAGCACGAAGCTCGGCACCCCCTGCCGAGCCGCCTCTGGCTGATCGCAGAAAAAGGGGGTTCCGTCTCCCTGCAGGCTGCCCACCAGATCGGCAGGCGAGAAGCCCACCGCCTCGGCCAGCCCCAGCAAGGTAGCACCATCCCCCAGATCCCCGCCGTGCAGGAAGTGGCACGCAAACAGCCACTCCAGCAGACTCTCCAACTGCGCCGGCGATCCCAGCTGGCAGGCCCGTTGCCACAGGCGGTGGGCATCGGCCGTGTTCGGCATACGGGGGATCTTGTCAAAGTCCAGCTCAACGCCGACGCTGGCCGCCGCCTGCCGCACCTGAGCCTGGCGCAGGCGCACCCCCTGTTCGCTGCCAAGGCGCCGCAGATAGAAGGCGTGAAAATCCTCCCCCTGCATCGGCAGCGCGGGCAGCAGTTGCACCCCGCGCCAGCTCACATCGACCCGCACCTCGGGCCGCTCCACCCGCAGCTGGGCCAGCGCCTCATCCAGCTGACGCTTGCCGATGAGGCACCAGGGGCAGATGAAATCGAAATAGACCTCGATGCTGAGCCTCATACCCTCACCTCGCTGCCCTGAGGGCCGGCGACGACCTGGCGGGCGTCCCCTTCAATCCTGGCCACGTCCTTGTGGTAGTGGCGCTTGCCGTAGAAGAAGACCGCAGCCGCCGCGACGCTGATGAGGGGCACCAGCTGGAAGGCGTTGTCCAGCCCGATGTGATCGGACACCTTGCCGGTGATAAAGGGACCGGGGGCCAGCCCCAGCAGGTTGTTGGCAAGGGTCAGGGTCGCAAACGCCGTACCGTGCACGCTGGCGTGGGTGAGATTGGCCACCATGGCGCCGGCGGGGCCCGAGGTGCCGGTGGCGATGAACATCCCCAGACCGATCAGCACCAGCTGGGGGAAGCCGGCCGGCAGGGCAAACGCCAGGGAGAGCAGGAGACAGCTGCCGAGGCAATAGGCGATGGCGAGGCTTATCTTGCGATCCGGCCGGTTGCGGCACAGCCGATCGCTCAGCATGCCGCACAGGATCATGCCGGCACCGCTGCACAGCACTATGATGGCGGCCATGAGTCCCGCCTTGTCCGTGTCCAGCCCGTAGTAGCGGTTGAAATAGCTCGGCATCCAGACGATGACGGTGCCGCCGACGAACAGCTGCAGGCCGCTGCCCACGTAGGCCGAGATCACCGAGCGGCTGGAATAGAGGCTGCGCAGGGGGTTGCGGCCCGCCTTGCTGCCCTGGGCAGCCCGGCTGGCCTGGGAGATCCGCGCCTCCTTGACGATGAGGGGATAGATGGCCGCCAGCACCAGACCGAACAGGGCCATGCCGGCGAAGGCCCAGCGCCAGCCGAGGAGATGCGCCAGCACGCCCCCGCAGGCCATGCCAAGCACAGAGCCGAACATGCCGCCGGAGATGAAGGCGCCGGAGAGGGTGGCCCGCATCTCCCGCGGGAACACCGAAACCACCACGGCGATGCCGACACTGCCGTAGGCGGCCTCCCCCACTCCCACCAGGAAGCGGGCGATGAACATCTGCTCGTAGTTCTGTGCCAGGGCGCAGCCCAGGGTCGCCAGGCTCCAGAGCGCGGCCATCATGGCCAGGCTCTTGACCCGGCCGAACCGGTCCGCCAGCAGGGAGAGCGGGAAGGTGAGCAAGCCGACCATGAGCGCGACTATGCCGCTGAGCAGGCCGAGCTGGGTGTCGGAGAGTGCCCACTCCCCCTTGAGCATGGGGAAGACGGCGTTGAGCACCTGGCGCGACATGTAATCGGAGATGAGCAGACCGAAGGTCAGCGCAAACACTATCCAGGCATAACGACGGGGCACGGCAACCTTGCCGGCCTCGGGGTCGTCATCGATATGAAACGTAGCCATACATTCCCTCGCGCTACTGCAAATTGGGTTGGGTATTCGGTCAACCAGCCGGTGGAAAGGCCCCCGGCCAGACAATATTGACTCATCACTCAGTTGCCCTGCGTGCTGCATAGTGCAAGGACAACCGCCGTTTGGCAAACAGGTTCTTAGGGCGCTTGGCTTGGGGGCCTTGCGCCCTGACACGCAGATCTGCGTGGGTATTACATCACTTCTTCAGGAAGCCCTGCTGACCGCCCTTTGGATTCGGGGCGAAGCCGTTGGCTGCAAGGGTTTCTTCAACCGTCTCATAGAAAACACCGATTTTGAGGATCTCGCGGGCTTCCTTACCGTTGGCAACTGGACGGCCGATCTCTTTGGCAAGGCGCACCAACTGTTCGATCTGCTCGACGGAGGTCATCTTACGCGAACGGTCCTGGGTCCAGAGGTTATCCTCAATACCGCAGCGCACGTGCAGGCCCATCGCCATGCCCATCAGGTTGATTGGCAGGGTGTTGAGCATGGAACTTTCCACCGTCAGCATGGTGCCGTCAGGAATGGCGCGCAGGAAGTTGGCCATGCTGTAGATATGCGGCTGGTCCATGCCACCGCCAATCGCCACCCAGTTGCATACCAGCGGACCCTTGTAGACACCGCGGCGGATCAGCCGCTCCACCGACTCGTAGCTGTTGATGTTGTAAAACTGGAAGGCACTCTGGATGCCGGCGGCACTCAGACGCTTGACGTGCTCCTCGATGAAGCCAGGGCCGGAAGGCACGATCATCTCGCGGTAGGCTTCGTAGGTATCGGTCCCCATAGAAGTGCCGGCGTAGTCACGCTTATCCATCTGCTCGACCACGTTCATCTGCGTGGTGTTGACGGTCACAGTGACTTGGTCGGGTTTGGGCTCGAGTTCGGCGAGCATGTGCCGAGTGTCGTCATGCAGCCACTTGGCGGCCGCGCCATCTTCTGGCGGCGCGAAGGAGATAGAGCCGCCGACCTGGATGATCATGTCCGGCACGGCCTTGCGCACACCAGCGATCAGCTCGTTGAACATCGACAGGCGCTTGGAGCCCTTGCCGTCCAGTTCACGCACGTGCAGGTGCAGTACGGCGGCGCCCGCTTCGTAGCAGTCGACCGCTTTCTGGATCTGCTCTTCCATGGTCACCGGGATGTCTTCCGGATAGTCAGAAGGGAACCATTCAGGGCCATACGGGGCTACGGTAATAACCAACTTGTCCTGATTTTCAGGGAAGAGAGAACCGTCAAGGAAGTTCATGTCTATTGCCTCAAGTTATTGAAAATTAGCGGTATCACTGGGATGTTACGACTCAGTAAGGCGTGTCGCCCATGATCCCGGCCCGCTCCATCTTGCGATGGCAGGGGGCGTAATCCATGGCGGCGTAGTGCTGGGTGCTGCGGTTGTCCCAGATGGCCACGCTGCCCGGTTGCCAGCGCCAGCGCACCTGGAACTCGGGGATATAGGCCTGGCTGATGAGGTAGCGCAGCAGATCGCTGCCACCCATGGTGTAGTCCTGGCCGACACGGACATTCGCCGGGGTGTGGTAGTTGGTGAAGTGGGTCGCGAAGGCGTTGACGAACAGGATCTTCTCGTCGGTCTCCGGGTGGGTGCGCACCACGGGGTGCTCGGCGTCCGGGAACATGGCCTTCAGGGCGAGCCGCTTCTCCATCGGCATGGCCGCCCCGAAGCTCGCCTCTATGCTGTGGCGGGCGCGCAGGCCGGCGATCTTCTGTTTGATCTCCTCGGGCAGCGCGGCGTAGACCGCCGCCATGTTGGCCCAGAGGGTGTCGCCCCCCACCGGCGGGCACTCCACGCAGCGCAGCACGCAGCCCATGGGCGGTTGCTCGCGCCAGGTGGCATCGGTGTGCCAGGCGTTCTCGTAGCGATCGTTGGGCACATCCGGCGACTTGTAGATGCGCACCAGACCGGGGTGATCCGGATCGCTGCCCGCCACCGGGTGATCCTCCAGCTCGCCGAAGCGGCGGGCGAAGGTCACGTGATCGCTGCGGCTCATCTCCTGATTGCGCAGGAACAGTACCTTGTGCCTGAGCAGTTGGGCGCGGATCTCGGCAAACAGCCCTGCGTCGTGGGCCGCATCCGCCAGCTGGACGCCGCTCAGTTCGGCGCCGATATGGCAGGTCAGTTGTTCTACACGCATGTCTCTCTCCCTGAATGACAAGTCGGTGCGCTCAGGCGCCGCCATCGAGTGCGGGCTGGCCTGAGATCCTTGGCCTAGATGATGAAAACGGAGGAGCCCGTGGTCTGGCGCGACTCCAGATCCCGGTGGGCCTGCGCCGCGTCCTGCAGCTCGTACTTCTGGTTGACCTCGATCTTGATCCGCCCGCTGGCCACGTGATCGAACAGCTCGCCGGCCAGGGCCTCCTTCTCGGCCGGGTCGGCGATGTAGTCCGCCAGGGCCGGTCGGGTCAGATAGAGGGAACCCTTCATGGCCAGCAACTGGGGGTTGAAGCCGTCGATGGGGCCGGAGGCGGTGCCGACGCAGACCATGAGGCCGCGGCGTTTGAGGGAATCAAGCGAGCCCAGGAAGGTGTTCTTGCCGACGCTGTCAAACACCACGTCAACCCCGGCGCCGCCGGTCAGGGCGCGCACCCGGGTCGCCACATCTTCCCGGCTGTAGTCGATGGTGAAGTCGCAGCCGTGGGCACGGGCCAGCTCGGCCTTGGCGCCGCTCGAGACGGTGCCTATCACCGTCAGCCCCAGCAGCTTGGCCCACTGGGCGACGATGAGGCCGACCCCGCCCGCCGCGGCGTGCAGCAAGATGCTGTCACCGGGCTTGAAGGCGTGGATGCGGCGCATCAGGTAGGCGGAGGTGAGGCCGCGCATGGTCATGGCGGCGGCGGTCTCGCAGGAGATGCTGTCCGGCAGGCGAATGAGCGGCGCGGCCGGGATCAGGCGCTCGGTCGAATAAGCGCCGAGTGTATTGATGAAACCGGTGTAGGTGACGCGATCGCCGACGTCGACGTTGGTGACGCCCTCGCCCACCGCCTCCACCACCCCGGCCGCCTCGACGCCGAGGCCATTGGGCATGGGGATGGGGTAGGTGCCGTTGCGAAAATAGGTGTCGGCATAGTTGAGGCCGACCGCGGCGTGGCGCAGGCGCACCTGGCCAGGCCCGGGCTCGCCCACCGCCACTTGTTCGTAGCGCAAGACCTCGGGGCCCCCGGTTTCATAAAAGCGAATGGCGTTGGCCATGGCGGTTCTCCAGATTCATTCGTGGGTGAAAACATCGTCCAGAGTGAATCTAGGGATTAACGTAAACGTCCGCTTTGCATCGGGCGACAGCCACTTTTCATCTCATGACACCCCCCTTCGAATCCGTTGCCCCCCCTCGGGGAAGAGGCCAGAATCGGCCCTGTTCCCCCATGACGGCGAGGTGACAGTGGCCGGGCATGAATCAAATTGGGAAGCTACTTGATTGAATTACATGAAGTTATACAGGAAGCAGCCGCTGGTGCCCGCCCATTGACGGGCCTTGGACTTAAGCATGATTGACGTTAACGTCAACGTAGTGTGAGATGAACCTGTTCACAGCCAGCATCCGCAGCAGACAAGCACCCCATGAAAGGAGTCACGATGTCCAACCTATCCCCCTCGGCCGGCACGCGTTTTCGCACCGCCCTAGCCAATGAGAAGCCCCTGCAGATCGTCGGCACCATCAACGCCTACATGGCGCTGATGGCCGAGCGCAGCGGCTTCCAGGCCCTCTATCTCTCCGGCGCCGGGGTGGCGAACGCCTCCTATGGCCTGCCGGATCTCGGCATGACCTCCATGAACGACGTGCTGATCGATGCCGAGCGCATCACGGCCGCCACGCAAGTGCCGCTCCTGGTGGATATCGACACCGGCTGGGGCGGTGCCTTCAACATCGCCCGCACCATCCGCGCCTTCGAGCGCGGCGGGGTGGCCGCCGTCCACATGGAGGATCAGGTGGCCCAGAAGCGTTGCGGCCACAGGCCCAACAAGGCCGTGGTCTCCCTGTCCGAGATGGTGGACAGGATCAAGGCGGCGGTGGATGCCCGCCAGGACGAGAGCTTCGTCATCATGGCCCGCACCGACGCCCTGGCGGTAGAGGGGCTGGGCTCGGCCCTGGAGCGCGCCGCTGCCTATGTGGAGGCGGGCGCCGACATGATCTTCGCCGAGGCCGTCACCGAGCTGGATCAGTACGACCGCTTCAAGCAGGCGGCAGGGGTGCCGATCCTCGCCAACATGACCGAGTTCGGCAAGACCGAGCTGTTTGACAAGGAGGCGCTCGCCTTGCATGGCGTCGACATGGTGCTCTACCCGTTAAGCGCCGCCCGCGCCGCCAACCAGGCCGCCCTCAACGTCTATCAGACGCTTCGCCGCGACGGCCACCAGCGCGCCGTGGTCGACACCATGCAGACCCGGGAGTCTCTCTACGACTTCCTCGGCTACCACCACTACGAGCAGACCCTGGACAGACTGTTCACCAAGGAATAAGCCCGCGACCAGCCGCCTCATGCTGGCGGCTGGCGCTTCAACGGACTGAATGAGGAAACATGTGATGAGCGCCATTCCCGAAACCACCGGCTTCAAGCCGAAAAAATCCGTCGCCCTCTCCGGCACCGCCGCCGGCAACACCGCCCTGTGCACCGTCGGCCTCTCCGGCAACGACCTGCACTACCGTGGCTACGACATCCTGGACGTGGCCACCAGCTGCGAATTCGAAGAGATAGCCCACCTGCTGGTGCACGGCCATCTGCCCAATGTGGCGGAGCTTGCCGCCTACAAGGCCAAACTCAAGGCCCTGCGCGGCCTGCCCACCGGGGTCAAGACCGCCCTGGAGCAGCTGCCCCCAAGCGCCCACCCCATGGACGTGATGCGCACCGCCGTCTCCGTGCTGGGGTGTCTGTCGCCGGAGAAGGACGATCACAACCACCCGGGCGCCCGGGACATCGCCGACAAGCTGATGGCCTGCTTAGGCTCCGTGCTGCTCTACTGGTACCACTTCAGCCACAACGGCAAGCGCATCCATGTGGAGACCGACGATGACTCCATCGGCGGCCACTTCCTGCACCTGCTGCACGGCGAGAAGCCACGGGACTCCTGGGTGCGCGCCATGCACACCTCCCTCATCCTCTACGCCGAGCACGAGTTCAACGCCTCCACCTTCACCGGCCGCGTCATCGCCGGCACCGGCTCGGACATGTTCTCCTGCATCACCGGCGCCATCGGCGCCCTGCGCGGGCCCAAGCACGGCGGCGCCAACGAGGTGGCGTTCGAGATCCAGAAGCGCTACGAGAATCCGGACGAGGCGGAGGCCGACATTCGTGCCCGCATCGAGAAGAAGGAGGTGGTCATCGGCTTCGGCCACCCGGTCTACACCGTCTCCGATCCCCGCAACAAGGTGATCAAGGAGGTGGCCCGCGCCCTCAGCCAGGAGCAGCACAACACCAAGATGTTCGACATCGCCGAGCGGCTGGAGTCCACCATGTGGGAGGCCAAGAAGATGTTCCCGAACCTGGACTGGTTCAGCGCCGTCAGCTACCACATGATGGGGGTGCCCACCGCCATGTTCACCCCGCTGTTCGTCATCGCCCGCACCTCCGGCTGGTCGGCCCATGTCATCGAGCAGCGCATCGACGGCAAGATCATCCGCCCGAGCGCCAACTACGTCGGCCCGGAAGATCTGGTGTTCGTCCCGCTCAAGGAGCGCCAGTGATGAACAACGCCCACTATCTCGCCCGCGTGCACGCCGAGAAGAATCAGGAGCGCAAGTGATGATAAACACTCAATACCGCAAGCCCCTGCCCGGCACGGCACTCGACTACTTCGACGCCAGGGAGGCGGTCAACGCCATCGCCCCCGGCGCCTGGGATAGGCTCTCCTACACCGCCCGCGTCCACGCCGAGAACCTGGTTCGCAAATGCGATCCGGCCATCCTCGGCGAGTGCCTCGGCCAGATAGTGCACAACAAGCGCGATCGCGACTTTCCCTGGTTCCCGGCGCGGGTGGTGTGCCACGACATCCTGGGGCAGACCGCCCTGGTGGATCTGGCGGGCCTTCGCGACGCCATCGCCGAGCAGGGGGGAGATCCCGCCCAGGTGAACCCTGTGGTGCCGGTGCAGCTCATCGTCGACCATTCCCTGGCCGTTGAATGTGGCGGCTTCGACCCCCAGGCGTTCGAGAAGAACCGCGCCATCGAGGATCGCCGCAACGAGGATCGCTTCCACTTCATCGACTGGACCAAGCAGGCGTTCAAGAACATCGAGGTGATCCCGCCAGGCAACGGCATCATGCACCAGATCAACCTGGAGAAGATGTCCCCTGTTATCCACGCCGATCGCGGCCTCGCCTACCCGGACACCTGCGTCGGTACCGACAGCCACACCCCCCACGTGGATGCCCTCGGCGTCATCGCGGTGGGGGTGGGCGGGCTGGAAGCCGAGAACGTGATGCTGGGGCGCGCCTCCTGGATGCGGCTGCCTTCGATCGTCGGCGTGGAGCTCTCCGGCAAGCCGCAACCCGGCATCACCGCCACGGACCTGGTGCTGTCGCTCACCGAATTCCTGCGCCAGCAGAAGGTAGTCGGCGCCTACCTGGAGTTTCGTGGCGAGGGCGCCGCCGCCCTCACCCTCGGCGATCGGGCCACCATCTCCAACATGGCACCGGAGTATGGTGCTACCGCGGCCATGTTCTTCATCGACCAGCAGACCCTCGACTACCTCAAGCTCACCGGCCGTGACGACGAGCAGGTCAGGCTGGTGGAAACCTATGCCAGGGAGGCCGGTCTCTGGGCCGATGCCCTGGCGGGCGCCCAGTACGAGCGGGTGCTGCACTTTGACTTGTCCACCGTGGTGCGCACCCTGGCCGGCCCCTCCAACCCCCATCGCCGCCTGCCGGTCTCCGCCCTGGCGGAGCGCGGAATCGCGGTGGATCTGGACAAGGCTCGCGCCCAGGAAGCGGACGGCCTCTTGCCCGATGGCGCCGTGATCATCGCCGCCATCACCAGTTGCACCAACACCAGCAACCCGCGCAACGTGATTGCCGCTGGCCTGCTGGCCCGCAACGCCAACAAACTCGGTCTGGTGCGCAAGCCCTGGGTCAAGTCGTCGCTCGCGCCCGGCTCCAAGACAGTCGCCTTGTATCTGAAAGAGGCGGGACTGGATGAGGAGCTGGAGCAACTCGGCTTCGGCGTGGTGGCCTTCGCCTGCACCACCTGCAACGGCATGTCCGGCGCGCTGGATCCCGCCATCCAGCAGGAGATCATCGATCGCGACCTCTACGCCACGGCGGTGCTGTCGGGCAACCGCAACTTCGACGGCCGCATCCACCCCTACGCCAAGCAGGCGTTCCTCGCCTCCCCGCCCCTGGTGGTGGCCTACGCCATCGCCGGCACCATCCGCTTCGACATCGAGAAGGATGTGCTGGGGGTGGTGAACGGCAAGGAAATTCGCCTCAAAGACATCTGGCCGAGCGACGAGGAGATCGACGCCGTGGTGCGCGCGGCGGTGAAACCGGCGCAGTTCCGTCAGGTCTACATCCCCATGTTCACCATAGAGGAAGACCTGGGCCCGAAAGTGGCGCCCCTGTATGACTGGCGCCCCCAGAGCACCTATATCCGCCGCCCGCCCTACTGGGAAGGTGCCTTGGCGGGCGAGCGCACCCTCAAGGGGATGCGGCCGCTGGCGCTGCTGCCGGACAACATCACCACAGACCACCTCTCCCCCTCCAACGCCATACTGCGCAGCAGCGCGGCGGGGGAATACCTGCACAAGATGGGCCTGCCGGAGGAGGACTTCAACTCCTATGCGACCCACCGCGGCGATCACCTGACCGCCCAGCGCGCCACCTTCGCCAACCCCCAGTTGGTCAACGAGATGGCGGTGGTCAACGGGGCGGTGAAGAAGGGATCCTTGGCCCGGGTCGAGCCGGAAGGCCGGGTCATGCGGATGTGGGAAGCCATCGAAACCTACATGGCGCGCAAGCAGCCGCTCATCATCGTCGCTGGCGCCGACTACGGTCAGGGCTCGTCTCGGGACTGGGCGGCCAAGGGGGTACGGCTGGCCGGGGTGGAGGTGATAGCGGCGGAAGGCTTCGAGCGCATTCACCGTACCAACCTCATCGGCATGGGGGTGCTGCCGCTGGAGTTCAAACCGGGCACCAGCCGCCTCACCCTGGGGCTGGATGGCACCGAGACCTATGACGTGAAAGGGACCCGCACCCCGCGCGCCGATCTCGTGCTCGTGGTGACTCGTCGCAACGGTGAAGTGGTCGAGGTGCCCATGACCTGCCGCCTCGACACCGCCGAGGAGGTCTCGGTCTACGAGGCGGGCGGCGTGCTGCAGCGCTTCGCACAGGATTTCCTGGCGTCGGCTGCGCAAAAGGCCGCAAGCTAAATCGCAACCCCGCTCCGCCCCTTTGAAAAAGGGGAAGGCATAAGGCACCCTCTCCCTTTGAGAGAGGGTTGGGGTGAGGGGAAATCCCCCTCATCCGCCCTTCGGGCACCTTCTCCCAGAGGGAGCAGGATCCATGACTCTTTTCAGGACACTCTCTATGGCCCACATACCACAAGTAAAAATCCCGGCCACCTACCTTCGTGGCGGCACCAGCAAGGGGGTCTTCTTTCGCTTATCTGACCTGCCCGAGCGCTGCCAGCAGCCGGGCCCGGCACGGGATGCCTTCTTCCTGCGGGTCATCGGCAGCCCCGACCCCTACGGCGCCCACATGGACGGCATGGGGGGGGCCACCTCCTCCACAGCCAAGTGCGTGATCCTCTCCAAAAGCCTGCAACCCGATCACGATGTGGACTACCTCTACGGCCAGGTCGCCATCGACAAGGCATTCGTGGACTGGAGCGGCAACTGCGGCAACCTCTCCACCGGCGCCGGGGCCTTCGCCATCCACGCCGGCCTGGTGGACCCGTCCCGCATCCCGGAGAGCGGCACCTGCGAGGTGCGGATCTGGCAGGCCAATATCGGCAAGACCATCCTCGCCCACGTGCCGGTGACGGGCGGCCAGGTGCAGGAGACCGGCGACTTCGAGCTGGACGGGGTGACCTTCCCCGCCGCCGAGATCGTACTGGAGTTTCTCGACCCGTCCGACGAGGGTGAAGACGGCGGCGCCCTCTTCCCCACCGGCAATCTGGTGGACGATCTGGAGGTGCCCGCATCTGTTGTAAAGAGCGGCGTGCTGAAAGCCACCCTGATCAGCGCCGGTATTCCCACTGTGTTCGTCAACGCCGAGGACATCGGTTATGAGGGAACCGAACTGCGCGAGGCGATCAACACAGATCCGCAAGCGCTCGCCCGTTTCGAGGCGATCCGGGTTGCCGGTGCCCTGCGCATGGGGCTCATCAAGCGCCCCGAAGAGGCGGCCACTCGCCAGCACACCCCGAAAATTGCCTTCGTCGCACCCGCCAAGGATTACCGCACTGCCAGCGGCAAGGAGATTATTGCCGGCGAGATCGATCTGCTGGTGCGGGCCCTCTCCATGGGCAAGCTGCACCACGCCATGATGGGCACCTGCGCCGTGGCCATCGGCACGGCGGCGGCCATTCCCGGCACCCTCGTCAATCTGGCCGCCGGGGGCGGCGAGCGCGAAGCGGTGCGCTTTGGTCACCCCTCCGGCACCCTGAGAGTCGGAGCCCAGGCAGAGCAGGTAGCGGGACAGTGGACGGTCACCAAAGCGGTGATGTCCCGCTCCGCCCGCATCCTGATGGAAGGCTGGGTGCGGGTCCCTGGAGATGCCTTCTAGCCCGCTGCGGCATCACACCGACCAGGCCAGCCAGACGAAAAGAGCCCCAAGGCGACTGCCTCAGGGCTCTTTTTTGGATGTTTCAGGCTGTGAAAATCACATCATCATTGCGGTCTTGCCACACACTCCACCTTTCTTGGCACATTGTGCTTCGCGTCCCCGCCGATGAGCCGCTTGACCTGCCCGGGTGGGCAGCGACCGTCATCCACATAGGCGGTCTCCCCAAGGGGCAGCCTGCCTGGGGGCGGATCCTGACTCAGATAGGTGACGGGAATGGGCGCAGGCGCAAACCCACTGCACCCCGACATCAGGAGTACGCCGCACCACAGAGCCAGCATGCCTCCCCTCTTTCCTGCAACCGCCATCGCTCACTCCCTGCCTCTGTCGGGGCACCGACCCGGCGCCCCTCGTTTCGGCAGTCTACCCAGGGATGGCGCCGGACCGACACCCGTCTCCGGCGCCGTTGTGACGATTCCAGACACAGGCAAAAATATCGGCTTTCACGGCTTCGCCCCGTAGTAGTGGGCCAGCAGGGCATCGGCCTCGTCCACGGAGATCGCCATCTGCGGCCAGCGCGCGGCCTTCTCCCTGATGTCCCGCAGGCTCCCCAGCTCCGGGCGCAGTGCGCTGCCGAGGTGGCGGTTCAGGGCATCAAAGCGGGCGATCACCCCCTGTCGGCTGAAGTGACCGGGCGCCAGATCCAGCCGATAGCCCTGAAACAGCCACTGGAGTCCCTGATAGACGGCGGGGTGGTAGACGCTGTGGTGATCCTCCTCCTCGAAGTAGCGGCTGGTGACGTGCAGATTTGGGCCGGGCGCGGCCACCACCTGCCGGGCAAACTGCTGCAGGCGATCCCGGTGAAACGCCGAGCGCCCGAATCCCGGGGTGAAGAGGTTGTTGGCCACCGCCATAAACAGCGAGGAGGCGTGCCTGAGCGGCCCGGTCAACTCCGACGCGATGCGCTCGTAATTGCGGGGATAGTCGAACCAGAGGCTGGCGTCGATGGCGATCACCCCCTGGAACTGGCCGCCGTCTTGCGCCTGGGCATCGAGCGCCAGCAGGCCGCCGAGGGAGTGGCCCACCAGCAGGGCCGGCGCCCGGGTCCGAAACCTCTCCTCGATGAGGGGGCGCAGCTCCTCACTCAGATAGCGCAGGAATCGGGGCCCGCCCCCCGTCACGGCATAGCCGGGCCCCGCCGGTGACCCATTGGGCAAGGTCATGGTGTGGCTCGGGGTGTAATCCCGCATCCGGTCGGTGTTGTGGACCGCGACGATGATGAGGGGGGGAATCGCCGGATTGAGCCCGGCCCGCAGGGCCCGGGTGATGCCGACAACCTCCAGCAGACTCTTCTCCCCGTCGAGCAGATAGAGCACGGGGAACCGAGCCCCGGGCTCGCGTTCATATTCCTGGGGCAGGGAGACGCTGTATTGCCGCGTCTCCCCCAGCAGGGCCGAATGGTGGGTGAAGCGCTGGGCGTAGTGGAGCATGTCTGCCTGGGCAGAAGAGAGTGTGATCATGGTGAGCAGCAGGATGATGAGTCTTGTCATTGGATGAACCAGGATTGTGTCGCCAGCCTTGGGGATCCCCCGTAGGGCGGCGCACAGAGACGACAACAGGGCCCGCAGGCCCTGCTGTCGTCGGTCGTTACAGCTTGTAGGTGAAGCCTGCCATCAGGTTCGCCGGCTCGCCGTACATGTTGAAGGTGCTGGTGGAGCCGACCCGGTAGAAGTACTCCCGGTCGAGCAGGTTGTAGAGGTTCAGGGTCGCCTGCATCCTGTCGTTGATCTCGTAACGCACCGCCGCATCGAACAGGGCATAGCCCCCCTGATGGGTCTCAACTCCCTTCTGGTTGAAGCCGTAGTCGCTCACCGCCGTCATCCCGGCCCCGAGGTGCAGCCCCTGCACCCAGTCGGCCAGGTGGTAGTCGGTCCAGAGGGAGAGGACGTGACGGGGGATGGTGTCGAATTTCGGGTTGTGATCCCCGGCCTTCTCCTCGATGTCGGTGAAGGTATAGCCGGCCATCACCATCCAGTTCTGGCTGAGATAGCCGCTCGCCTCCAGCTCCACCCCTTGCGTCTCCACCTTGCCGGTGGCCCAGTAGGTGTTGGTGATGGCAATGCCCTGATCGTCGTAGGCCTGGGCCGCGATGTTGTCGTCCTTCATCAGGAAGAGGGTCGCCCGGGTGTTGAGCAGGCCGTCACGCAGCGAGGACTTGATGCCGGTTTCCCACTGGCTGCCCTCCCGGGGCTTGAGCAGGTTGCCGCTCTCGTCCTGGCTGGTCTGGGGCTTGAACACCTTGGAGTAGCTGGCATACCAGGCGTGTTCGTCGCTCAGGTCATAGACGGCCCCCGCGTAGGGGGTGAGCTTGCCGTTGAACGCACTGGACTCGCCGCTCTGGGCTCCGGAACTCAGGGTCGTGCTGACGGCATCCAGATCGTACCAGGAGACGCGGGCCCCGGTGATCACCGAGAGCGGCTCCATCAGCCGCCAGGTCACCTTGCCATACAGACCGAGCTCCGACTGCTCCTCATGATCATTCTTGGTGTAGCTGTAGTCCGGCTTGGCGACCCGGGTCGGGTCGAAATCGAACACATTGATCTTGCCGAGGTTGCGGTTGGTGTAGGTCTGGATGTCCGACTCGTAGCGCTTGTAGTCGGAGCCCAGCACAAACTCGCTCTTGTGCCCCAACAGATCGAACATCTGGCTGTAGTTGGCATCGAAGGCCATGTTCTTCTGCTGGTTCCCCTGGCCGTTGAACATCAGCCCGGTGTTGCCCGCCGCGTCCACGGGGCCGTTGGTGAAGGTCTGCTCCAGCCGCATGTCGTGATCCATGTAGCGGGCCGAGACCTGACCCACCCCGCCGTTGGCAAAGGCGTGTTGCAGCGAGGCCCCCACATCCGTGGTGTCGGCGTCGAAGAAGTCTTCAGCCGACCCCAGGTAGGTGCTGCGGCCGATGTCGAGCAGGGAGCCGTCCTTGTACGCCGGCAGGCCGTTGGTGGGCAGGATGTCCTTGGTCTGGTGCAGGGCGTAGACGGAGAGCCGGGTGCGATCCGAGAGATCGAACTCCAGGGTGCCGTAGTAGGTACCGTTGTCGTTGTTGTTGTAGTCCACCTGGTTCTTGATGTCGGCGTTGGCCACCACGACGCGGCCGCGCAGGGAACCCTCGTCGTTGAGTGCGCCCCCCATGTCCGCCTCCAGGTAATGCCTGTCCCAGCTGCCATAGCGCGCCGTGACCGAGCCCTTGAAGGCGTCGGTCGGACGCTTGAGCACCATGTTGATCACGCCCCCCAGCTCGCTGGTGCTGTTGAAGAGGCCGGAGGGGCCCCGCATGATCTCCACCCGATCCACCGCCGCCAGCGACGGCAGGGTGCCGTACTTGCTCTGCATGGGCGATGGCAGGCCGTTGAGGTTCACTTCGTCGTACTCATAGCCACGGGAGAAGATGGAGGAGCGACCGCTGTCGTTGACTAGGGTACGCAGACCCGGCGTGAACTTGGCCAGATCGTCCACCGCCACAAAGTTGCGCTCCTCGATGTAGTCGTTGGTCAACACGGTGATCGACTGGGGGATGTCTTTGAGGGCCGCCGGCGTCTTGGTGCCGACGGTGGCCGAGTCGACCCCATAGCCTCCCGTCTCCTCCGACGGCGACATCCCGTAGAGTGGATTGCCATAGACGACCAGGGTTTCGTCCGGCTTGATGTCCGGTGTGTGTGCCCCTGCCGGGGCGGCAACGGTGACGGCCAGAGCGGCAGAGATGGCCAGAGCCAGCGGGCTTCGCGCTTTATCCTTCAAGACAACCATAGTAAGAGTGACCCCAAGATAGAGATGATAATCATTTTCATTTAATTTTCCGGGGGCTAATATATCACTCCATCTTCCGCCGCAGTTTTGCGGTGTGGTCATTTCACTCTTCGACATGGTCAAATTGCACATGACTGACACAGTGGCAAGGGACACCAGCGCACGCCAGCGGGGGCGCTTCACCGGCAGGGTGGAGAACCTGGTGATCCAGGAGGGTCTTCGCTTTCACAACAAGGACATCGTTCACAAGGCAGACTTCGCCACCGAGCGGGAGTTGCCGCCGCAGTTGATCATCGCCATTCCCCTCGAGAGCCGGGCCCTGATGACCTATGGCGCCACTCACAGGCTCAAGGGGTGCCGCTTTCACGAGTCCGACCCCATAGTGGCAACCGCCATCCTCTATACCGAGCCCGACATCGTGCAGGGGGCGGCCAAAGCCCAGGTGCGCAGCCGCAGCATCGTCCTCTCCCTGGACCACACCTGGCTCGCCCACAACCTGGCACAGGCGCATCGCAAGGCTTTCGCACAGACCTTCAGCCACCATCTGAGCCGCGTCGACTGGACCCTGCCCGCTGCCCTTGGACAGATTGCGGAAGCGCTCAATCTCACCAGCAGCCAGAACGCCTCCGAGATGCTGATGCGCAAGGCCTTTGCCCTCAGTGTCTGGGAGAGCCTGATGACCAACCTCCAGCAGGCCGCCTCCCCCTGCTGCCAGCGCCAGAACGAGCAACCGACGCGCCTCAAGATGCTGCTCAGGGATGAAAAAGTGGACGAGATGACCCTGACCGAGATCGCGGCCACCCTCGGCATGAGCGTCTCCACCTTGCAGCGAGCCGCAAAAAAAGAGCTGGGCATGAGCCTGCAGCGCTACCTTCGCCAGCGAAAGCTGCAAGAAGCGCGGGCCAGGCTGGAGGCGCGCAGCCTCTCTCTGCAAGGCGCCGCCGCCCACGCCGGCTATGACCATGTGGCCAATTTCATCACGGCGTTTAGAAAGCAGTTCGGCTTCTCGCCGACGCGGATCGCCAGACAGGGTAAAGAGCAGGAGCAGGAGCAGGCGCCCTCTGCAACGCCTTGAGCCTCCTTGTTCATGCGCAATACATCTTTGCTCTGGGATAGTAGGCACCACGCAGGTGGGGTGGCGCTTGAAATCAGCGCTCGTCATCCACACATTCAGTGCATACAATGCGTTAACGAAGCACAACTGGTCGCTTCACCCCGGAAATCAAGAGGACATCAAGATGGATACCCGTTCTATCTACACTGGCACCCAGGGTGCCGTGCGCGACACCAACAAGGTGCTGCGCAACACCTACATGCTGCTCTCCCTCACTCTTGGCTTCTCAGCCGTGGTAGCCGGGGTAGCGACCGTCATGAACATGCCGCCCCTGCACTGGGCCGTGTTCCTCATCGGTGTCTACGGTCTGATGTTCCTGACCGAGAAGAACCGTGACAACGGCATGGGGCTGGTGTTTACCTTCGCCCTGACCGGCCTGCTGGGCTATAGCCTCGGCCCCATCATCAACATGTACATGAACAATGGCGGCGGCGAGATCGTGATGACGGCGCTGGGCGGTACTGCGCTCACCTTCTTCGGCCTGTCTGCCTATGCCCTGACCACCAAGCGGGACCTCTCCTTCCTCGGCGGCATGCTGTTCGTCGGGTTCTGGGTACTGCTGGTAGCCATGGTCGCCAACATCTTCCTGCAGATGAGCGCCCTGAGCCTGGCCCTGTCCGCCATGTTCATGCTCTTCTCCTCCGGCGCCATCCTGCTGACCACCCAGCAGATCGTGCGCGGCGGCGAGACCAACTACATCTCTGCCACCGTCACCCTGTATGTCTCCATCTACAACATCTTCCTGAGCCTGTTGAGCCTGCTTGGCGGCAACCGCAACTGATGGATGCTTGATATGCACAAGACCCCGCTTCGGCGGGGTTTTTATTGGCGCCCATTTCTGTCAGGATAAGTTGCAAATCAAGGATATGAAGCGAAGTGGCCCTGATCCAAATCAGGGCCGTTTCGTTGCCGACGGGTTATGCTGTCGCTTTCGTTTCGCTCAAGGGTTGCCTTCATCCCATGCCCATGGACTTCTCAGGTTTATTGCGCCGTCTGCTGACCGACAGCCACATCGATTTCACCTCGTTCAAGGGTGGTGCCTAGCATGCCGATGGATTTCTCCGGCCTGCTGCGCCGGCTGCTGACAGACAGCCACATCTATTTCGCTCTCAAGGTCCTGCTCGCCATCGCGGGGCTGCTCGCCTTCGCGCTGGCTACCGGTGACATCCAGCTCACCGTGCTGCTCTCCCTCGGGGTGGTGGCCGGCGCCATCGCCGAGACCGACGACAGCCTCTGGGGCCGGGTCAAGAACCTCGCCATGACCCTGCTCTGCTTCCTGTTTGCCTCATTGTGCGTGCAGTATCTCTTCCCCACCCCCTGGCTCTTTGCCATCGGGCTCGCGGGCTCCACCTTCCTCTTCGTGATGGTGGGGGCCCTCGGCCAACGCTACGCCACCATCAGCTTTGGCTCCCTGCTGATTGCCATCTACACCATGCTGGGGGCCGCCAAGGCGCCGGATCTCTTCTATCAGCCGCTGGCCCTGTGCGCCGGGGCCCTCTGGTACGGCCTGGTGTCCCTGGTCTGGCTCTGGCTGCTGCCCTACAAGACCCTGCACGAGCAACTGGCCCAGAGTTACTTCGCCCTCGCCCGCTACTTGCAGGAGAAATCCCGCTTCTTCCCGGCCGACGAACACGGCGCCCAGGCCATCCGCCACAATCTGGCCCAGCTCAACATCAACCTGGTCAATGCCCTGAACCAGGCCAAGACGGCGCTCAATGCCCGTCTTCATGCCCCCGGCCGCCACGGGGTTGCCCCCGAGCTCGCGGGCCTGCTGCGCCTCTACCTGCTTGCCCTGGAGATCCAGGAGCGGGCCACCTCCAGCCACTACCCCTACAGCAAGCTGGAAGCGGAGCTCAAGCAGGGCATCGTCCTCGACGGCTTCCAAGAAGTGCTGTCACAGCTTGCCGACGCCTGTCAGCAGCTCGGCTACGCCATCCTGGTGCACAAGCCCTACACCCACCACAAACGCATTCACTGGACCCTGGAGGCCCTCGGCGATCAGCTGGAGTTCACCCACCTCAAGCAGCACTACCCCAAGACCCTGCTGACACCGATGAAGTTCCTGCGTCGCAACCTGGCCAGCATCAACCAGTTGCTGCAAAGCGCCGAAGAGCTGCAAAACCCCGCAGCCCCCCCCACCAGCCTGCCTCCCCTGGCACGGCCGGTCGCCCTGTCCCTGCTGGCATTGCTCAGGCAGCACCTCACCCCTAACTCCATGGTGTTTCGCCATGCCCTGCGGCTCTCCCTCGGGCTGGTCGTGGGCTATGGCATTCTGCAAGCGTTTCACCTGGACAAGGGGTACTGGATCCTGCTCACCGTATTGTTCGTCTGCCAGCCGAGCTACAGCGCCACCCGCCGTCGTCTGGTGCAGCGGATGCTCGGCACCTTTGCCGGTATCCTCATCGGCGTGCCCGTGCTCTGGTTCTTCCCCGAGCTGCACCTGCAACTGGGGATCATGGGGCTGGCCGCCTTCCTGTTTTTCACCCAGGTGCGCAGCAACTACAGCGCCGCCGTCTGCTTCATCACCCTCTACGTGCTGATGGCGTTCAACCTGCTGGATGGCATCGGCTTCGCCATCCTGGGACCACGCCTGCTCGATACCCTGCTCGGCTGCCTGCTCTCCTACGCCCTGGTGGCCTGGCTCTGGCCCGACTGGCAATACAAGCGGTTGCCGACCCTTATCGCCAACTCCCTGTCCGCTAATGCGAAGTACCTCTCGGCGGTACTCGCCAGCCTGCATCGCCAACGGGATGAATCCCTGGACTACCGGGTGGCCCGCAAGTGTGCCCACCTCGCCGACAGCGAGCTGGCCATGGCCTGGCAGAGCATGCTGGTGGAGCCGAGCAAGCGCCGCCGCTTCCTGGATCTCTGCTTTACCCTCACCTGGCGCAACCATGCCCTGCTCTCCTATATCTCGGCGCTCGGGGCCCATCGCGACAAACTCGAGCCCATCGAGGGGCTGGAGGAGATAAGCCGCCACATCAGCCAGACCCTGGAGCAGGCCGCCGGTCACTTGGCGGGGCAGATGCCGACGCCGCTCGCGGGAGCCTGTCCAACCATCGCTCCGGAGAGCAGCGAGGAGCAGCTGATGCTGAGCCAGCAGCTCTCCCTCATCAGCCAGTTGGCAGACGAGCTGTTGGTGCTGGCCAACGACGGCCAGTTGCTGACAGGTCAGGGGCGAACCTAGCCGGACATAGCCGCCGGGCCAGTCCCACCCGAGGCAGGAGCCAAGCGCCGCCCCGGTTGCCGGACGGGACGCAAGGCGCTACCATGCCCGCCCCATTGAGATAGCCTTTTCGAGGAAGCGTCATGTCCGAGCCACATCATTTGCAGTTCAACGGCCAACTCATCGAGACCGATGCCCAAGGCTATCTGCGCCACAGCGAGCAATGGAGCGAGGCGCTGGCCTTGGTGCTGGCCGAGAAAGAGGGGATAGTGCTGGAGGATCCCCACTGGGAAGTGGTGCGTTTCGTACGGGCCTTCTATCTGGAGTTCAACACTTCCCCCGCCATCCGCGCCCTGGTCAAGGCGATGGAAAAGCAGTACGGCCCGGAGAAGGGCAACAGCCGCTACCTCTACAAGTTGTTCCCGGAAGGCCCCGCCAAGCAGGCCACCAAGATCGCAGGCCTCCCCAAGCCGGTGAAGTGCATCTAGGCCTCCTCGGCAGCCCGATAGCCACACAGCCTCCCCCGTGTTGGACACAAAAAAAGACCGCGCCCATGTTGCCATGAGGCGCGGTCTTTTCATTTCATCGTCCTGTCAGGGGTTGTAGGCCACCACGGAGCCGCTCAAGCCCGTCATCTGGCTGATCCGGCTCTGCATGCCCTGCAACTTGGCCTTGGAGACATCCGGCCCGATAAAGACCCGGTTGATCTGCCCCTGCACCGGGGTTCTCGGCGACGTCTGGGCCGAGTAGCCCGCCGCCCTCAGCTTGCTCACCAAGGCATTGACGCTGTCTGCATTCTTGAAGGCGCCAAGCTGCAGGATCCAGCTCCCCTGAGCCGGGGCTGCTGCCGGTGCCGTAGTCGGCTGGGCCATCTTGCTCGCGATAAGATCATCCATGGTCTTGATCTGGCCCGCCTGTGGCTTGGCCTCCACCGGTTTTTGCACCTCTACCGGCTTGGTTGGCACCGGCTTGGGTTTGGGCTGCTCCACCGGTTTCTTGGCGATCACTTCCGGCTTGGGCTCGGGTTTGGGCTGGGGCTTGGGTTGCGCCACGGCCTGTACCGGCTGCTGCTGGGTGATGGGAGCCTGACTGGCTCCCGCTGGATTGGCTCCCCCCTGATTGGCCAGGGTCACGGTATCGCCAATCTCCTCTACCTGCCACTGGGTCGCGGCAGAGGCCTGCTGCTGACTCGCCAGATGCTCGGCCGGCAGGGTGCTCGCCGCCGAGACCTGAAGCGCAGGCTTGGCGGGCTCCAGCTCCGGACGCAGGGGGATCTTGGCGAAGGCCTCGTCCTTCTGCTCCAGCTTGTTGCCGTCCATCAGGTCCGGCAGAAAGATGACCACCAGGGCGACCAGGATGACGGTCCCCACCAATCTGTTTTGAAACTTCGAAGCCAAGTTAATTTCCACCCATGTTACTTAGGATCCATTGCAATCTTGCACACTTCGCAAAGAACGCCTCCCCTCACGCCGGCTGGCGAAGCCGGGTCCCTCGCCACCCACTTGGCCTGAAAGGGGATTATCCAGTGCAAAACCCGGCCCGTCGTCACGTTGACGGAGCCAGGGGAGCGAACGGCTCAGACCGAGCCCAGAGCCAGCACGTCGGCGACAGTGTAAAACGAGCCGAACACAATGACCATATCGTCAGGACTCGATGCGGCCAAGGCGGCGCCGTAGGCATCCCCCACGCTGGCAAAGGTGAGCGCCGCGCCCCGGCCGCGGCCAAGGGCCGTCGCCAACTGGTCGGCCGTGGCCGCGCGCGGGCCGTGGAGGCTTGCCAGGAACCACTCGTCAATCAGACCGTCAAGCTCGGCCAGCGACCCCGCCATGTCCTTGTCCTTGAGCATGCCAACCACGGCGCGGCGCTTGCCCTTGCCGGGGCGCTGACGCAGCTGGCTGGCGAGATAGGCCGCAGAGTGGGGATTGTGGGCCACGTCGACGATGACCAGCGGCGAGGTTTGCAACTGCTGCATCCGGCCAGCCAGGCGGGCATTGGCCAGGCCGTCGCGGATGGCGGACTCCGCCAATGGCAGACCGAGGGACTCCAGGGCCGCCAGCACGGTGACCGCATTCATCAGCGGCAGGGCCGGTTTGGGCAATCCCGACCAGTGGTGCAGGCCGTGATAATCCCAGTCGCCTTCATGCTCGTCACCACGAAAATCGATGCCGACCTGACGCAGGCAGGCGCCAAGGCGCGCCGCTTCGCTTGCGATGGTCGACGGCGGATTGGGCTCCCCGCTGATGGCGGGTTTATCTTTGCGATAGACGCCGGCTTTCTCCACCGCCACCGCCTCCCGGGTATCCCCGAGCCAGTCGCAGTGATCCAGGGCAATGGAGGTGATCAGGGCGACGTCCGATTCCACCACATTGGTGGCATCGAGCCGCCCCCCCAACCCCACTTCCAGCAAGAGCACATCGGGCGCGGCGCGGCGAAACAGCCACAGACCTGCCAGGGTGGCGAACTCGAAGAAGGTGAGGGCGATGTCGCCCCGGGCGGCTTCCACCTCGGCAAAGGCCGCGCAGTGATCGCCATCGGCCAGCTCCTGGCCATTGACGCGCACCCGCTCGGTAAAGCGCAGCAGGTGGGGGGAGGAGTAGACACCGACCCGGTAGCCGGCGGCCATCAGGATGCTGGCCGCCATGGCGCAGGAGGAGCCCTTGCCGTTGGTGCCCGCCACCGTGATCACTTTGAATGGCAGTTCGGTGAGGCCCATGCGGCGGGCAACCGTGCCGACCCGCTCCAGCCCCATGTCGATGTTGGCCGGGTGGATCTGCTCCAAATAAGAAAGCCAGTCGACCAGCGACCGGCTTTGGGATTGTTGCATGTGTGAACTCATCTTCAGTCTTCGATGACCTGAGTGTTCATCAGCTTGGCCAGCAGACCGGCCAGACGGTTGCGCATTTCGCGCCTGTCGATGATGAGATCGATGGCACCCTTCTCCAGCAGGAACTCGGAGCGCTGGAAGCCTTCCGGCAGTTTCTCGCGCACGGTCTGCTCGATGACGCGGGGGCCGGCAAAGCCGATCAGCGCCTTGGGTTCGCCTACGTTGATGTCACCCAGCATGGCCAGACTCGCTGAGACGCCACCCATGGTGGGGTCGGTCAGCACGGAGATGAAGGGCAGGCCCGCCTTGGTGAGGCGATCTAGGGCCGCACTGGTCTTGGCCATCTGCATCAGGGAGAACAGGGCTTCCTGCATCCGCGCACCACCGGAGGTGGAGAAGCAGACCAGGCCGCGGCCCTCCTTGATGCTCTCCTCGACGGCGCGCACGAAGCGGGCACCGACCACGGAGGACATGGAGCCCCCGATGAAGGAGAACTCGAATGAACAGGCGACGACCGGTACCCCCTTGAGGGTCCCCTTCATCACCACCAGCGCATCCTTCTCGCCCGTCTCTTTCTGGGCGGCAGACAAACGATCCTTGTAGCGCTTGGAATCCTTGAATTTCAGGATGTCTTGCGGCTCCAGCTCGGCCGCGACTTCGCTGCGTCCCTCGGCGTCGAGGAAGCTCTCGAGACGGGCACGTGCGCTGATGCGCATATGATGGTCACACTTGGGGCACACTTCGAGATTGCGCTCCAGCTCTGCCCGGTAGAGCACCTGTTCGCAAGCAGTACACTTGGTCCACACCCCTTCCGGAATGTTGTGACGACGCGGTGTGGTGATCTTGCTCTTGGGAAGGATCTTCTCAAGCCAGCTCATGGAATTCCTTAATGCATTTGTGCCTGACAAAACACATCGAGCCTTGATTGTTCAATGACTTAACGGCTCGATGGCAATAAACGACGGATCATTAAACCACAAATTTTCGGGCCCAGTTACTAAAAACTGGTCGTACCCGGTGCCGAGTCCGGCAGCCACAGCGGGCCGAGGGGCGGCCGGGGCAACCCGAATTCGGCCGGGTAATCCACATCCACCAGATAGAGGCCGCCCGCCTTGGCGGTCGGGCCCGCCAGGTTGCGATCCTTCGCCGCCAGCACCTCGGCTATCCACTCCACGGGTTTTTGCCCCTGCCCCACCAGCAGCAGGGAGCCGGTGATGTTGCGCACCATGTGGTGCAAGAAGGCGTTGGCCTTGATGTCGAGCACTAGGTAGGGGCCGGAGCGGCTGACGCACAGGTGGGTCACGTTGCGCCAGGGGGTGTTGGACTGGCAGGCGATGGCCCGGAAGGTGCTGAAATCGTGCTCCCCGAGCAGTTGCTGGCCGGCCTGGTGCATCAGCTCGGCGTCCAGGGTCTCGTGGTAGTGGCTGACGCCTTGGCCCAGGATCGCCGGGCGGTAGTTGTGGTTGTAGATGACGTAGCGGTAGCGACGGGCGGTGGCGCTGAAGCGGGCGTGGAACTGCTCGTCCACCTCCTTGACCCAGCGCACGGCGATGTCAGGGGGCAGGTTGGAGTTGAGCCCCAGGGTCCAAGCCCCCTCGGCGCGGTTCGCCTCGGTATCGAAGTGGATCACCTGGCCGGTGGCGTGCACCCCGGCATCGGTACGACCGGCGCACTGGATGGAGACCGGGTGGTTGGCGATGCGGCTGAGGGCTTTTTCCAGTTCGGCCTGCACGCTGATCACTTCGCGCTGACGCTGCCAGCCGAAATACCGGCTCCCGTCGTATTCAATACCTAGGGCAATTCGCATGGATAAATCTTGTCTTGTGGGGAAAGGATGAAAGAAACGGGCCGGATTATACGCCCTTGGGCCCAAAAGTCCCAGTTCGGGCCGGGCGGCCAGGATGAAAGAGGGCAGCCCGCGGGCTGCCCTCCGTGTTCATCACAGGCAAAGGGATCACCCCAGACGCCTGAGCAGCTTCTCGGCTTCGCTGCGCTGGTGCTCGCTGCCCTGGGCCACCGCCTCTTCCAGCAGCTCGCGGGCGCTCTCCTTGTCGTCGATCTCGAGGTAAGCCCTGGCCAGATCCAGCTTGGCCCCCACCCCGCCGTCATCGGCATCCACATCAAAGCCGTTGGACTCCGGCAGCACCTCGGGGAAACCGTCCAGCCCCACATCCAGGGAGAAGCCCTGATAGGGTTCCTGCTCCGTGCTGCTGGCATCGGCATCGGCCAGCAGCTTGTCGATTTCAACGAAGTCGCTGTCTTGCACCTGTTCGCGGGGTTTCACCTCCCCCTGATGGGACTCCACCTCGGCGAAAGCGTCCTCGAAGTCCGCCAGGGCCAGCTCGCTGGGATCCCACTCGGACGCCGCCGGCTTGGTGGGCTCCAGCCCGAGCTCGGCCAGCATGTCGTCCACATCGTCCTTGCCAAACCCCGTCTCATCGATGTGCGGCGCCTTGGCGGCCAGCTCATCGTCGGTCGGCTCGCCAAACCCGGTCTCTAGATCGCTCAGATCGAAGTTGGCCAGTGTCTCGTCACGCTGGCTGCGGCTCTCCTCCTGGGCCTGGGCCAGATCCGCTTCCAGATCCGCGTCCAGTTCGGCAAACAGGGCGGCCTGCAGCTCCTCCTCGGTCATGATCTCGTCATGACCTCGAGCAGAGGAGGCGGGCTCGTCGGAGAGATCGAGTTCCGGCACCACGGGGAGATCGAAGTCACCCTCGTGGGCCAGATCCAGCTCGGGCACCAGATCCGGATCCCGGTTCGCCGTCGTCACCGCAGGTTCCACATCAAAGGCGGAGAGCGCCGTCTCGTCATCCCGGAAGATGACATCGGCGGCAGCACTGGCACCATCTTGCTTCCTGCTCACTTCCGGCTCGTTGAGATCCGGCATGCCATGGAGGGGCTCGTCATCCGCGATGCCCACCGTCATCAACTGCTCAAACTCGCTGTTCTCGTCTCCCATGACCATGGAGGTCGACTCGGAGAGGCTCTTCTCCTGCTCTTCCAGCTCGCGGCGGGCACGAGCACGCAGCCAGAGCGTGACCAGGGCAAGCACCAGGAGCACCGGCAGCAGGATGATCATGGCGAGATTGAGCGGCGAAGAGAGCAGCTCCATCAGCCAGCTCTGTTTGGGCACAGGCGCCACCACGGGAGGCGTCGGATTGGCCTTGAGTTCCGCCACCTCTTTTTGCAGGGCGGTCTGATCCTGCAACTGCGCCTTGAGGGTCTCCACCTCTTCGGTCAGGGCTTGCAAGCGCAGCTTGAGCCTGTGGTTCATCTCGGTGACCTGGCCGAGCTGGGCGTTGGCATCTTCCAGGGCCAGCGCCATCTCGGTGGAAGGTTTGCCCACCGCAGTGGCGGGCAGGGGCGCCGGCGCCGTGCTGGCGGCGCTGCTCGCAGCAGCGCTCACCACCACGGGGGTGGAGACAGCCGCCTTGGCGGTCTCCTTCACCTCGGGGGCTGGAGCCGTTGCCTTGGGTGCCGCCGGGATCGGCGCCGCCTTGGGCGGTGTATTCTTGGCCACCACAGCCGGCTTGGCCGGAGCAGGTTTGCTCACCACCGGCTGGGCGACGTGGGATTGCTTGTTGGCTAGGTATTTGGGGCTCAGCCCCTTCCAGCTCGCGTTGTCGCTGTTGAAGCGACGGCGTGCTTCGGCATCCGTGATGCGCCCCGCCTCTGCGGCGGTGGGCAGCAGGATGTGGGAACCCACCAGAATATGGTTGATGTTGCCGTCTGCGAAGCTTCGGGGGTTCTTGTCATAGATGGCCACCATGGTCTGGTAGACACTTACCCGGTTGGACGGGCGATGCTTGCTCGCCAGACTCCAGAGGGTATCGGTGGGACGCACGGGACCATAACTGCCAGCCGACGCAGCAGGCACCTGACGCACGATGGGCTGGGCTCTGGGCAGGGTGACGGGCGCCACGGGCTGGGCCCGGGGCTCTGGTTGCACCGCGGGGGGCGGTGAGCCATCCGGTCCCTTGAGTTCGACAAAGAAGGGTTCTCGCGCCCCCTCTTCGGCCTGAACCGTGCCCAGAAGCCCCAATGCGAGTAGCGTTGCCAGCGTTATGCGGGAATGTCCCATATTCGTTCCTTCGTATGACGGCCCTATCACATTGAAAAATCTGGATAGTTACCCCAAAACAATCGGCTCAATATAAATCAGGCGCCGGTCTCAAGCCAGCGATCCGACATATTTCGCGCCCGGCGGCGACCAGAAAGCAGCCCCAGACGCGAACCAGAGTGTAGAAAAAAACCTAGTCCACTGATATCACACGGTATTCCAAAAACCGGAGAGTGGGTTCCCGGTCACATACCGGGGCCAGGGCGCCCACATCAAGGCGGGGTTCCCTCCCCGCCCGGGGCCGACATCCGGCCTCAGAGGTAGTCGCGTACCAGCAGTTCGGCAATCTGCACGCTGTTGGTCGCCGCGCCCTTACGAACGTTATCGGCCACGATCCACATATTGATACCACTCGGATGAGAAATATCCTGGCGCACCCGCCCGACCATCACATCATCCTGGCCGGTGGCATCGCGCACCGGGGTCGGGTAGTCCCCTTCATCATCAAACAGGGTCACCCCCGGGGCATTGCGCAACAGCTCCTTGACCTGCTCGGCGTCCAGCGGCTGGTGCAGCTCCACATGAACCGCCTCGGCGTGACCGTAGAAGACCGGTACCCGCACGCAGGTGGGGTTCACGGCGATGCTGGCATCCCCCAGGATCTTCTGGGTCTCCCACACCATCTTCATCTCTTCCCGGGTGTAGCCGTTGTCGGTGAAAGCATCGATCTGCGGGATCAGGTTGAAGGCGATCTGCTGCGGATAGAGGGTCGGCTCCACCGGGCGGCCGTTGAGCAGGTGGGCGGTCTGGCCCGCCAGCTCGCTCACCCCTTCCTTGCCGGAGCCGGAAACGGATTGGTAGGTCGCCACGTTGATGCGACTGATGCCTACCTCATCGTGCAGGGGCTTGAGGGCCACCAGCATCTGGATGGTGGAGCAGTTGGGGTTGGCGATGATGTTGCGGTTGCGAAAATCGGCCAGGGCGTCCGGGTTCACTTCCGGAATGACCAGGGGAATGTCCTCGTCGTAGCGGAAGCAGGAGGTGTTGTCGATGACGATGCAGCCGTGCTCGGCGGCGATGGGCGCCCATTTGGCCGAGACCTCGGCACCGGCGGAGAAGAGTGCGATCTCCACCTGGCTCCAGTCAAAGGCCTCCACATCAAGGATGTCGACGTTCTTGCCGCCAAAACGCACCGTGTCCCCAGCGCTGCGACTGGAGGCGAGCGGATAGAGGGTCGCTACCGGGAAGGCGCGCTCCTCCAGGATCTCGATCATGGCCTGACCCACGGCGCCGCTGGCACCCAATACCGCTACGTTGAATTGCTGACTCACTGATCTGTTCTCCTGTGATGCGGCCCGTCGGGGCCGGGCATGAGGGCCCCGGCTGGCACGCGTATCGGTTTGATGACAGGCCCGCCATGATGCCGGGCCGGGGGGAAGCGCCGCCTGGGCAAGCCCCTCCCCTTGTTGAAATCGGGTTTATTGCTTCGAGACGGCAAAGCCCAGTCGGGCCAGTCTGTCGTCGGCGAAGGGCCCTTTCAGTTGCAAGGCGCCCAATTCGCGCCGCTCGGGGTAGCGCTTGCGCTGCTCATCGAAGCTGCCGGGCAGCCCGATCCGGTTGCGAAAACGGGCGTCGTCCCGGCGCACGTCATAAACAAGGTGGACAAGCTGCTTGATGAGCGCCTGATCCGCCGGCTGCCCCGGCGTCAGCTCGCGCACCTCGGGGGCAGGCAGCAGGGATTGCAGATCCTGGCGCGGGGTGCGCCCCAGTTGCCGGCACAGCGCCTCATAGAGCATCCAGGTGCCACGGGCCTTGCCTTCCAGGCTGTAACCGGCGATGTGCGGGGTGGCCAGCTCGGTATGGGGCACCAGTTCCTTGAGGGGCTCCGGCTCTCCTTCCCACACGTCCATAACCAGCCGCAGGGGATGGGGCCCCTGCTGGCGGACAAGCAGGGCACGGTTGTCCCACACCTCGCCGCGGGAGGCGTTGATGAGGATCTGCCCGGCCGGACGCTCGGCGATCTCCTCGACTCCCAGCAGGTGGAAGGTGGCTTCATCCCCTTCACGAAGATAGGGGACATGGAAGCTGACGATGTCGGCATCCAGGGCAGTGCGGAAATCCACGAAGTCGCCAGCGGCGCCGCTACGGGCCAGGGGCGGGTCGCAGCGCAGCACCTTCATCCCGAGCGCCTCGGCCTTGCCGGCCACGCTCTCGCCGGTGTTGCCGGCGCCGATGACGGCGAGGCTCATCTCGCTCAAGGTCAGCTCATGGCGTTCCGCCAGAACCAGCAGGGCGGAGAGCACGTAGTCCCCCACCGACACCTTGTTGCAGCCGGGGGCGCTGAAGAAGGGGATGCCCCGCGCCGCCAGCAGCCCCTGATCGATGTGATCCGTGCCGATGGTGGCCGTACCGACAAACCCCAGCCTGGGGCAACTCGCCAGGAGCGCTTCGTTGACCCGGGTCACGGAGCGCACCAGCAGCACATCCGCCTCTTGCAGATCCGCGGCCTTTATTTCTCGTCCCGGCAGGGGAACCACTTCACCAAATTCCGCAAACAGCTCCACCGCATGGGGCATATTTTCATCAACGACGATCTTCATCGGCACGCATCTCGTCCACAAGGGCCACAGGCGCGCCATTCTAGCCCAAACGCGACGGATTTTCAGAGGCTTGTTGGCAGACCGCTCTGCGGCCATCTTTTCGCCTCCCGGCCTCAGGTGCGGGCACGATGCCCGGCAGCATCATATGTAACAGCCTGTTGCCCTCGCCCCCTTCGCCTTGACCAGAGCAACCTGACTGGCACAATGACGCCTCTTTTTAGCCGCTCGCGCCACCGAACCGGACCCCTTGATGCCGACTCACTCCTCTTCGTTGCCACGCCGCAAGGTGCTTCATTTCAATGCCCTCCTGCTCCTTCCCCTGCTATTGCTCGTCTGCCTGCCCTGGCAGCCGTTCATGACCCAGGCCCTGCAATCGGGCTGGCTATGGTGGCCCTACGCCCTCACCCGCATGGTGGACTTGCCGGGGCTGGTCTTCACCATCGCCGCCCTGCTGCTGCTCACAAGACACAAGCTGACGCTGGACAGTCGCGCCCTGCTGGCGCTGGCTGGCGCCCTCTTTGTCGTGCTGGCGAGCGACTGGGTCATCAAGAGCCTCATCAAGCTGCTGACCGAGGAGCCTAGGCCCTACCTCATCTGGCTGGAGAGCCAGGAGCTGATCCCCGCCATCCGCCAGTTCTATGGGGGAAGCCAGGCCCTTCGCAGCGAACAGGTCCACGCCGCGACCCAGTTGCTGGCGCTTCCCGCCTGGCTCGGTCAGCACTGGCAGGCAGAGGTCAACTACGCCTTTCCCTCCGGTCACAGCATCGCCGCCATGAGCCTCGCCCAGTTCTTCGGCCTGATCTGGCTGGCCCGGGCTCCCGCCGGGGCCTGGCTGCTGCCACTCTGGGCCATCGGGATCGGCCTCTCGCGCACCCTTATCGGCATGCACTGGCCCCTGGATGTGCTGGCAAGCGCCCTGCTTGGCAGCCTCACCGCCCTCCTGGCCGCCCGCTGGTGGTTGCGCCACTACTGACCTCCAATAAAAAACGGGCACCTGGGTGCCCGTTTTTATCGCTTGTACGCCACTCACCCCTTCTGCTGCCAGCCCTCGGGATACTTGTAGCCGACGAAGCGCTTGGCGGCATAAGCCTTGAATTCAGGGGAGTTGTAGGCGGCCGCCACGTCCTTGGCGAACGGCTTGCCCGCATCGGCGCTCTTTACCACCACCCAGTTGATGAAGTCATAGCGGCGCTCGAGGAAAAGGCCGGAGCTGAACGGGATCCCGCTTGAGGCGGCAAAGTTGCCGTTGATGACGGAGAAGTCCACATCCTCACGGGAGCGCGGCAGCTGCGCCGCTTCCAGCAGCACCAGCTTGAGGTTGTGGGGGTTCTTCACCACGTCGAACTCGCTCGCCTTGAGGGGATTGATCCCCTCCTTGAGGCTCAGCCAGCCCAGATCCTGCAACATCAGCAGTGCCCGGGCCTGGTTGGTGGGATCGTTCGGGATGGCGACCGTGCTTCCCTCTTTCAGGGCCTTGAGATCCCCCAGCTTGCCGGCGTAGAGCCCCATGGGGCCGGTCGGCACCTGGGTGATGGGCGCCAGAGAGAGACCCCGGTCTTTGGCGAAGCTCTCCAGATAGGGCTTGTGCTGGAAGCAGTTGACGTCAAGCGACCCGTCCGCCAGGGCGATGTTGGGGGTCACGTAGTCGGTGAACTCCACCAGCTTGACCTTGTAGCCCTTGGCTTCGAGCTGCGGCTTGATAGAGTCGGTCACCATGTCGGCAAAGTCGCCAACCGTGGTGCCGATGACGATCTCTTTCTTCGCCTCATCGATGGCAAAGGCGGACAGAGGCAGGCTGCTGGCGAGCAACGCCAGGGCGGAGAGGGTGAAGAAGGAACGACGCTGCATAATAAACTCCCTGTCTACATGATGATCAACACTGTGGTCGTGGGTGCCATGGAAGATAGAGACACACAACCATCTAGCCATCCAAACGGCTAATTAAGATCACCATAACAGAGCTTGCTCCCTTAGCCAAGCAACAAAACCGGGCAAGCTTGGCCAGATGGCGGTGAAGTCCCTCCGGCCCCGAGCTGAAAATCTTTGATAACGCACGCAGTTATCGCGTTTGCCCCCTCCCCGCTTGAGGCACAACTGGCCTATTGTGGTGGTGTGATGTTGGAGTTGCAGCATAAGGCGGGATAATTCTAGATTTTTATAAAAATGAAATGACAGGAGGTCATTTGAAAGATAAGGAAAAAATCGCGGTATTTATTGATGCCGATAATGCTCCAGCGAGCAAGATTGAGACTGTATTGTCTGAACTCGCTCGCTATGGCGTCGTCAATATTCGCAAAGCATATGGCAATTGGAAAAACCCGACGCTCAAAGGGTGGGAGGAAATACTGCATGAATTTGCCATTCAGCCAGTACAGCAATTTGATCTGACCAAGGGAAAAAATGCCACAGATATGGCTTTGGTTATTGATGTGATGGACGTGCTCTATACCAAGGATGTCGACGTCATATGCCTAGTCTCTTCAGACTGCGATTTTACCCCTCTTGTCACTCGCTGTCTGGCTGATGGTAAATTTGTGATTGGATTTGGTGAGCGCAAGGCATCAATGCCATTCGTCAATAGTTGCTCTCGTTTCCTCTATTTGGATGCAGAGCTACAAAATATAAAAGAAGAACTGCCAGTAGCAAAGCAAACAAAAAATTTAAAAAGTGACGCTCGCCTTATAAATTTATTGCGACAAGCCGTGGATGCCGTAGAAGAAGGTGGAGGATGGGCAATGCTGGGGGCGATAGGAAACCATATATCAAATCACGCCTCATTTGATCAACGAAATTATGGTTTCAAAAAACTCAGTGACCTTTTTCTAGCTATTGACCTATTCGAAATGAAGAAGACTGACAACTCGGTATTATGGGTCAGAGACAAGAAACGGGCGACTCAGCTAAGCAAGCCAAAATAGGAGCAACCATGCTGACCACTTCCACCACCGGCCTGTTGGTGGTCGATATCCAGGGCAAACTGGCCCGTCTGGTCGAGGGGAGCGAGGCCCTGATTGCCAATACCGCGAGACTGGCAGAAGGCGCCCGGGCGCTGGGGTTGCCTGCGGTCTGGCTGGAGCAGAATCCAGACAAGCTCGGCGCCACCGTGCCCGAGTTGCAGCCGCTGCAGGCAGGCGCCCTTGTGCTGCCCAAGTTCAGCTTCGGTGCCCTGGGGGAGCCAGCGGTGGCCGCCGCCCTGGCCGAAACCGCCGTCAGCCACTGGCTGGTGTGCGGCATCGAGGCCCATATCTGCGTCTACCAGAGCGTGCTGGGGCTCTTGGCAAGCGGCGCCCGGGTCTCACTGGTGGTGGATGCGGTGTCGTCCCGCACCCTCGCCAACTGGGAGCTCGCCATCAGCCAGCTGACGGCCCGGGGCGCCGCCCTCACCTCGGTGGAGATGTGCCTCTATGAGCTGATGGGGGATTGCCGCCATCCGGCGTTTCGCCAGATCCTCGCACTCGTCAAATAGGCCTATACAGCCCCGTCATTCAGCTTCTCCTGCAGATAGCGATAACTCCCCACGCCGTCCGGCACGAAACTCAGGCGATGGGTGAGGCCGGGGGGCGCATCCTCGGGGTGGTGGGAAACGAACAACAGCTGGGTTCCCTCGCCCACGAGGCGCGCCACCATCTCCCGTACCAGGTGACGGTTGAGGGGATCCAGTCCCTGCAGGGGTTCGTCCAGGATGAGCAGCGGCGGATGTTTGACCAGGGCCCGGGCGATCAGCACCAGTCGCTGCTGACCGAAAGAGAGAGAGTGGAAAGGCTGCGCCCCCTGATCGGCCAGCCCCAGCAGGGCCAGCCACTGGTTGGCCAGCGCCAGCTGACGATCCCCCGGCCGGGTATAAAGCCCGATGGAGTCGTAGAAACCGGAGAGGATCACTGTCTGCACCGGGCAGCTGACACGATAGTCCAGATGCAGCGCCGGGCTCACGAGCCCGATGTGGCGCTTGATCTCCCAGATGCTCTCGCCGCTGCCCCGCCGCCGTCCGAACAGATGGAGCTCATTGTTGTAACCTTGCGGGTGATCTCCGGTGATGAGGGAGAGCAGGGTCGACTTGCCAGCGCCGTTTGGTCCCACCAGTTGCCAGTGCTCCCCCTCGTCAATGGTCCAGTCGAGCCCGTCGATGATCACCTGATCCCCGTAAGCGATACGCATGGCTTTCATGACGACCCGAGGGCCGGGAGGCAGGGGCTCGGGTGTCGTCAGCGGGGGCGGCAAACGGGGGGACGTGGTCTCGGCCCGTGCCAGCTGGGCCACCTCCTGGCTGCCGAGCACCGCCTCGCGCTCCCCCGCCAGCAGCAGACGACACTCGCCGAGCAGGCCGAGGTGAGTGGCAAAGGGGGGGATCTCGTCAAAACGGTTGACGATCACCACCAGGCGCAGCCCCTCTGACACCAGGTCGGCCAGCAACATCATCAAAGAAGCCCTGGCCCCCTGATCCAGGCCATCGAAGGGTTCGTCCAACACCAGCAGCTCGGGTCGCCCCAGCAGGGCCCGGGCCAGCAGCAGCTTGCGCCCCTCCCCGCTCGAGAGGTAGCGATAGGGGCGCTCCCACAGGGATTCAATGCCAAAACGGGCCAGCAGCGCGCGGGCCTCATGCTCCTCACCCCCTGCCTCCAGCATCAGGGTCGATACCCGATACCCCGCCTCCTCCTCTTCCCCCAGCATGTCGGTATTGCGCCGCTGCCAGTCCAGCTCCCCCAGCTGTTGCTGCGACTCGAACGAGAGTCGTTCGGCCCGGACTCGACCCGATACCGCTCCAGCACGCACGGCCAGCTCGCCGCACAGGGCCGACGCCAGCGCCGTCTTGCCGCTGCCGTTGCTGCCGACGAAGGCCCAGCACGCTTGAGGCGCCAGCTCAAGATCGGGAATGAAGAGGGTCTGGCTGCCGTGAAGGGCCAGCCTGGCCTTGTGCCACTGCAATAGGGTCATGAGTCCATCCAGTTAACCTGTCTCTCGCTACCTTAACAGCTGGAGGGGTGAGAGTGTATCGATAAGGGGCATCCGGGCCCCCTCTGTCACGCCCCCTGATCGTGCTGGCTGGCCAGCCCACAATTGCACCACCACAGAGAAGGGATGCCGGACTGTGCCATCAAAGCCCGGTGGCGCGATAGATTCGATCCTTGCCATCTTGCTTGGCGCGGTACAGGGCCTGATCCACCTGCTCCATCAACGCTTCCGGAGTGCGCCCCTCGGTCGCGCCGATGCCTCCACTGAAGGTCACCTTCATCGCCTCATCCCGCCATCTCATCTCACCCACCCCCTGGCGCCACTGTGCCATCAGCCACTCGGCCTCGGCCAGGGTGCAGTGTTCGAACAGGGCGACCAGCTCCTCGCCACCATACCGGCACAGGGAGGCCGCATTGGCGAGCCGCTCCTGCCCGAGCGAGGCGCAGCGGCGCAACACCACATCACCGACGGCATGGCCATGGCCATCATTGATGCTCTTGAAGTTGTCGAGATCCACCAGCGCCAGCACGAACGGCCTCCCCTCGCTGTGCAGTTGCCTGAGCCGTTCATCCAGGAAGCGGCGATTATAAAGACCGGTCAGTGCATCCCGGTTGGCGGCATCGTGCGACGCCTGCAAGCGATCGGAGACCAGATTCAGCTCCTCGTGCAGCTCCGCTATCTCCGGGAAATCCGGCAGTATCATCGTCGCCCTCTCCTGCGTCGAGCTCAAACGCAGCAGGCGCACCATCTGGATAAGCCCCCCGATCAGCGCCGACAGCCGCAAGCGAAAGAGGATCGCCATCACGATGAACAGAGCGCTCGACAACAGCAACAGCACAATGACGGCACCGCCCCCCACCAAGGCCACCGCGTCTCGCCTCGGCTGCATAGTGATGGCCAGTAGGTTCGAACGCCCCGGCAGGGCCTGATAAGCCACATACTGGCCGACTTCCTCCGAGAAGAAGGTGCCGGACGCTCCCTCCAGCCGCGCTAGCCAGGGATAGGCGATGACCTGACCATTGAACTCGGCCTGGGAATGGACCAGGATCTGGCCGCTGGATCGGTCAAACAGCAGGTGATTCAAGCCGTTGTCCCGATAGAGCATGGTGCTGAGCCGCTGCGACCAGGCGGGCAGGTTGATGTCGAGGCCGATGACACGCTCCTTCACCCCCCCAAATGGCCTTAGCCGATGGGAGACGGTCAGGGTATAGGCCCCGGTCAGCGCATCCTGATAAGCGCCGGTCCAGCTGAAACCGGAGGTGCCGAGCGCCCCCTTGAACCAGGCACGATTCGTCGAGTCAAACTGGGTGGTGTCCCAGGCCAGATCCTGCTCCTCGTTATTGGAAAAACTCTGTCCGCTCGCATCGGCGTAGTAGATCAGGTTCAGTTGCTCGCCGAGCGTCACCTTGTCATTCCACAGGTTGCGGCTGTAGGCCTTGTCTTCCTCGGAGAAGGTCAGAGGACGCAGCTCGTCGGCATTGACCTCGGCGACCAACACCTGCTCCACCTGTTCGAGGCGCTCCGCTTCGGCGTTCGCAATGGCGTGGTTGAGAATCACCAGCTTCTGCTCCACCCCGGCGCGATGATTGAAGATAGAGAGTGCAAACACCCCACCGATCCCCAGCAACATGGGCATGGCAAGTAACCAGAAATATTTGGTACTAAAGGCGTATTTGGTCGTTGGACGGGCGGTGTGAGACATGCAGGAGACCCTCGATACATCTGTGGTATGGTCCCCCGACCCGCTCGCGATAAAGCCGGCATCTGCCCGTCTTGTCCATATTATCGACAAGGTTCTCTCAGGTCAGGGAAATTCATTGATGCAACACGACATCACGTTGATATTTATCTCAGCCATCAATATGCAGTAATTCATTGCCGTTGCTCCTTGTTTACAGGGTGAAGAGCGCTGGCATTTCTCTAACTATTTTTTAAATCACGACCAAACACGCATAATATATTTTCATCTAATTCCGTTAGGACCGGTCAGGTTTTTCATCAATCACAGACTCGAAATGAGGTTGCGTAATAATCTGGCCCGCCAATAAAACCCTTGCCCCTGAACAAAGCCATGTAATCTGAGGAATGAGAGGTGATGCTTGTTTTCGACCCCCTCGATGATGACATTGTCATGTCCCCAGTCAGCAGTGAGCCTGGTCATGGCGGTGCCATCACATCGGGTGAAGCAGCGCCAGAAGAACTGTTTATTGACCCTAATGCCATCGAACAAGGCTGCGGATACATGGTCCATCGACAACAAGGATTCATCGGCATTGTTTATCCATAACTTGACCCCTAATCTTCTAAGCCTCGCCATATTATTCAATGCCAAATCTGGGATACCATCAGCAATATCCGCCATCTCAAAGGCCATACTCAGTCCAAAATTCGATATATACGAACCGAAATCTTCCCAAGAGATAAAGCATTCCATCAAATGCATATCGACACGGAGAAACACCGCCTGATAGAGGCGACTGTCGATTTTATTAAGATCTTTAAAGAACACCAGTTGTTGCGTAAATAGCCATGCGGCGTAGGAGGTGGTCATGTTGCTGAAGTTGGCTCTGGAAAAGACAGCCTTTTTTTCTGAAAATGAAATAACCTCAACTGCAAAAATATCCCCGACATGCAGGTTGGCGATGGGTTCAATAGTATGCCTGATATAATCATGACCTTCGATGCTATGGCTTATGATGGTCGTCACCCGCTATTCCCCCCTACTGAATGAATTGGGCTTAATATGGCGACAGCCACCACACAATGACGGCAAAAAGCAAGTGGCACGGGTCACCTCATCATCGCTGACATTCACTTCAAGCATGGTTACCTCTTTATCAAGCCATGCCCTATCTGGCCCACCGGCATCTCCCCTCATACGGCACCATTATCAGTTCAATTGCTGTATCCAGACTGAATCGTTTTATGCTCACATAATAAGACCGCCAGTGCATGCCAATCAAATTACCTTGCCATTCATCAACAATAAAATCATTTAATAACAATGAGATATGAACATATTTCTGCTAAAGGGACGTGAATGAGCAAGATAAAAAAATGAGTTTTAAATTTTTTCGGAATTAAACTCTGAGGTATTGCCGTTATTAAAACAGAGGAGCGCCAAGAGAAAGCGTTTTCAAGGCTTGCCTTGATATCATGGCAAGGAGACCGACCATCAAAAAACTGATATCTCTCTCCATGACCCCTCTTATTGCTTTATTTGTGATTGGAGTGTTATCAGCGATGGTGACGACTGTGTTTGCCCAGGTTCCATCCGGGCAGAGGCAATATGAGGCACCCGCTTTGGATTGCAGCCCATGACGGCATCATTCTCGCGCCCTCTCATCGGGCGCAGTGTCACCGGCCTCACTCATTCCCTGACTTATGCCAACCAATGGGACCAAAGTCACAACTTGATCTGCTTGCCCGCAACTGCACATTTCCCGCCCCCCAGGGGCAAGGCGCGGCGGCGACTTGCTAGCCTGCCTGCGGCTCAGGCTCATGGCCACGCACGGCCTCCCCCGACGCCCTTATCGACATCCCGGCCCTCAGATTGGCCTATAGTTCGGCGAGGTTGTGGATCGTAACAGCATGATCTGGCACGCCATTTTTGCGCAGGAGAAGGCAGGCATCGGACAACATAGACATGCACCGCATGCCGGCATGAAAACGGCGCCCTCTCGGACGCCGTGTCTTTTATCACAGTGCAGCGCTATCGCCACACAGGCACAAAAGCGGCTCAGCCGGCCTTGTGCTGCTCGGCCAGATAGAGCCAGGTGTCGACCACGGTATCGGGGTTGAGCGACACGGAATCGATCCCCTGCTCGACCAGCCAGGCGGCGAAGTCCGGGTGATCGGACGGCCCCTGGCCGCAGATCCCCACGTACTTGCCCGCCTTGCGGGCGGCGGCGATGGCCATGGCCAGCAGCGCCTTGACCGCTTCGTTGCGCTCGTCGAACAGGTGGGCGATGAGCCCGGAGTCCCGATCCAGCCCCAGGGTCAACTGGGTCATGTCGTTGGAGCCGATGGAGAAGCCGTCGAAGTGCTCGAGGAACTTGTCCGCCAGCAGCGCATTGGAGGGCAGCTCGCACATCATGATGACTTTCAGGCCGCGCTCGCCACGGCGCAAGCCGTTCTCAGCCAGTATCTCCACCACCTGCTCCGCCTCACCCAGGGTGCGCACGAAGGGGATCATCACCTCGACGTTGGTCAGCCCCATGACATCCCGCACCCGTTTCATCGCCTCGCACTCGAGGGCGAAGCAGGGGCGGAAGCTGTCGGCGATGTAGCGCGACGCGCCACGGAAACCGATCATAGGGTTCTCTTCATGGGGTTCGTAACCACGGCCCCCCACCAGGTTGGCGTACTCATTGGACTTGAAGTCCGACATCCGCACGATGACCCGCTCAGGCCAGAAGGCGGCCGCCAGGGTAGCGATCCCTTCCGTCAGCTTGGCTACGTAGAACTCCCTGGGGCTCTCGTAGCCCGCGATCATCCTGGTGATGGTGGCCTGGAGTTCCGGGGTCTGCTGATCGAACTCCAGCAGCGCCTTGGGGTGGACCCCGATCATGCGGTTGATGATGAACTCGAGGCGGGCCAGGCCCACGCCGGCATTCGGCAACTGGGCAAAATCGAAGGCGCGGTCCGGATTGCCGACGTTCATCATGATCTTGATGGGCAGGCGCGGCATGTTGCCCACCTCGGTCACCGCCACGTCAAAGTCGAGCTCGCCGTCATAGATGAAGCCGGTATCCCCTTCCGCACAGGAGACGGTGATGAGCTGACCATCCTGGATGTGGTCGGTGGCTTTGCCGCAACCCACCACTGCCGGAATGCCAAGCTCCCGGGCGATGATGGCGGCGTGACAGGTGCGTCCACCCCGGTTGGTGACGATGGCGGAAGCGCGCTTCATGATGGGCTCCCAATCCGGGTCGGTCATGTCGGTGACCAGCACATCGCCAGGCTGCACTTCATCCATCTGGCTGATGGAGGAGATGACACGGGCCGGACCCGCGCCAATCTTGTGGCCGATGGCGCGCCCCTCGATCAGCACCTTGCCGGTTTGCTTGAGGGCAAAGCGCTCGAGAGTATTGGCTTCCTGGCGGCTACGCACGGTTTCCGGACGGGCTTGAACGATGTAGAGCTTGCCATCCTGACCATCCTTGGCCCACTCGATGTCCATCGGACGACCGTAATGCTGCTCGATGATGAGGGCCTGCTTTGCCAGGGCCATCACTTCCTCGTCCGTGATGCAGAAGCGGTTGCGCTCGGCATCGGTGGTGTCGACCACCTTCACCTGACGGCCATGACCGGCATCCCCGGAGTAGGTCATCTTGATGAGCTTGGAGCCCAGCGTCTTGCGCACCACGGCAGGGCGCCCGGCCTTGAGGGTCGGCTTGTGCACATAGAACTCGTCCGGGTTGACGGCCCCCTGCACCACCATCTCGCCCAGGCCCTGGGCCCCGGTGATGAAGACCACGTCGTTGAAGCCGGATTCGGTATCCAGGGTGAACATGACGCCGGAGGCGGCGAGATCCGATCGCACCATGCGCTGCACCCCGGCGGAGAGAGCGACCCCCTTGTGGTCATAGCCCTGATGGACCCGGTAGGAGATGGCGCGATCGTTGAACAGAGAGGCAAACACATGCTTGATGGCAGTCATGACGGCATCAATGCCGCGCACGTTGAGGAAGGTCTCCTGCTGACCGGCAAACGACGCATCCGGCATGTCTTCCGCAGTGGCGGAGGAGCGCACGGCAAAGGATGCCTCGAGCCCCGCGCTCAGCTTGTCATAGGCCTCGCGCACCGCCTGCTCCAGAGCGGGCTGGAAGGGTGCTTCCACCACCCAGTCGCGGATCTGCTGACCGGCCCGGTTGAGGGCGGCGATGTCATCCACATCCAGACTGTCGAGCAGGTCATGGATCTTGCCGTTGAGGCCGCTTAACTCCAGAAACTCGTTAAACGCAAAGGCCGTGGTCGCAAACCCGCCCGGCACGGACACGCCGACCCCCGAGAGGTTGCTGATCATCTCGCCAAGGGATGCATTCTTGCCGCCGACGCGTTCAACGTCCTGCATACCGAGCTGTTCGTACCAGAGTACGTACTGTTGCATTTGCATGTCTCCAGGTTGGGGGGCCAGGGTGACAATTCACCTGCTGTGCCAAGTCGTGTGTTTTTGTTAGTGTCTGTTGCCAACGACCATGAAAACGTTTTCTATTTATTGTCAAAAAAATCCCCGAGCAAGAGTTGGGGATGGTCGTTTGACACAGGCATTCTACAATAGCGACACAAAAAGGTAACGACTCAGGTTTGCAAGCGAGCTCACAACTTGGGCATGGCAGATCTGTTGACAAAAACGATATGGTTTCGAGAGATACTTATTTCTCGCCACCCTCTGGAGCGCACCACAGGAGTCCGCAGTGCACACCGTATTCTATGTATCCGACGGCACCGCCATCACCGCCGAAGTCTTCGGCCACGCCGTGTTGAGCCAGTTCCCCCTGGCCTTCGAGCAGGTCACCATCCCCTTTGTCGAGACCCAGGAGAAAGCGCGCCAGGTACGGGCACGCATTGATGAGCAGTTTCGCCAGACCGGGGTGCGCCCCATCCTGTTTCACACCATCGTCGACCCCATGGTGCGTGAAGAGGTGCTCAAGGCCCAGGCCAGCAGCCACGATTTTCTCAACACCTTCGTGAGCCCTCTCGAACAGGAGCTCGGTATCAAGGCCGAACCCAGGTTGCATCGCACCCATGGCATGGAAAACCGCAAGCTGTACGACGATCGCATCGAAGCGGTCAACTTTGCGCTGGCCAACGACGATGGCATCACCACCAGGGAGTATGACGAGGCAGACATCATCCTCATCGGGGTCTCCCGTTGCGGCAAGACACCGACCAGCCTCTATCTGGCACTGCAATTTGGCATTCGCGCCGCCAACTATCCCTTTATCGAGCAGGACATGGGATCGCTGGAGCTGCCCGCCGCCCTCAAGGCCAATCGCCACAAATTGTTCGGCCTCACCATCATGCCGCAGCGGCTGCACGAGATCCGCAACCAGCGCCGCGCCAACAGCCGCTACTCCTCGCTTGATCAATGCAAACAGGAGCTGGCCAGCGTCGAGAGGCTGTTCCGCCAGGAGGCGATCCGCTTCCTCGATACCAGCTCCCACTCGGTCGAGGAGATCAGCGCCAAGATCCTGGAAGCGACCGGCCTTCGCCGCCAGCTCTGCTAACCTGCAAGGCTGTCACAGCACAACGCACCATGAAATAGATGAGTGGCAAGATAACGAAACAGAGAAACAGGATGAAAAAATGATGCCAGCATCATCGCTGGCATCCCATCACTCGCGGGGCAAGCAGGCTCAGGGCTTGTTGAGCTCCTTGTTGTTCATCAACATGCCGTGAAAATGGATGAGTCCCCTGCCCTTGCGGACTCGCTCGCTCAGCCAGCAGGCTGGCACCAACCCCATCCCGGCAGCAAGGATGAGCACCATGGCGACGTGGTTCACCAGGTAATCCGCTCCCAACCAGCCCCAGACAACAAGGCTGCTCATCGCCATCGTCAGCAACATGGGGGATAACCCGATCCCGAGCCAGAGCACGGCCATCACCAGGCCACCGACTATGCGCTCCATCATATGAGTCCCTTTTTATCAAAGGGAAACAACGCCATGAAAACCGAGCTGAGTCAAGAGATGGAAATCCATTCGAACGCAAAACCAGCAATCGCTCTCAAAACCCCTTTCCAGATCATAAAAAACCTGCATGGCGCACAAAACAGCAGCCAATGATGAGGAAAACAGGTGCATGGACGGTCGATTATCACTATTCTGCTCGGGTTGGTAGCCGCTACAAAAAACAGCCAGCGGCAAACCGTAACGATATAAATACGGATTTCGTCACGTTTTCGGCACAAGATGCCGCGCCAGGCATAGGACGTGCTGTGGCTGACGGGACGCGAGCCGAGTGATTTCAGCGACGTAAGGAAGGAAGAATGGATCTTCAACAACACGGCGAGGAGCTCAAGCGCGGTCTGAAAAACCGCCATATCCAGCTCATCGCACTGGGCGGTGCCATCGGTACCGGCCTGTTCCTCGGCATTGCCGACACCATCAAGATGGCGGGCCCTGCGGTGCTGCTGGGTTATGCCATCGGCGGCTTCATCGCCTTCCTCATCATGCGCCAGCTGGGCGAGATGGTGGTGGAAGAGCCGGTTGCCGGCTCATTCAGCCATTTTGCCTACAAGTACTGGGGTGACTTCGCCGGCTTCGCCTCCGGCTGGAACTACTGGGTGCTCTATGTGCTGGTGAGCATGGCCGAGCTCACGGCAGTCGGCATCTATGTCCAGTACTGGTGGCCCGAGATCCCGACCTGGATGTCGGCGGCCTTCTTCTTCGTGCTGATCAACGCCATCAACCTCTCCAACGTCAAGGCGTTCGGCGAGATGGAGTTCTGGTTCGCCATCATCAAGGTGGTCGCCATTCTCGGCATGATCGGATTCGGCGGCTGGATGCTGTTCTCCGGCAGCGGTGGCCCCGAGGCCACGGTCAGCAACCTCTGGGCCCAGGGTGGCTTCTTCCCCAACGGCGTCGGCGGGCTGGTGATGGCCATGGCCTTCATCATGTTCTCCTTCGGCGGTCTGGAGCTGGTCGGCATCACGGCAGCGGAAGCGGACAATCCCGAGAAGAGCATCCCCAAGGCCACCAACCAGGTGATCTACCGCATCCTCATCTTCTACATCGGCGCCCTGACCGTACTGCTCTCCCTCTATCCCTGGGGCAAGGTAGTGGAAGGCGGCAGCCCGTTCGTGATGATCTTCCATGCGCTCGACAGCAACCTGGTAGCCAACGTACTTAACCTGGTGGTGCTGACCGCCGCGCTGTCGGTGTACAACAGCTGCGTCTACTGCAACAGCCGCATGCTGTTTGGCCTGGCCAAGCAGGGCAACGGCCCCAAGGCCCTGCTCAAGACCAGCAAGAGCGGCGTGCCCCTGACCGCCATCACCATCTCGGCCGCGGCCACCCTGCTGTGCGTGCTCATCAACTACCTGATCCCGGGCAAGGCCTTTGGTCTGCTGATGTCCCTGGTGGTCTCCGCACTGGTCATCAACTGGGCCATGATCAGCCTGGCGCACCTCAAGTTCCGCAAGGTGAAGGCCGCAGAAGGGGTCACCACCAAGTTCAAGGCACTGTGGAGCCCGTTTGGCAACTACCTCTGCCTCGCCTTCATGGCCGCCATCCTGGTGATCATGTACATGAACGACGGCACCCGCATCTCGGTCGAGCTGATCCCGGCCTGGGTCCTGGTACTCGGTATCGGCTATCTGCTCAAACAGAAGAGCCAACGCAAGCTGGCGACCAACCTGGGCTAGGCATCGAGCCTCCTCCAACAAAAATGCCGGTCAGTGACCGGCATTTTTTTATTCCATTCCCGTTTCACCAGATCCTGTTCGTGGCTCGCTTGTCCTGCCAGCCCCTGCAATGACAAACCCGAGGGGTTGCCTCGGGTTTGAGTGATGGACAAAGGGGCTGTGTTATTCCAGCAGGAAGACGGCTTCAACATTGTCAGTGATGCTGATCTGCTGCTGTTGATAGCTGTTTTCCATCATGTCGGCGGCAGGGGCTGCCGCGGCCTTCATGGCACGGGTATAGACCGGCATGGGGGAACTGTTGCGGTATTCAACGCTATACACTTTGCCAAGCTTCATGCCGAAAGCCTTGGCCAGGGACTCCGCCTTGCTCGTGGCATCAGCGACAGCACCAAGCCGGGCCTGCTCCTTGATGACCTGTGGTGACTTCAGGCCGTACTCTATCTGGGTCACGGACTCCAGACCCGCCTTGAGGGCGGTATCCATCAACTGGCTGAGTTTGTCGAGTTGATAGAGTTTGACGGCCAGTTGGCGCTGGGCACGGTAACCCACCATTTCAGGCTGCTTGTTCTGGGGATACTGATACTCGGGGGAGATCACCAGGTTGCCCGCCTCGACGTCGCTGCGCTTGATGCCCAGGCTCTCCAGCTGGCCAAAGAAGGCAGCTACCTTGGTATCTACCTGCTGTTTGGCCTTGATGCCCTGCTTCTCCAGTGCCGTGACGGCGACATTGAGCGTCAGCATGTCTGGTTCAGCCTTTTGCTCCGCATAGCCACTGACGACCAGATGGGGGGCTTGAGGAACCTCGATGGCAAGCAACGGAGCACTGACAACCAGCGCGGACAGGGTAAGAAGGGGACGCCACATAAAAAAACCTCCATCATTTAGATGGAGGCCATTATGCATGTCGTCGATTGGGATTCATATATCGTGTGTCGGCGGGATCTGGTCCAGCACCTGATTGGTCATGTCGATATTGATGCTGATCTCCCCTCCTCCTGAGTTGCCATGGCTTGTCATCACGGGAGCAGGCGCCTGGCTGCCAAACAGCGACTCATCCTCAAAGTGGAACGAATCCCACGACAGAACATGACCTTGTGATGGCAGATTCGGCTCGGACGTCGTCACGACGGCCAGCGCTCCCCAGTCAAGCTCCTCACCGTGGCTGAGCAGCCCCTGCAAGGAGGTATCACTCAGGCTCTGCAACGAATACTCCTGCTGCCCCCACTCATGGCCGACCAGCACCATCATGTGGGGCAGGGGGGCATCCTCTGCTGGCGTGAAGCTGATACGAGAAGCGGCAAAGTCCACATTCAGCAACCCCGCCACCTCACCATCTTCGCTCTCCAGCTCAAGACCATTGAGCGTGTCACCCGTCATTGTGGCCTGATAACCAAAGCGGCCGGTGCAGACGATATTGTCCTGCCCGTTCCAGCTGTAGCGAATGCCGTCGATGTCGACCCAGTTGAATGACTGCATGGTGACCCTCTCCTGATACTGCAGCTATCTTATCTGCCCACTCCGTCAAATAACAGGGGCCGGGCACACCGGCCCCATATCCTGCTTACGGATCGACCTTGAGGTTGCCCTGATCCAGCAGATCCTGAATGATCTGCAGATTAGATTTACCGGCCGTCAGATCCACGTTGTCAAAGAGGATGGTATGAGTCGTGGTGCCACTTCCCGCGCCATCCAGATCAATGGTCAGGGTCGACTTGCCACTGCCCGGACCAGAAGCAAAGGTAAGATAGTGATCCAGTGTGCTCGCATCGGCATGCTCACCACTGAGCAGTTCACTCAGGTCCAGGACATCTCCATTGGCCCCCGTGGTGAAGTCTTTGATGGTATCCGTGCCTCCTGCATCACCTGCCATCCATTTAAAGGTATCCTTGCCAGCCCCACCAGTCAGGGTATCACTGCCGGTACCCCCAATCAGCAGATCGTCGCCACCACCACCACTCAAGATGTCGTTACCTGCCAGTCCGCTCAGGACGTTGGCATTGCCATCGCCGGTCAGGCTGTCGTTGAACATGGACCCTACCAGGTTTTCCATGTTGCTCAGGCTGTCTGTCCCCGCCCCTCCGGTATTCTGATTGGCGCCATTGACTGTGACCGTAACCCCAGCAGCGCTGTCGAAGTAACTGGCCGTATCATTGCCGTTGCCGCCGTTCAGGGTATCGTTGCCAGCACCACCAATCAGGAGATCATTGCCTTCACCGCCATTCAAGGTGTCGTTGCCGAGCCCCCCAAGCAGGATGTCGTTCCCGGCATTGCCGTTGAGCGTATCGTTTCCAGAGCCCCCGATCAGGATCTCGTCGAGATAGCTCCCGGTGAGTGTCGAACCGCTCTGCACATCCACATACACCTTGGCCGTATCTGTGGTCGTGCTATTGGTGTAGTTGAACGAACCCTCGTAAGAGTTGGGGGTAGCATTGCCGGAGGTATCATCAAAAGTTACCGAGCCTGCATTGTCTGTGACGGTCCCTCCAACGGCTCCCGAGACGCCCATAATCATCTGGGTCGCAGCCAGAGGCCCGGTGTCATTGGCAAGCAGAGCCCAATCCGGAATGGTCGCCGGGTCCTGGTTGGTGATGATAAAGTCATCACGAACCACGGTAGGACCGACCGCCGGGTTGATAACGATGGACAAGGTGCTGGACGCAGTATCCCCATCGTTGTCTATCACACTGTAACCTACGACCTGGTTTATCCCCCCAACCGGAATGGATGACGGCGGAGTATAGGTGTAGGCGCCGTTGTCCATGTCCACCTTGAGGATGCCGCCTGCAAGTGTAATGGTCCATTCGTTGGTCGTTGTATTGAAGGTCCCGGCTGATGTCCCTCCCGAGACGCCGGCGGAGTCCGTCTTCTGGTTGTAGGTATAAGTCACCCCCCCCACGGTAATGGCATTGAGCCAGCCACCATCGGCCCCGGCACTCGCCGCTACCCCGTTGATAAGTTGTCCTGCCAGGGGCGGGGCTACCACGGTGCTCAAAAGGGTCGCGGTCAGTTGGCTGAAGTCAGTCACCACCACTGCGGTAGTATTCGCCGGGCTGGCACCACTGACCCCGTTGTAGGCAATGGGATCCAGTGCAGACTGGGTCGCTCCCGAGCCCATCCCGAGCGCGTACGAATTGATGTTGTTCGCCGTCAGGAAATCAGCCCAGTCCTTGGTTTCACCGCTCAGTGTCGTGCCGTCACCATCGATCCCGTTCCCACCGCCAAGCGAGTTGTTGCCATCAGGAACTGTGGCGGGGGTACCGCTCAACGAGCTGGCATTTGGCAAACCATCCGACATGAAGTAAGAGACATTTTGCGCATTAGCGAGTTTACCTGTATCGCCAAAGGCTTTGATTGCCTCGTTCAACGCATCATCGTAGTTGGTCGAGTCAGTGGGGGTAAGGCCAAGGATGATCGCCTTGGCTACATCGATCGAGACCCACACCCCGGTCGGATTGGCGGCTGAAGTGGAGAAGGTCACGATATTGACCATGACGCTGCCGTAGGCGCTGTATTTGTCCAGCAGCTCCAATGCGGACTTCTGCATCACCTGCATCCGAGTCATGCCTTGATAGCCCGATGGATCACCCATACTGCCGGAGATATCGAGGATCAACATCAGATTCGTGTTCTGCACCTGAGTCGCCTGGCCTGCATTGGTAACAGCATTGGCAATGGGGGCATCATCGCTGATTACAACCTGCAGGTTACCCGTGCCACTGTCGCCACTGGCATCCGTAGCCGACACGACGAAACTCGGACCATTCGCTGTATCACTGTTGCCCTGAACGTTGTGAGTCAGCACATTGTCTTTGAGCGTGTAGGTATAGTTCACCGTGTAGACACCGGCTGTGGGGCCGCTGACACCGGTTACCGTCAGCATTCCTTCCGTATTGTTGATCAAGGTCTGACTGCCGCCACTGGTCAAATTGTAAGCCTGCCCACCGATGGTCAAGGTAGTCAGATTTTCACCTTGGGTGTTGATGGTGAAGCTGCCATTGAATATCTCCGAATTACCACTGGCAGCGGTCCCCTCAGGCAGTCCCTCCTCATCAACCGTCGCATTGCCGATGGTCAATACAGGAACACGGGTATCCTGAGCAATATTGATGGTCAGTGTTGCCGGATCCGTATCACCATCGCCATCTTTGAGCGTGTAGGTAAATACTTCCGAGGCCCCCACGGGAACCGATGCCGCCGTGAGCGTATAACTGTATTCGCCATCCAGCCCCATGGTCAGCGTCCCATACAGCCCGGTCACAGTGAATCCACCGGCAGGATTACTGTCTGAATTGCCGTTCGAGCTCACGACCTGGCTGATTGCCGCACCATCAGCCCCCATGACGTCCACCCCGGCACCAGCTGTGCCGCCGATGGTACCCGCCCCGGTAATGACATTACCCGTCACCGGAGTGAACACACCTTCGGTGGCACTGTCAGCATCATCGTTGGCCGTCGGCACATCATCCACGATCTGCACGCTCAGGGTGTTCGAGGCCGAGTCCCCGTCGCTGTCCACCAGGCTCACCGCGAAGTCTTCGAACAGGCTGTTGTTGCCGTTCGCCGTCGGGTGCGCCTCGTTGTCGTTCAGGGTGTAGCTGTAGCTCACCAGCCCGGTCGCCGGGTTGTACCCGGTGATGGTCAGGGTGTTGCCCAGCGGCGTGGTCACCCCGCTCAGCGGGAAGCCCGCCACCACCCCGTTCACCACGATGTTGATGCCACCCACGCTCAGGGTCTTCACCCCGTCCAGCGCGCTGATGGTGAAGTCCCCCGTCACCGTGGTCGACTCCTTGCTGCTGTCCGACCCCGCCGATTCGTTCTCGCCGCGGGTCGCCAGCAGGTCGTCTTCGTACACCTTCACATCCCCGCCCTCGCCCTTGGGCGTCAGGTTGGTGATGGTCACCCCGTCATCGTCGTTCTTGATGGTCAGGGTCAGGGTCGCCGTGCTCACGTCTCCGTCCGCATCCGTCAGGGTGTAGGTGAACACTTCGCTGCCCACCCCGCCCCCGGTCAGCGCCTTGAAGTCACCGTCGTTCGGGTTGAGGGTGTAGGTGTAGGTGCCGTTGGCATTGAGCACCAGGCTGCCGTAGGTCCCGTTCAGGGTGCCCGCGGTCACCGCCGCGCCATCCGCCCCCTGCACGTCGTTGGTGATGACGTTGCCATTGAGGACCAGGTTGTTCTCGCTCGCCGCCGTCAGGTTGACGTCGCTCACCGCCGTCGGCAC